>JAQWJV010000050.1 GCA_029248185.1 Flavobacteriaceae bacterium | reverse complement strand
ATCGCACTTGCCTGAGTAGCCATGACGGACAAACCAACAGTCCACCAACGCGCTTCATTTCCTCCTTTTAGGTATTCTTTAATGTTCTGATGGCTGTTGTTCTTCCATACGCCATACAATACGATAA
Source organism: Flavobacteriaceae bacterium (assembly GCA_029248185.1). GTDB lineage: Bacteria > Bacteroidota > Bacteroidia > Flavobacteriales > Flavobacteriaceae > MS024-2A. The sequence goes on along the minus strand of JAQWJV010000050.1, from coordinate 48,103 downwards.
AAGCTAAGGTAGCCCCTAATATGATCCAATCCAGTATCTGCATTAGCTATAGGTGCTCATAAATTGATAGAAACCGATCCAGTAGAGTAGATTCATCAGAATTAATATAACATAGGTAGATCGCTTCATTGTCCATAAGAAATTAGGTTCGCCATCAAACGATAAGCTCCAGGAACACCAGCAGGTAATTCTCTAAAAAAGCTAAGCCCAGTAAAAATAAACTTTCCTTGGCCATAGTCTGCAACCAGAAGACTTCCTTTCTTTGGTGATTCTCCTTTGTCTTGCATGGACAATAAAGGTTCGTAAGCCGGATCCCAAGAACTTGAAAAATACAAGCCTCGTTCTTGCACCCATCCTTCAAAATCGGTGGATGTAATTTCATTTGGACTATTGAAGATCGGATGCTCAGGTTTCAAGACTGTCACTGTTGCATGTTCATCGGTTACTCGATCTCTTGAAAAGCTTATGGGATAGGGGCCTGCAATATTTCCGTCAAATCCACGACTGGTGTTGTATTGAACAATAAGGGTCCCTCCTTGTTCGACAAACTCCCAAAGAATTTTATTTTTAAAAGCAAGGTCTTTATACACGTTAAAAGCCCGAATCCCAACGACCAGGGTAGGGAAGTTTTTGAGATTTTCTAAACGTAAGTTTGCAGTTTCAAATTCAGTAACTTGAATCCCGATATTTCGTAAGCTTTCTGCAACTTTATCTCCAGCTCCTTTGAGATAAGCGATGTGATCTACTTTGGATTTGAGATTGATTTTCACGGCTTTGGTTTCGTTGGGGGAAACTAAATATTGTTTTGAAATATGTGGATAGTCTATCTCCTGCAATTGCATACTATAACTTTTCTCTCCGAGGGTTGCCAGGGCACTGAAAATTCCGGTTGCAGTTCCTTTTGGAGGTGTGACCTCAAAGCTAAACTCCTGAGAAGTCCCTGCCCTAGTTAAATTAAAATTTTGTGAACTCGGACTAATTTCCCAGTTTTCTGGAGCGCATAAACTTACAGTCCCTTTAGCATTGGCTGCATGAGCGGTAACAGACAATCGAACTTTTTTGGCACTATCGTCATTGAAAAAGACAACACTTTCATTGAGCTGTGTTGTGATTTTGGGAACTAACTGAAAAGCTTCTACTACTTCTCCTAGCACACGATCGGTCGCTCTGTAGCTCAGGGGAACGACGAATTGCAGCGGAGTCCCTTCCACAGTCAAATGAAACCTAGCTTGAATGGAATTAGGGGTTTCAGGTAGACCTTTGAATGCTTCATTGCTCACTTTATAATTTCCCATATCTCCTTTTTCTAATAACCAATACGGAGTGGTTTGGGTTTGGGGTAAACGAATGCTTTGTCTTTTTTCCCAAGCATCATTTGAAGTTAACTTTTGATTTACCTTTAAAGAGCTAATGCCCTCTATTTTCGTAAGGAAAACGCTAACTGGACTGGGATTAAACGCTTTTAGGTTGATGGATACGTTGGTGTTTGCAACTCCTGTAGGTTGATTGGTGTTGAATTGCAAGCGCAGTCCCAAACAATTTTGAAGGATACGTTTGACTTCTCCTAATTTAATTTTTCTCCAGTGGGAATCTTCTAGAGCTTGGATTTTTTTGAAAATCATTAAGAGTTGGGATACACTGGCATAGGGTTTTTCTAAATCAAAATCGGAGAGGACTTTTTCCACCATCTTACCAATGGGTTCTCCTCCAGCAATACGACTCCACTGGGTGTTGATCCCTGAAAAAGGATCGTTGCTGTCCAAGGGAGTGCCGTTGATGAGTTCTAAATATTCTTTCTGGCTTCCCAAGCTCGGACTACTTCCAAACCCTTGTGACTTGTGCTGACTTCTGCTTTTGGCAGCAACTTCAGCATTGGAACGACCCAATACCAAATCCATGGGATTACTTTCTACCGTAATCATGTTGGTTTTGTCTGCTTGTTCAAATTTTTCTCGACTCCCATAGGCCCACCAAGAGGTATTGTAAAATTGTCTTTTGGGTTGCCAAAGTGAAACTGTTTTTAGCTGTTCGGGATAGGCTTTGGGATCTGCTGCCAAATCAAAAGCAAGCTTACTCAATAGGGCAGAACTACTGTGATGTCCGTGAGTACTTCCTGGGGTTCTGTGATCGAAACGATGAATGATGATGTCCGGTTGAAACGCACGAATTCGATATACTATTTGTGCTAAAATTTCTTCTTTGTTCCAAATGGCCAGAGTTTCGTCGGGATGCTTGGAATACCCAAAATCATTTGCAGTAGTAAAAAATTGCTGTCCACCATCCAATTTTCTAGCTTCCAAAAGTTCTTGGGTACGAATCAGTCCTAAACTTTCTCTTAATTCCGTACCAATTAAATTCTGTCCCCCGTCTCCACGTGTCATGGATAGGTATGCGGTATTGTAATTGTATTGATTTGAAAATAAGGAAATCAGACGGGTGTTTTCATCATCTGGATGTGCCGCAACATAAAGTACAGAACCTAGTGTATTTAATTTTTTGAGTTGTTTGTAAATTGCTGCACTGCTTTGAGCGAGTGTATTTTGTACTAGGAAAAGCAGGAATAAAAAGCGGATCTTTTTCATTTAATCTATTTTAAACCTAAAGAATCTCTGAAGCGTTCATCTCCCAAGCGGTTTAATGTCCAATAGGGTAATTTAAGGGATTTAATTCTTTTGGCGGTGGTAATTTGCTCTGGATTTTTCAAGTCTTTTTCTTCCCACCCTAAAATTTGATGAGGGAATTCTTTTGAAAAAGAAATGGAAAGTTGTCGATTCAATTCAGCATAGGTGAGCTGATAGGTGATGAAATCAGGGCTTGTTTCCAAACTCCCAACGGCATTGTAGGCCTTAATGGGTTTGTGTTTTAATCGAATGTACTCAAGAGAAGGAATGATTTCCAGTGTTCCCACAGGTAGTCGATTGGATTGCGTTCGTATCCAATTCCAAAGTTCATCTTCCGTTAATGTATCTTCAAGAGAAAGGTCTTGATCTGCTTCTCCTTCAAAATAGGAATGACTTGAAATCTCTAAACGTTCTTTTCTATTCAATTGGGTATAAGCTTGTCCACACCATTCTTGCACCGAAGTAGTGATTTTTGCCAAAGGTTTTTTTTGTCTTAGTTTGGAAAACACACTAGACATGATGGAGTATGGGTAAATTCCAGTATTAAATTTTTTGGTACGATTTAATTTTAAAACCATTTGCGAGGCTTCCGATTTTTTATTGGCTTTGACTTGCTCTTTGACTAAGAAATCTTCGGTAACATATATCAAAACGGCATGGCCTTCCCGGGGAGTGCCATAACGAGATTGCATTAATTGATAACTGCTCAACTCAGCAGTTCCATCAAACCAGTAGCTTTTGAAAGCCTTAGAAAGAGGCAAGCTAGTGCTGTCCTCTTTTTTTTCTTGAGTTTGACACCCCATCAAAATAAAGGAGATAAAAAGAAGTAAATGTTTCATTAGTTGAAGATATTGGGATTTTTTAAAAATATTATTTATTCTTAATAATTTCTTTGATTTTCTTTAAAACTTGTGCAACAGGAAGTCCAATGATGTTGGTATAGCTCCCTGAAATGGAGGTTATATTTAAGGTGCCAAAGGAGTCTTGAATGCCATAAGCACCTGCCTTATCCATCGGCGATCCGGTTTGAATGTAGCTTTGAATTGTTTCTTCACTGAGGGGGCCAAAAGTAACTTCAGAAACTTCATGGATGCATTCCCATTTGTCTTTTTGTAAAAAACCTACAGCAGTAATTACTTGATGGGTGGTGTTGGATAGTGATTGAAGGATTTGAGTTGCATCTTGGGCATCTACAGGTTTACCCAGACATTTATTCTTGTTCCATACAATTGTATCTGCTGTGATAATGATTTCATTTTCTTTAACCAATGCTTTAAAAGGAGCTGCCTTTTGCTTTACAATGTATTGAGCAATTTCAGTATTTTTCAAACTTTCAGGGTAATCTTCAGCCACAGGGATTACTTTTTTAGAAAAAGGAATTCCCATTTCCTCAAAAAAATGTTGCCTTCTAGGGGAGCCAGATGCAAGTATAATTGTATAACCGTGGGTATCCATATTAATCTTTTCCAGCACCTAAGTCCAAACGCCATTTACCTTGAACACGCAGTACTTGTTCTATAATTTCTCTAACACAACCTTCTCCGCCTTTCTTATGTGAGACATAATTTGCCATGGCCTTTACGTCGGAAACGGCATCGGAGGGGCAACAGCCCAGACCCACTTTTTCCATGACGGGGATGTCGGGGATATCGTCTCCAACATAAAGAATAGTCTCTGGATCTAAATCATAATTATCCATAAGGTCTTGGTAAGCATCTATTTTATGATGAGCGCCCATATAAATATCAAAGACGCCAAGTTCTTTAAATCGGTCTTCTACTCCTTGATTTCTTCCTCCGGTAATGATCACTATTTTGTAACCTTGGACCAATGCACATTTCATGGCATAGCCATCTTTGGTATCAAAGGAGCGTAATAGCTCCCCTTCATTGGTAATTAATATTTTACCATCAGTAAGTACGCCATCTACATCAAAAATGAAAGTCTTGATATGAGGGAGGAAGTTTTTATAGTTTTTCATTTTCGTAATAAGTTTGAATGGAAGTTGTAAGTGTTTTGTAAATATTTTTTAATGCAGGATCATAAATACGTTCTAAATGCCGATGGATTGTTTTTTGATCATTTCTGAGGGCAGGCCCTGTTTGTGCTTCATGTGGCTTTAGTTGCTCTGTTTTTCGAACCGTTTCAATTAGTAAGGGGCGTAAGAGCTCAAACGAGAGATTTTGTGATGCACATAACTTTGCAGCATGGGTAAGTAAGTGATTTGTAAAATTATTGACCAAAACAGCAGACAAATGAAGCGTTTCTCTTTGGTTGGAAGATAGGTTTTGTGGCCTTCCTCCCATGAGATGGGCAAGTTGCATGAGCATGGCAGTATCTTTTTCATCTGTAGATTCAATGCCAATTGGGATTGTTGAAAAGTCAATTACTTGATTTTCACTAAAACTTTGTAATGGATAAAAGACGCCTCTTCTTTTTTGGGGAATAGCATCCATGGGAACACTTCCTGCAGTATGAACGACAAAGCTTGTTGACGGTAACTTATTGGCAACTTCAACTAAGGCATCATCAGAAATGGAAAGGAGATAAAGATTCGTTTCTTGAATTTCAGAAAGAGAAGTTATTATTGGGATTCCTTCAGGACTTTCTTTTGAAAGTGCAGAGCGATCATACCATTGTACAAGATTAATTTCAGGAGTATTAACAAAAGCACGATACAATTGTTTTCCTAGTTTTCCTGCGCCAAGTAATGTTATTTTCATAGTCAGAATGTAAAAATACTAAACCTAGTTGAGCCTGCAGAAAGGAACCTTGATTAAAATGTTAATTTCAATTGAAGTCTGGAAAGTTAATGAGGGTATAATAACTTTGAATGTCCTGTTATCCTCAAATTCTCAATCTTCATGACGCTCAAAAATAACATTAAAAATGAACGGATGATTTTTTGAGACCTATTTTTAAGAGAACCAAAGCTGATTGGCCAAGTTATTTAGAATACGTTACTGATTTTTAGGAAGCGAAAGTATTTTTCGCAGCAAAATTTAAAGGAAATCCAATCCAGAAATACCAAGAAGTAATCGCTGAAAGCAATTATGCCATAGAAGCTTTGCACTTTGGCTAAACTATTGGTTTGAAACGTTTGATGCTCTTTTTGAGGTGATCGTGCAGCGGTAGCCAAGAATCGATCGTAAAATATAGGGAGTCATTTTATTTTAAACTTTTTGAAGCATGTCCTAAAAGTTAGCCTTGTTTTATTTAATTTTATGAAACCAAATCTTAACCCATGAAATTATATACCGTCATCGAACGTTTTTATGTCAGTAAATTCTATCTTTTAATCCCTGCAGCGATCATTATTTTAGCCTGTACAGGATCCTTTGTTGTTTATTATCTCACTCGGTCAGGTTTAGGCCCCCTTAATTTTATTCAGCTCACAATTTGTGTTGCTGCCTCTATGGGATATTTAGCCTCCGTCTTAGGACAAATGCCTCGAAAAGTGACCTTTGGTTTTTTCTTTTATGGAATGTTGATTCAAATTGTTTTACTCGCAATAAATTTGACTTTTTAATCTTAAAAAGAGGGTGCTATTTTTCCACAAACTGTATCTTTGTTGCTCTAATGAAGATGATTTGTGATGAAACACCCACTGTTTAAAATTCTTTTTTCCACCCGGCTTACTGCAATCCTTTTTATTTTATATCCAACGGCTATGGCCTTTGGAACTTTTATTGAAAGTTGGTACAGCACAGATACTGCCAAAATTTGGATTTATAACGCTTGGTGGTTTGAACTTTTGATGGTTTTTATGGCGATCAATTTTATTGGAAATATTTTTAAATACAGATTGTTTAAAAAGGAAAAATGGGCAGTTCTAATGATTCATCTTTCTTTTTTACTCATATTAATGGGGGCTTTTGTAACCCGATACATCGGTTATGAGGGGATGATGCCGATCCGAGAGGGAGTAACTGAAAAACAGTTTTTGTCCGAAAAAACGTACCTCACCGTTTTTGTTGATGGTCAAATTGACGGGGAACCAAGAAGAAAGAAGCTTGAAAGCGATTTACTTCTTTCTGAACATGTGGACAATACCTTCCGATGGGAAAATGATTTTAACGGTCAAGATTTTAGTATTTCGTATGTTGATTTTATAGAAAATGCAACTGAGGGCTTAGTCTTAGACGAAACAGGAGAGCGCTATTTAAAAATCGTTGAAGCCGGAAATGGGAATCGTCATGATCACTATTTGAAAGAAGGGGATATTGCTAATATTCATAATATATTATTCACACTCAATCGACCTCAAGAGGGAGCGATAAATATTCGATTAGAGAACGGTGTGTATACTATAAATTCTCCTTTTGCAGGGCAGTTTATGCGCATGGCGGATCAATTTCAAGGAGCCATTGAAGCTGAGACAGATACTCCTTTGCAATTACGTTCTTTATACACTTTACCTAATTTTCAGTTTGTAATTCCAGAGCCAGCACTCCGAGGAAAGTTTGATATCATTAAGTCTGAGGAGCCGAGTGAATCCATTCAAAATGCACTCCAACTGGAAGTTGAGTCACAAGGAAAAACAGCAAGGATCACTTTACTGGGAGGAAAAGGTTCAACGATTGATCCCAAACAGATTACGGTAGGGGGATTAGACTTTTATTTACAATTCGGTTCTTTGCCAATGGAGCTTCCTTTTGCCATCAAATTGAATGACTTTATTGCTGAAAAGTATCCTGGTACTGAAAAGAGTTATTCTTCATTTATGAGTAAAGTGACAGTAGAAGATCAAGCCCCATTTGATTACGACATTTACATGAATCATGTTTTAGATCATCGTGGCTATCGTTTTTTTCAGGCTTCGTTTAATCCCGATGAAAAGGGAACAATTCTATCGGTCAATCACGATCGATGGGGAACATGGATTACTTATGCAGGATACATGTTGCTTTATTTGAGTATGATTGGTATTTTCTTTATTGGAAAAACCCGTTTTAAAGATTTATCCAAGTCTTTGGAGAAAATAAGCGCAAAGAAAAAAGCCCTCACGATCGGTTTGATTCTTTTTGGAATATCCGGATTCTCGCTCCAAGCCCAAGAACATGTGCATGAACAAAAAAGTGCAATTGACTTTGACTCGATCATTCAAGCCGATGCTTTTTCATTAGAGCATGCTGAAAAATTTGGACAACTGATCATCCAAGATGCTGGAGGAAGAATGAAGCCCACCAATACCTTTTCTTCTGAATTACTTCGGAAGGTAAGCAAGAGTGATACCTACAAAGGGTTAAATTCAGATCAAGTCTTATTGTCCATAATGAATAATCCTGCGGTATGGTACAATGTGCCCTTGATTTATTTAAAGCGAGGTAACGATAGTATTCGTAAGCTAGTTGGGATTCAATTAAAAGAGTCCATTTTTAGAAAAAAAGCGGAATACGCACCCTTGCTCTCCTTTTTTGATCAAGAAGGGAATTACAAACTAGCCCCTCAATTGGAAGCAGCCTACAGAGCTTCAGTGCCTAATCAGTTTCAGAAAGACTTTATAGAATTAGATCGAAGAGTGAATTTATTGTATTCGGCTTTAGAGGGGAAAATCATGCGCATTTTTCCTTTACCTAATGATGAGAATAATAAGTGGGTTTCGTTCCCGGAATTAAATGAGGCAAATTTTACAGCTAAGGATTCACTTTATGTACGAAATATTCTGCCGCTTTATTTTCAATCCCTGCGTTTAGCCCAGCAAGATAAAGATTATGATCAAGCAGATAATTTATTAGAAAGTATTTATGGATTTCAAAAAAAGTTTGGAAGTGAAGTTTTACCATCAGAAGATCGTGTAAAAGCAGAAATTACATATAATAAGTACGATATTTTCAAAAAATTATACAGTTGGTATATCTATGCGGGAACTTTATTTTTTATTATTTTAATTCTTCAAATTTTTAAATCCAACAAAGTCATTTCAGTTCTGGTCAAGGGGTTTAAGTTCATTTTAGTATTGCTTTTTCTATTGCATACAGCAGGATTGATCGTCCGTTGGTATATTTCAGGTCATGCCCCCTGGAGTGATGCTTATGAATCCATGATATATGTAGCTTGGGCTACACAGTTTTTTGGTTTAGCCTTTGGAAGAAAATCCGCCTTGACGATGGCATCTACTGCATTTGTTGCCGGAATGATATTAATGATAGCGCATTGGAATTGGATGGATCCAGCAATTGCGAATTTGGTACCTGTTTTAGATAGTTATTGGTTAATGATTCACGTGGCTGTGATTGTTGGGAGTTATGGTCCCTTTGCATTAGGGATGATTATTGGTGGAGTCTCACTCCTGTTAATGTTGATGGCAAATAAAACCAACAAGCAAAAACTTAAACTCCAGATTAAAGAGCTAACCATCATAAATGAACTCGCAATCACGGTCGGATTAATTATGCTTACCATAGGTAACTTTTTGGGAGGTATGTGGGCCAATGAAAGTTGGGGGCGTTATTGGGGTTGGGACCCTAAAGAAACATGGGCTTTGATTAGTATTATGGTTTATGCTTTTGTGATTCATATTCGTCTCATTCCAGGTCTACGTGGAGCTTGGATTTTTAACCTCATGAGTGTGGTTGCCTTTGCAAGTATTTTAATGACTTATTTCGGTGTAAATTTTTATCTCGTAGGTTTGCATTCTTATGCAAGTGGAGATAAAATAATAACTCCTAATTTTATCTACTATGCAGTTGTAATTGTCACTATTTTAGGAATCGCTTCTTATTTTAAATCGAAAGTGCTGTATGGAAAAAGCGAATCATAGTTCTTGTAATTAGTTTCTAAAACAGTAAAATGAAATTATATTTCGCCCCCTTTTTTATTCTTTTTATTTTTTTGAATTGCACAAAAAATACAGAAGTAATTCCAGAAGATGAGGTTTCACAACAAGAACAAAAATGGAAAAAGCAAGGAATTACTGAGTATGCGTTTACATTGCAAATATCATGCTTTTGTATTGTAGACTATACGCGCCCAAAATCAATAGTGGTGAAAAATAATCAAATTGAATCGGTCAATGGTATAGCCTATACAGATTTAGAATATGAAACCTATATGACATTTGATGACTTTTTTGAGTATATCAAAGAGCGTCAAAAGGAAAATCCAGTCCAAGAGAATTTAGAATTTGATCCCACATACGGTTTTCCAACCTACATCTATTTTGATATCAGCGAAATGATTGCTGATGAGGAAATTGGCTATACGATTACCGACTTTCTTCCAAGAAAATAAAATGATACTTTTATATAATGAGAATTTCTTTCCCTTGAAGGGGGTGAATTAAGGTCTCTTTTAAATTTAAATTTTAGTATATGAAAAAGAAGTGGTGGATTTATTCCGTAGTTGGGCTTTTGCTCCTTGGACTAGGACTCTCCCTGTTGGGTGAGGCTATTATATACAAGTTTCAAAACGTTTTTGGTTGGTTTTATTTGGGTACAGTAGCACTAGTTGTATTTAATAGTGGTATTGCCCTAGTGGGAGAAGCGATTGTTTTAAAAGGAAAAATGAAGAATTAAAGAAAAGAAGCTACAAATGCCTCTTCATCACTTCCTTTATTGATTTCTACAATTGATTTTTCAACGATTTGCGCTGCGTCGGCTGAAGGAAATCCTAAACCGATAATTAAACGGTGCATTAATTTCTCTTCAGCAGAATCTGTGATATGATCTGCGAGAACCATCCGGGTTAAGTCATACAAACGTTCCAGGCGACGTAGCTCGGTCGCTGGAGGGCTGATGGGATAAGCATCAATATTAGCTTTGATTTCTTCAACTTCGTTTTCTTCGATTTCTAAGTTGATAGCAGTACGATTAATAAAGGCTTCTTCTTCAGAAGAAATAACTCCATCGGCAAGAGCGATTCTTACAATTGCTGCAAAATGGTCTCGATTACGCGATTTGAATCCGGACGTGTATAAATCAGAAAAAGACATGTGAAAAATATTTTTGCCTAAGATAAAAAATGGAATTGGCAATAAGTTTAAATTTGAATGAATTTTTAAAACAAAACCTATTTTTTATGAACGAGATTAAAATTCTTAAAAATAGATCCGATATAGGTGCGGGAACACGTGGGTCAGATATGGGAATTGATGCGCTGGAGATTGCTGCGATAAATTCTGGACACGATTTTTTTAATCGGTATGCTTTTGTTGATATTCAAACGCATAATGAAACGGTTTATAACAAAGTTAAAAACACCACTGCAAAACGGATTAAATTCGTTGTTGATCAATGTGAGCGATTAAAGACTGCAACAAAAGAAACGCTTGAACAAAAACAGTTTCCTCTGATTTTATCGGGAGATCATTCCTCTGCCTTAGGATCCTTGGCAGGAATTAAGAGTGCCTACCCAGAGCAAACGATAGGAGTCATTTGGATTGATGCGCATGCGGATTTACATACTCCTTTTAGTTCTCCCTCGGGTAATGTTCATGGCATGCCACTTGCTGCAGCTTTAGGTCATGATAACGCAGATCAAAAGATTAATTCCGTCAGCCCGGAAACGATTGCTGATTGGGAGCAAATGAAACATATGGGAACGGTTTCTCCCATCCTTCGCCCAGAGCATTTGATTTATTTTGGCGTTCGGGATACCGAATACCAAGAAGACGTAATTATTGATCGTTGTGCTATTAAAAACTATCCCGTTCACGAAGTGCGCCACCGTTCCGTAGAAGTTTGCATTCTAGAAGCATTGTCACGATTATCGGAAGTAGATATGATTTACATTACTTTTGATGTGGATGCTTTAGATTGTGATTTAATTTCTTATGGAACAGGAACGCCTGTTTCAAAAGGCTTTGACCCCAAAGAGGTTATTGCCATCATTCAAGGGATTCGCGCGAGTGGTAAACTTGTTGCATTGGAGGTATGTGAAATTAATCCATTACTTGATCACAAAGGGAATCGTATGGCTGAGGCAGCCTTTGAAGTACTTGATGCACTGTTTTAATCAATATCAAATCGGAAACCTAAAGAAATATTTTGCTGTAAATAAGTTTGCTCCTTAAAGAGGGTAGAAAGATCTATCTTACCATAAAGCGTAAAGAGTTTGGGTAATGAAACATAGCCACTTACCCCATAAATAAGATCATTAAAATTTAGGTTAGGATCGATTTTTTCTTTGATTTCAGGGCCTTTTAATTTTAGTTTACTTTGGATATTAAATCCTCCATAAAATCCAGCACCAATAATAATTGCGTTACTGTTGTATGTGTTTTGAATATAACTTCCATTCTGACTGTAGCCTGAAACGTGTTTCCTTCTTGATCCAAGCTCCAAATGAATGGGAAAAACTAGATTACTATAAATCAATTTATTTCGATTCAATTCGGTATCATAGGGTCTTAAATTTACTTGCCCATTTTCATCATAAAACACTTGATTGTCTTTTGGACTGAGCGAATTTATTTGAATGGAGACTCCGTATCTCAGATTGAGCAAGCCTGAATTTGGAATTATATTGGTTTTCCAAGACCAACCCACCTCTGCAAACCAAGATTTTATAAATTCAAATCGAGTATCCTCTAAGAGAATATTCTCCTCCAATAACTGATTTAAGCCTAAGGCAAATACAAGATCACTCTGCAGATAATGATTATCTCTTCTTCGTTTTATGTAGGAAATTCTAGTCTCAGTATTTTTTGAGTTTGTAGTTTCAAAATTAGGTTTCTTCTCCTCTTGATAGAGTTCAGTTTCTTTAGCTAAATATTTTTCTTCAATTTCTTTAGCCGTTTGTTCCGCATATAATAATTTGAGACTATCGGCTTCAAAAGGGGTTATTTTTTCTTGAATTAACTGCTCGTTTATTTCTTTGATTTGCAATTTGAGCAGTTCCCGTTCTTTTTCTAAAATAGTTTGTTTTTCTTTTGCTAAACGTTCGTTTAAATATTGATTTCTAGCTTCTTGTGCTGAACTTGTCAAAAAGGAGAGAAGCAATAGAAATGAAAAAAGTAGTTTAAATATCTTCATAAAAATGATTTAGATGAAATGAAAAATTCAGTTATAGTTTTTATTCGTTCGAAATCTATAATGCCTTTTATTACCTCTTGTAAATGAGTTTCCACGGTATATTTCTCCTGCAATGGTTCTTCTCGCATACACCTTTTTTGGATTTCCTATAATCCTAATTTCTCCTCCCATGGATACTTGAGCGTCGATATTATTCTCAGAATAGATGTCTGCGTTTCCTCCTGCAAATATCTTAACATCAGAATATTCTGTAATTAAATCTTCGGCCTCACAGATTCCTCCTGAACTAATGCGAAGTTGGTGTTCTTTTACTTTTCCATAAAGTGTTATTGAGCCACCTGTTCTCGCCCTGCTAATCAATTGCATCGCTTTAATTTCCCCCTTAAAGGAAGCTCCTTCGTGAACTTTGATTACCATTTTATTGTTTTTCAAAGGGCGCTTTGAGTCAACTCTCGCTCCTTGATGAAGTTTTATACTGTTCAACGCTTGTTTATAATACAGGTCTACATAGGCATTATTATAATGTATTAATTCACTGAGGCGCATTTTAATCTTTAGGGTGTTTCCTTTTTCTTTTGCAATGATTCCTCCATAACGATCTCCATAAATTTCCAATCTATTTTCATCGGAAGGAATGAGATTGACAATGATTCCCGAATAAACCTTTAACTCATTGAAATCACCAATTTCAATTGAATTTGGACTTAAAAAAAAGTCTGAAGAGTCGTTTTGGGAATGAATTAGATTTACACTACTCAAGGTAAAAAGGATAAGCAAGAGTGTAATCGAGTGGTATGTATAGGAAAGCTTCATGAGTTTATTGTTTTGGGTAATTTGTAGTGGATTCGTTGGTAGCTACTTTTATCTTAGAGTAGCTGTTTTTTAGGATGTCAAAGACGCGATGTTTGAGTGAGGTTTCGGACATGAGTTCATCTTCAATGTCTAAAAGGAGAACTAAGGCTCTTTCTTTTTGTCGTGCGGCCTCACTTTTATTTTTCTTTAAAGCGTCAAATGCCAAACGAATTAATTCATCTGTCTCTAAACTGAGTAAGCTATCATTTAACAGTTGACTCTCTTTTTTTAATTCAATCTTTGGAATATTGATTTTTGAAAAATCCGTAGTGATACGGATTTGTTTATTTTGGATCAAAAAAGGTTGTAAGCCTTTTTTTGACGGAGCCGTAAGCTGGAATTGTTTCGGTATTGTAACAAATCCAGAAGTTTCTTTTATTTCAGGTTGAGAGTTATCCTGCTGCAGAGGTTCTATCGCCTCAAAAACAATTTTTTCACTAGGATCACTGGGTTGTAATCCATTGGGAGCTTCTGGGTAAAAATACGAAACGCTTCCCAAAATCAGTATTGCTATGGCAGCATAGCGAAGGATGATCAATTTTGACTTCTTTTTTTGGGGTAGTTTTTTTTCCAATTCTTCCCAAATTTCAGGAGACGGTGTTATTTTTCGAGCCTCTAATTTGGCTTTCAAAAACAGTTCGGTTTTAGATGCTTTCATTTTTTTTTAAATAGGAGGTTCTAATTTGTTTTTGTAAACTGTTTCTTCCACGTGACAAATAGGATTTTGAAGTACCTATTGGAATCTTTAATTCTGCCGAGATCTCTTTATGTGAGTACCCTTCAATTGCATAGAGAATAAATACAACTTTTTGGTTTTCGGGAAGTTGATCAATCAAATTTTGAAGATGTTCCACCGAAAGATCAGCAGCGGGGGGGGAAGAGATATTCTGAAAGGTATAGTCCTCATCACTAAAGACCAATTGATTTTTCTTTCTTAAAAAACTCAATGCTTCTCGAACCATAATTTTTCTCAACCATCCTTCAAAATTTTCTGTTCTTCCAAACTGTTCTAAATGCGTGAAGGCTTTTAAAAACCCCTGCATAAGGAGGTCCTCTGCATGTTGTATGTCTTTAACATAATAACGGCAAACACTGAGCATTTTGGATGCATACTTGTCATACAACTCTTTCTGAGCCATCCGATCATTAGATTTAGATTGCTCTATCAGTTTTATGTCATTGGGATATAAAGACCTTACTTTCAACTCGGTTTTTTGTGTTCTTTTAATATAGACGCAACTGGGATCTAAAAGGTTGCAATAGAAGTTGTTTTTGTTAAAATCAAGAACAGGTCTGTCTGATTTATTCTGCGGTTAACTTCTTGAGGTAGAGATAATGATTTTTGTCTCCTTTAGTTTCTATTTTACTTTTCTTTTTTGCAATACGGTGTAGCTCTTTTTTGATTGCCTCCAAGCTACTTTTAATTTTTGGGTTGAGTTCATCCTCTATTGAAAGCTCAAGAATTTTCTCTGTAAACCGTATCTGAAGCGTTTTAAAAGAATCATCTAGTTCACGCGGTTGAATAAAAAACTGATTAAAGAATTGATTTAAAATTTCATCAGGATAAAGACCTTTTCCCATTAGTGTGGTCCGGGAAGAAAGAATTCTGTTTAAATTACCTACACTCAGAATTCTATTTAATGCACTCAACTGCAGGTTTTGTATTCGTATTAATCCTCCTTCTTCTTTGATCTTTGAAATTAGAGCTTTTTGCATTAACCAACTGGGTGTAGTCCATAAGTGTATATTCAAGAAACTTAAAGCCTTTTTTTGAGCTTCTTGATCTAAATTTTTATAGGGAATATTCTCTTGTCCTTTGTTCATGAGTGTCTCATTAACACCTCCTATCATTCGAATGACATGATAAATATATCTTCGATATACACTTACCATTTCGTTATACAGTTCATTTAAATCTGTATAGGTTTGCCCTTCAGTAGTTGTCCACGCATCGAGATTTTCAGCAACAATTTTTAAATTCTTCAATCCATATTCACTTGCTTTAATGGGATCATCTCCAATATTTTCTGTTTGGGTATCGGGATCATTTCCCCTCGATCCAAACATATACATTGGATTCATGCTCTTTTGATCCACCATTTCATTCAATAGCACTTTTTCACTTTCAGGGGTTTGATCAGAAAAATAACGATATCCCCATTCAATAGCATAGTCGTCATAGGGACCTAACTGACGAACAAAGCGAATGTTTTCATCTCCCGGTTGTGCAACATAATTAAACCGAGCATAGTCCATAATGGTCGTAGCAATTCCCATTTTTTGAGTAAAATCTCCTGAACGAAGTGAGTCTACTACATAGGCCGAGCTGGCTTTCATATTATGTGGTAATCCCAAAGCATGACCGACTTCATGCGAAATGACCCTTCGCATCATCTCTCCAATTTCTTCTTTGGGCGTATTCAGATTCCTTGCTTTTGGATTTGCTGCACCCGTTTCCAATAAGTAACGATTGCGATAGGAACGTAAATGATTATGATACCAAATGATATCACTTTCAATAATTTCTCCACTTCTAGGGTCTGAAACACTGGGTCCAGTGGCGTTTCGTGTAGTGCTAGCCACATATCGAACCGTTGAATAGCGAATGTCTTCGGGACTAAAGTCAGGATCTTCTTCCTTAGTTGGGGGGTCTTTAGCAATTATTGCATTTTTAAAACCGGCCTTTTCGAAAACAACTGCCCAATCTTTAATTCCTTTTTTGAAATAAGGACGCCATTTCAAGGGGGTAGCAGGATCTAGATAATAAACGATGGGTTTGATTGGATCAACCAACTCTCCTCGATTGTAGGCTTCTCTATCGGAAGGCTCAAGCCGCCATCTTCGAATGATTTTAATTTCGTCCGATTTTAAAGCCTCGGAGCTGTAATTGTATTTTTTCAAACTAAACCATCCCACTCTCTCATCAGCATATCGAATGGGCAAGGGGGTTTCGGGTAAGGCAATAATCGAATGGTTTACCTGAAAGCTCATGGTGTTGGTGAAGTTTCCTCTGGGGGGACTCGTTAAACTATAGGTGAGTGTGTGTCTGATTTCAATATTTTGAGGGAATGATTTTACCGAATCTATAAAACTTCTTTTACTGTCATTACTTCCCATATTATACTGTTTTTTCAAACTTTTTCTAAGGATGTTAAAGCCAGGAGAGTCATTGTTAAAATAGGAACTTACATCAATTAAATATCGATTTTCTTCAATGTTCTCAATGGTAAAGGCTGCTAAAATAGGAGGGAAGTTATTCAGTTTCACACTCAAAGAGATGGGGTCCTGCTCATCGGCTATGTTTACATAACTCTCTTGGGTTAATAAAATTTGTTTTCCTTTTTTCTTAAAATGAATGAGCTGTTGTCCCGTTTTGGATCCAGCATTAATATAGGCCTGATAATTGGTAGGAAGTTGAACAAAGCGAGTGACCATGAGTAAATCTTTTTCCAAAAGAGAATCTGAAAGTTCAAAATACACTTTGTCATCTTCATGATAAGAGGTTATCAATCCAGAATGTTTTTGCATTTTTTGCGTTAAAGAGTCAATGGGTTTTAGGGTACTCTCTTTTTTGGAGTTTTGCGCTGAAATAAATGTTGCTAAGTGCAGCAAGCTAACAAGTAGTATGAGGTTATTTTTTTTCATTTCTGTGGATTAAACTTAAAATAGCAAGTTCTAAAAAAAAGATTAAAAAGAATAAAAGTTCCAAATAAATAAAAGTGTACATTGTTACTTATTAATAACATAAAAATTTTGCAAATGAAATCTTTATTCATGTCAATTATAGGTGCTTTATTGATCTTTCCAGTTCAAGGAATAGAAGCACAACGTAAACAAAAAAATAAAAAAGCGGAAGCCAAAGAACTTTCTTTAGATGCTTTCAAATTCAGAAATATAGGGCCTGCTTTTTTATCGGGTAGAATTGCAGACATTGTTACTCATCCAGAGAATGAAAACGTTTGGTATGTTGCTGTTGGATCAGGAGGTGTCTGGAAAACAGAAAATGCGGGTACGACTTGGACTCCTATTTTTGATGATCAGTCAACCTATTCTACGGGCTGTATTACACTAGACCCAAGCAACCCTTCCACGGTTTGGGTAGGGTCAGGTGAAAACGTAGGTGGGCGTCATGTTGCTTATGGTGATGGAATTTACAAAAGTACTGACGACGGTAAGACTTGGAAGAATATGGGTTTAAAAAACTCTGAGCATATTTCAGAAATCATCGTTCATCCAGACAATTCCGATGTGGTTTGGGTAGCTGTTCAAGGTCCATTATGGAATAAAGGAGGCGAAAGAGGTTTGTATAAAACTACCGATGGAGGCAAAAACTGGAAGCGCGTTTTAGGAAATAATGAATGGACAGGGGCAACTGATATTATGATTGACCCTAGAAACCCTCAAATACTTTATGCCGCCACTTGGGATAGACATCGTACTGTAGCCGCTTTAATGGGTGGAGGTCCAGGCTCTGGAATTCACCGCTCAGATGATGGTGGAATCACTTGGAAAAAATTATCTACAGGTTTGCCCACTTCTAATATGGGTAAGATTGGAATCACGATTTCTCCTCAACAACCGGATGTTGTTTATGCTGCTATTGAGTTAGACCGTACTAATGGAGCAGTCTATCGTTCTTCTAATCGTGGGGAGTCTTGGACAAAGATGTCAAATACGGTTTCTGGAGGAACAGGTCCCCATTATTATCAGGAGTTATATGCAAGCCCACATGAATTTGATCGTTTGTATTTGATGAATGTCCGTGTTTTGACTTCAAACGATGGTGGAAAAACCTTTGCACAATTACCTGAACGTAATAAGCATTCTGACAATCATGCAATCGTATTTAAAAAAGATGATCCGAATTATATCATGTTAGGAACGGATGCTGGAATTTATGAGAGTTTTGATGCTGCGAAAACGTGGAGATATATCAAAAACCTTCCTTTGACACAATTTTATAAAGTAGCTGTAAATAATGCGGCCCCTTTTTATCATATTTTTGGTGGGACACAAGATAACGGATCTGCAGGAGGACCCTCTGCCACAGATGAACGTGAAGGAATCGCCAATAAACATTGGTATAAAACCTTATTTGCTGATGGACACCAATCGGCTACAGACCCTGTTTACAACGATATCATTTATGCAGAAACTCAA
This sequence comes from Flavobacteriaceae bacterium, assembly GCA_029248185.1. Lineage (GTDB taxonomy): Bacteria > Bacteroidota > Bacteroidia > Flavobacteriales > Flavobacteriaceae > MS024-2A. The sequence goes on along the minus strand of JAQWJV010000050.1, from coordinate 29,496 downwards.
CAGGGTGGACTTCACAGAATAGATTTAACTACTGGAGAGCAGGTTTCTATCCAACCCCAAGCAGGTGTTGGCGAACCTCATGAACGTTTTAATTGGGACGCTCCAATTTTGGTAAGTCCGCATAATCCTGCACGTTTGTATTTTGCCTCATATCGTGTGTGGAAATCAGAGAGTAGAGGAGATGATTGGGAACCTATCTCTGGGGACTTAACCCGAAACGAAGATAGAATTACACTTCCCATTATGGGACGTCAACAAAGTTGGGATAATGCGTGGGATGTCGGAGCCATGTCAAATTACAACACCATTACTTCTATAGCAGAATCTCCGGTTCAGGAAGGCTTACTTTACGCCGGAACTGACGATGGATTTATTCAAGTTTCTGAAAATGCAGGTGAAACTTGGCGTAGTATTCCCGTTACACTTTTGGGTTTACCGAATCGTTCTTTTGTCAATGATATCAAAGCTGATTTATACGATGCAAATACGGTATATGTTGCCTTAGACAATCATAAAGAAGGGGATTTTAATCCTTATTTATTTAAAAGTACGGACAAAGGAATGACCTGGAAATCTATTGCGAATAACATTCCTAAACGTACCCTTGTATGGAGGTTGGTACAAGATCATGTAAATAAAAATTTACTTTTTGCTGCCACTGAATACGGAGTGTATAGCTCGTTAAACGGTGGAGATTCATGGCAAAAACTCCCAGGAACACCCACCATTTCTTTTCGCGATATAACAATTCAAAAACGTGAAAATGATTTAGTTGCGGCTTCTTTTGGTAGAGGATTTTTTGTATTGGATGACTATTCTGCCCTGCGAGACTTTACGGAAAGTAATTTAGCACAAAAAGGGAAGTTATTTCCCCCTCGACCTGCTAAATGGTTTGTTCCTAGAAGTAATCTAGGAAATACTGGAGCGGATTACTATTTTGCTAAAAACCCAGAATTTGGTGCGGTATTTACCTATCATTTGGCTGATGATTACAAATCTCAAAAGCAACTCAGAAAAGCGAAGGAGAAGAAATTAAAAAATGCAGATATACCCTTTCCAGGTTGGGATGCTGTTGATGCTGAAGCAAGCGAGTCAGAAGCAAAAGTGATTTTAACCCTAGAAGATGAAGCAGGAAATATTATTAACAAAGTTTCTCAGAAAGCTTCAAAAGGAAGTCATCGTATTGCTTGGGATTTAACACATTTTAATCCTTTTGCTATTTCGAGTGATGGTTCATCCAGAAGACGCTATGGTGGAGGCGCTATGGCCATTCCTGGAAAGTATTTTGCCAGCCTTCATCTTGAGAAAGAAGGAAAGGTTTCACTATTAGATGGACCCTTAGCCTTTCAAGTAAACCCGATCAGAGAGGGAGTTTTAAAAGGAGCTAGTTATTCCGATTACGATTCTTTCCGTAAATCACTCACAAGCTTGCTAAAGGAAATCAATGCTGTACAAGATGAACTCAGACAAAGTACCAAGAAGTATAAAGCACTGAAAGTAGCTTTGTCAAGAGCGAATATTACTCCGGGATCAATTGAAGGTCAGTTAGCTTCTTTAGATAAAGAAATCACTGCAATTCAAAAGATGCTTTCTGGAAGTCCATCACGGAGTGAGATTGGTGAACGGAATCCAGCAGGATTACAAAACTATTTATACAATGCAATGAATGGAATGGAAAATAGTTATGGTCCTACGGGAGTTCATAAAAAGAGTTTTATGAATGCGAAAGAAACACTTGAAATAATTAGAGGAAAAGTTTCCGCATTGGATGCTATTATTCTTCCGATCGAGAAAGCTCTTGATGCGGCAGGGGCACCCCATATTAATGGGTAAGGCATGAATTAACTAAAAAATAAGTATAAAAAAGGCTGTTTTGATAAACAGCCTTTTTTTGTGTCTTTAAACACCTATACTTTTGATGTAATATTTGGGGATAGTTCAAAACATTCCAAGTCAAAATATTTTGTAGCTGCCAACAAGTGATCAAAAATATCAGCTGCAATATGCTCGTAATTTTTCCAATCTTTATCAATGGAAAACACATAGATTTCCAACGGAATTCCTTGTGAGGTTGGGGAAAGCTGTCTGCACATAATGGTCATGTTTGGGTTGATCATAGGATGTTCTTCCAAATACGCTTCGGTATAATTTCGAAATAATCCTAAGTTGGTGAAGTTTCTTCCGTTGATTAGGAGTTTTTTGTCATTTTTCTCCTTCTCATTTGAAGCTTCTATTTCCACTTTTCTTTTTTTGATGAAAGCTTTGATACGTTCTATTTTTTCAATTTCAAGGAGTTCTTTTGGTTCTAAAAATCGGATACTACTAATTTTGATTAATAGGGAACGTTTGATTCTCCTCCCCTCGGAGTCACTCATTCCTCTCCAATTAATGAAGGCATCCGAAAGCAGCTTATAAGTTGGAATGGTTGTAATAGTTTTATCAAAGTTCTGAATTTGGACCGCCGATAGGCTAATGGAGATCACGTCACCATCGGCGTTATTTCCAGGCATTGTAATCCAATCTCCAATTCGAACTGTATCATTTACAGTAATTTGAACACTTGCTACCAAGCCCAGGATGGTGTCTTTAAAAACAAAAAGTAATACTGCGGACAAAGCACCCAATGTAGTTAAAAAGGTGCCGATATCTTTTCCTGTAAGTACAGATAAAATTAAAATTCCTCCAATAAACCAAAGAAAAATCATGACTACCTGAATATAACTATCTATGGGCTTATCTTTAAATGAGGGGAAGGTTTTACTATAATCTCTTATAGTTTTCAGTAGCGCTCGAACTAAATTGATGACGATTATTATGGTGAACGCCTCAAGAATATTCTTTAGAAGTGCAGCAATTGTTTCATATTCTGAGAAGATTTCGGGGAGAAATTGATATAAAAACAAGTTTGGAAATAAATAAGAAAGCCGTGTTGCGGCTTTGTTTTTTATTAGAATATCATCAAAATGGGTTTTAGTATTTCGAGAAATTTTATTGAACAGACTGATGATTATATTCTTCGAAATCCAATAGATTAAACCGCTTAAAACAAGTAAAACTATAACAAGTAAAACTTGACTCACTAGAGCAGCCCAGAAAGCGTTAAACCCATGTTGAGTCAATAACGAAACAAAAAATTCAATAATTCTATTCATAATTTAAAAAGGTATTGGGATTCAAATGTAATCATTTTAAAAGTCCATATTCTACATTTTTTATTTCCTATTCTTTTGAATTCTCTATAATTCTATGGGCAATGGTTTTAATTTTTTCAGCCATTGCAATGAAATCTTTTTCCTGAGATAAAGGATTCATAAGAACCGTTCTTAAAAATCTTTTTCCATCAACTTCACAAGAAGTGATATAGAAATCACCGGTTTCAATGAGTTGATACCGCAATTCTAATTGTTGTTGGTCTGATATTAAATCAGGGCGATATTGAAAGCATAAAATATTTGATTCGGGAAAATAAGGGCAATAAAAATCAGGATGATTGTTTAGGTAATGATACAACTCCCTTGCCATCTGGAAGCTATTTGAAACAAAATTAGAAATGGCTTTTTCACCTTCTAAAGCAAAGCTCCAATACAGTTTTGTCCCCAAAGCAGATTTGGTGCATTCCACTGTAAAAGGCATAGAATCCATTCCAATAACATCGCCTTCATGGAATACATAGCTTCCTTTTTGTTGGAAGGAGTTCACTTGAGAATTATAATTTTTGTAAAGGACCGCAGTACATAGAGCAGGGACTCGCATCATTTTGTGAGCATCCCATATGAGAGAGTCTGCTCGCTCAATTCCCCTAACTTTTTCCTTATCTGTTTTTGATAAAAGTGCAACGGCTCCATGGGCTCCATCAACATGATACCAGAGTTTATGCCTTTCACAAAAATCTGCTGTAGCCTCTAAATCATCAAACAAACCTGTAGATGTTGCACAGGCATTTGCAACTACAGCCATCACTCGTTTGCCTTGTTTGATTTGTTCTTGATACACTTCTTCTAAAGCGGATGTAACGAGAACCTCATTTTCATCTACTGGAACGGGAACAAAAGCGTTTTTCCCCATACCCATAATCGAAATGGCACGAGCAATGGAGTAGTGGGACGTACGGGGTCCCATAACCACCAAATCTTTAGGGGAACCTTCTGTCCAAGCTTCAGGTGCAATAGCAGCACGTGCAGCCGACAAAGCAGAAAGATTAGCAATAGACCCTCCATGAGTTAAAATTCCACTTCCACTATTTTCATGGAGTTTGAAATCATATAAATTATCTCCTTTAAACCATCCCAACTGAGAAAGCATCCAATTGATCATATAGGCTTCAAGTGTAGCTCCAGCAGGGCCCATTTCATAAAGTGAACTGGGATTGTTGATACTCCCGTGAATCCAATCAGGAATTCCAGATAGATCTTGAGGAACAGCCACTTGATGTCCCATATATCTTGGGTTTCTAAGATGATTGGTGTTGTCAAGGTAATTGAGAATAAAACTTTTAATGTCTTCTATGGATGAAAACCCTTTGATGAAATTTGATTCCAGCTTCAGTTTTTCAGCAATAGTTTCAGGGGTTTGTTGTTTTAATACAGGTGTTTTTCCTATTCTACTGTTTCTAATGTATTGATCTAAAAGTTGGCTTACTTCTCGATTTACCTCTTGAAATTGAAATCCGTTTTGATCATCCTGCATCGACAATAGATTTTTTAAGACTCAAAACTAATCAATTTTGTTTTTCTTTGATTTGAAGGAGGGATCATATCGAAAAAAAAAGTTGGCCCAAATGATTTTTGAGAGGGCATTGATATAGGGCATTAATAGAATTAAAGATGTGGTGATCAGAATAAAAACAGGAATCATTCCAAGGTCTAATCCCATCAAAAGCTGAATGATATAAAGTGCAATACTAATTCCCACTCCTAAGCCATAGGAAACATACATGGATCCATAGAAAAAGCTGGGTTCAATTTTAAATTTTAATTGACAATGGTCGCAATGCTCTTTAACCTTATTAAATTTAGAGATATTGTAAGGATGCGACACTAGCATTTTACCCTCTCTGCATCTTGGGGATTTTAAAAAAAGGAGGCTGTAGATTTTAGTCTTTTTGATTTTAGTTCTTTTTTCAAAGGTATTAAAGCAATAATTATTTAGTGTGATTGTGGTTACTTAGTTTCCTCTCTAGCCATTTTTAATGCAGCGTTGGTTAAACCATACTTAGTGAGCATATTTGTTGTTTCCCATTCAGGAACTCTTCCAATTTTAAAGTTACTTATTTAAATGCTGTTTTTAAAGTGAGTTGAGGTTTTTTATTTTATTACATTTTTGTTATAAAGACACCCCTCTCTTCCATGGAATAAAGTCTTGCTGTTTTAATATTGAGGTTTTTGTTTGTTTTGTTCCACTTGCAGTTTGGATAATTTGTTCTAAGAGAAGATCCCCTAGGGTTTCCAAATCATGGTTTTCTGTAATCATCGTTCCACAATTAAAATCGATGATATCGGGCATTTTTTCTGCTAAGCTTGTATTAGTGGCAATTTTAATTACGGGAGTTATCGGATTTCCTGTGGGTGTACCCAATCCTGTTGTAAACAAAATCACATTCGCTCCAGACCCTGCCATAGCCGTAGTGCTTTCAACATCATTTCCAGGAGTACAGAGTAGTGAAACCCCTTTTTCTTTGACATATTCTGTATAATCTAAAATATCACGAATTGGAGAATTTCCAGATTTTTTTGCTGCTCCAGCAGATTTTATGGCATCGGTAATCAGCCCGTCTTTGATGTTTCCTGGCGAAGGATTCATATCAAAACCAGAACCAGCTCTAATTGCAGTACTCTCATATTGATTCATCAATGAAAGGAATTTATTGGCTAGAATCTTCGTTTCACATCGATTGGCAATTTCTTGTTCTACGCCACACAATTCAGGAAATTCAGATAAGATTGTTTTTCCACCAAGAGCAGCCAAAAGGTCACTCACTCTCCCTAAAGTAGGATTGGCTGTAATTCCAGAAAATCCGTCGGATCCTCCGCACTCCAATCCAATAGTGAGTTTATCAAGGGGAGCATCTTTGCGTTCAATTGAATTTGCCTTTTTTATGGCTTTAAATGAGTCCGTAATTATGGTGCTTAAAAAGTTTTCTGTAGTCCCTAACTTTTGTTGATCGTACATTAGGATTGGCTTGTCAAAAGAAGGATTGATTTCTTTTAAAGCAGTTTCAAATAATTTAACTTCTAAATGTTGGCATCCCAAACTCAAGACTGTAGCTCCAGCAACATTGGGGTTATTCACATAACCCGCCAATAATCGGGCTAATGAATCTGCATCTTGTCTTGTTCCACCACAGCCTCCTTGATGGGTAATGAATCGTACTTTAATATTATTTAAAGGGTGTTTTTTTGGCTCATTTTCAGGAATCGATTTTTTTGGATTGTCTTCTTTTCCGTTAATTAGATTACTTAAAAGTTGTTGATTTGGATCTTTTTTTGGGCGATCAAATTCCTTTTCAAAAATAGTCTTAAGCGTTTGAATGTTTCTATTTTCGCAAAAAACTAAAGGGAAAAAGAGCCAAATATTATCCGTTCCTACTTGTCCATCCGAGCGATGATATCCCATAAAAGTTCGATCTTTCCATCTGGAAACATCGGGAGCTTTCCAGGGAGAATCTCTATTTTTCTCCTTTACTTTTTCGGTTTGATGAATCACATTTTCTGTAGTTAAAAGCCCACCCTTAGGGATGTATTCAGTGGCTTTTCCAACCAAAACTCCGTACATGTAGATTGACATCCCTTTATCAAGATCTATTAGAGCCAATTTATGTTTGATAGGTATTTCTTCTTGCGCAATGATTTTTTCTGAACCCAGATGAATTGATGTGTTATTTGAGATATCAATGAGCGCAACTGCCACATTATCATTGGAATTAATTTGTAAAGCTTGTGCAGGTATACTCATTGTTGTTGTGCTTTTAAATAGGTTTGAAATCCTTTTTCAATTCCCTCTAATTCTACTGCAATTAATGCAGTTTCTATAAGATTTACTAGTTCTGTGTCTAAGCTCAAATCTTGATCCCAAAGTTGCTGTTCTTTTAATATATCCACAACAGTATTGTGAATATTTTCGTTATTCCAAGCAGAAATAAAAATAGCACTTTGATTTGGATTCTCCTGTATGGGTAATTTTTTTCCTTCCCAAGTTCTTTTGTAGAAACGAATCAAACAGGCAAATGCAAAAGATAAATAAAGGGGTTGTTTACCCGTTACTTGATTGTATATTAGTATACTGGGTAGAACCCTAACTTTAAATTTTGATATTGAATTTAGTACTATACTTTCTAAATAATGATCGACAAAAGGGTTTTTGAATCTTTCAAATACTGCATTTGCAAAGCGACCTCCTTCTGAGATATCTCCTTCCAAGTACGGTACAATTTCCTCGAATACAGCAGCTTTAATAAAGTTTTTTGTAAACTCATTTTCCATAGTTTCTAAAACAGTACTATTTCCATATAATAGGGAAAGTGAAACAATAGAAGTGTGTGCACCATTTAAAATACGAACCTTCCTAGTTCGGTAAGATTGTATATTTTCAACTATTTTTACCTGCAAGTCAATATTGCTTAGCGGGAGTTTTGCTTTAATTTTCTCATTCCCTTCGATCACCCATTGAAAAAATGGTTCAGCAACCACCATCAATTGATCGTTAAATGATGTCAATGACTTAAAAGATGCTTCATTTTCTTTTGGATACCCTCTAACAATTCGATCGACTAAAGAGTTGTGAAAAGTGCAAGTATTTTTTAACCAATCGGAAAAGGCGGATTCTAATGCCCAAACTTTGACATATTTAAAAATAATTTCTTTTAGTGTATCGGCATTATTGTTAATTAATTCACACGGAATAATGGAAACCCCTGCATTTTTATTTCCCTGAAAATGAAACCATCGTTCCCAAAGCCATCGGGTTAGTTTTGCGGGGAAACTATTAGGAGGACGATCTAGAAATTGATCATCAGGGTCATAAGTAATTCCAGCTTCTGTCGTATTGGATACGATGAAATGAAAAGAATCAATATGGGCTAATTTTAAAAAAGAGGAAAAGTCTTCATAAGGGTTATTACAAGCCACTATAGAATCTATTCTTTTATGCCTCTGAATCGTTTCTCCATTTTCAATTCCATTTAAAAATAAAGTATAAACTCCTTTTTGACTTTCAATAAGATTAACCAAACCCTTAGGAATAGGTTGCACAACCACAATCCCTCCATTGAAAATAGTCTTAGAATTTAATTCGTCAACTAAATCACCAATAAAAGCTCTTAGGAAATTGCCTTCTCCAAATTGTAGAATTCTTATGTTTAAATTAGCGTTAAAATTCACGGATATTTCTGAAATTAAATTCTATTAAAAATCAAATATTTGGGGTAACCACAAGGTGATTTGTGGGATAAATGTTATTAAGATTAATGCAAAAACCATTGCGAAAAACATAGGGAGTAAAGGGCGAATTACTTTTTCAATACTCGTCTTTGCAATTCCAATTCCGACAAATAATACGGAACCTACCGGTGGAGTACACAACCCTATGCAAAGATTGAGGACCATAATGATTCCGAATTGTATAGGATCAATTCCCAATGTTTTGACTACAGGCAAAAAAATAGGAGTGAAGATTAAAACTGCTGGAGTCATATCCATGAATACGCCCACAAAAAGAAGTAAAAAATTTATGATCAGTAAAATGATGATTTTATTATCGCTAATATTCAATAAAAAATCACTCAGATTTTGGGGAATATTTTCATAAGACATAACCCAAGACATGCTCATGGAAGCGGCAATGAGAAGCATGACTACAGCACTTGTTTTTGCAGATTCAAGTAAAATTTTAGGAAGGTCATCTAGTTTAATTTCTTTATAAACAACTCCCAAAATAAGGGTGTACAGCACTGCGATTGCCGACGCTTCCGTAGCAGTGAAAAAACCGGAGACAATTCCACCAATAACAATAAAGAGTAATAATAAACTTGGAAATGCAGTAATAAACGTCCTGAAAATTTCTTTAACGGAACTCCTTTCAAAGGTCTTGTAATGATGTTTTTTTGCCCAAATACCAGCTACAATCATAAGAAAGATCCCCGTTATTATACCCGGAATATAGCCTGCTAAAAACAAGGCTGCTATGGAGACGCCCCCACTGGCTAATGAATAGACAATAAGTACATTACTCGGTGGGATAATAAGACCAATAGTTGCTGAGGTTATATTTACAGCTGCCCCGTATTCTTTTGCATACCCCTCCTTTTCCATTTCTGGGCCTAGAATACTCCCCATAGCCGATGCTGAGGCCATGGCAGAGCCAGCAATGGCTCCCATAAGCATCGCCGAAATAATATTAATTAGAGCCAACCCACCGGGGAAAGCGCCAACAATTGTTTTTGCAAATCCAATCAATCGATCAGCAATTCCGCCATGCGTCATAAGTTGCCCAGAAAGAATAAAAAAAGGAATGGCTAATAATGCAAAGCTATCGAGTCCTGTGGCCATTCTTTGAGCTATGGTTGTAACTGCCGGTAGCATGGGGATGGAAACTATAATTGTAAGCAGTGATGAAAGGGCGATACTCCAAGCCACCGGTGTACCAATACTGATAAAAAATATAAAACTTAAAACAAGGATAATAACGGGTAATATTTCCATGACTTATTCTGAGTTTGGAGTGATTTTATAAAAAATGAGGAGTAATCCGCTAATGGGTACAACAGCGTAAACCAAGGCAAGTGGAATTTGAAGGGATGGGGAATATTGCTGTAATTTCATTGTGATGTATACCAGCCGACCTCCACCAATAACAAATCCTAGTGACGCAAAAGTGATAATACTCAGTGAGATCAACCCTTTTAGCCACTTTTGTATTTTAGGACTAGTTTTTTTGGCAAAAAAGTCAATGGCAACATGTTCATTTCTTCCTCCAACATATGCTGCCCCAAGTATGCCCAACCACATCATTAAATATCGTGCTAATTCATCTGTAAACGAGCTTGGGTTATCGGTGAAATATCTGCTAAATACTTGCCATAATACATTAATTACCATAATACCTAAGATAAGTACCAGTAGTTTCCCAACAAAGCGATCAACTTGAGTTCTAATTTTTTTCATTCTGTATCTGATCAATTAAACTGGCGATTGCAGGATTTTTTTTGAAGTCCTCGTACATGGTTTTGGTTGCTTCTTGAAAAGTGCTTTTTTCTGGATATGTAACTTTGACGCCTGCATCAATTACAGCCTGTAAGGATTCGTTCTCAGAAATGGTCCATAGTCTTCTTTGGTCCAGAATGGATCGATCAAGTGCTTCTTGGAGCCACGTTTGTTCTTGTTGGCTCAGACGATTCCATAAGTGCGTACTTGCCAAAAGGATGTCAGGGATCATGGTATGCTCATCAATACTATAATATTTACATACTTCGTAGTGTCTTGAAAGATAAAAGCTTGGAGGATTATTTTCGGCGGCATCAACTACACCTTGTTGAATGGAAGTGTATAATTCACCCCAAGAAATGGGAGTAGGTGAGCCCCCCAGTTGTTTGACCATTTCAAAAGCAGAAGCACTTTCTTGAACTCTAATTTTCAAACCTTCAAGATCTTTGGGAGTGTTGATTGGACGATCACGAGTGTAAAAACTCCGGCTTCCTGAGTCATAATATCCTAGACCCTTAAGCCAATAATTTTCTCCTTCTTTTAACAATGATTTTCCAATGGGTCCATCTAACACTCGAAACAAATGTTCTTTGTCATCAAAAAGAAAAGGAAGACCAAAAATCCGCATGTTGGGAGCGAAATTTTCCATAACTGCACCTGAAACTTTAGTCATGTCTAAGCTTCCTATTTGTAGTAACTCTAAACATTCTCTTTCGCTACCTAATTGTTGGTTGGGATAAATTTGAATCCGCATTTTACCTTTTGAATTTTCATTAAGGTATTCATCCGCTTTGAGCATGGCTTGGTGAACAGAATGTGTTATATCCAAACCGTGACCCAAACGAATCACCCGTATTTTAGATTCACCCGAACATGAGATGACAAAGAAAATTAGAGCAAGAAAAAAGAGCTGCGGTTTCATAAGGCGCTATTTTAATTTTTGGATACATTTAAGAACTTCATTTACCGTGGTTTTTAACGTTCCAAAATCTTTTTTCTCAATAATTTCTTTTGAAATTAACTTGGATCCCATGCCCACACAACTAACTCCTGCATCAAACCAGCTTTTTAAATTATCAGGAGCGGTAGTTACTCCTCCTGTAGGCATAATATTCGTCCAGGGTTGAGGTCCTTTTATGGCTTTAACAAATTCAGGACCATAAACACTGCCTGGAAATAGTTTTACAATTTCTGCTCCGCGTTCTTCAGCGATTGCAATTTCTGTTAGGGTTCCGCAACCAGGAGACCAAAGTACTTTTCTACGGTTGCATACAATGGCGATATCCTCTCTAAAAACAGGAGTTACCACAAAGTTAGCTCCGTTTTTTATATAATCACTTGCACAAGCAGCGTCTGTAATAGAGCCAACCCCTAATATCATTTCAGGAAGCTGTTCTTGAGCAAAAATGATAAGATCTCGAAATACCTCATGAGCGAAATCCCCTCGATGTGTAAATTCAAGCAGTCTTGCTCCACCCTCATAACAAGCTTGAAGTACCTGTTTAGCAATTAAAATATCTGGATGATAAAAAAGAGGAACCAAGCCTGTTTTTTGCATTTGATCGATTACTTGTAATCTTGTAAATTGTGCCATACTTTTTTTTATCGAGCTACTCTGCCTGAGGCATCCCCGCTCATTAATTTTTCTACTTCTGCGATGCTGACTAAGTTAGCATCACCTTTTATTGTGTGTTTTAAACAAGAGGCTGCAACGGCAAAGTTTAAGGCATTTTGATCATTCTCAGGATAGGTAAGCAAGCCATAAATGAGCCCTCCCATAAAGGAATCACCTCCCCCAACACGATCAACAATATCTGTGATCTGATATTGAGGGCTTTCGTACATTATATTTCCGTCGTAGAGCACTCCTGCCCAAGTATTCTGCGAAGCTGAAATAGATCCTCTCAAGGTTGTAATGACTTTTTTAGCTTTTGGAAATTTTTCCATCATTTGTTGACATACGGAAAGAAAAGCACTCGCCTTTACTTCATTCCCTTGTGTGGTGATGTCTAAACCTTCGGGTTGGATGCCAAAATGCATTTCGGCATCTTCTTCATTTCCTAGAATAATATCGCAATAGGAGGTGAGTTCTGTCATTATTGCTTCACGATCTCCTCCGTATTTCCAAAGTTTTGCACGATAATTTAAATCAGTAGAGATGGTAATTCCTAGCGAACTTGCAATCTTAACTGCCTCAAGGCAGGTGTCAGCAGCACTCTGGGAAATAGCAGGTGTGATCCCTGTCCAGTGGAACCACTGAACTCCTTCAAATACTTTTTTCCAGTTTACCATTTTGGGTTGGATTTCAGAAACAGAAGAATGCGCTCGATCATAAACCACTTTACTTCCTCTACTGACGGCTCCGGTTTCTAAAAAATAGATCCCAAGGCGATCCCCTCCACGCAGTATGTTTTGTGTATTAACTCCTCGTTTTCGCAGTTCCATTAAAGCACAATCTCCCAAATCGTTCTGGGGTAATCGGGAAACGAAATCTACATCGATACCGAAGTTGGCGAGGGAAACAGCTACATTTGATTCCCCACCTCCATAAACAACATCAAAAGAATTTGTTTGTGAAAATCTTAAAAATCCTGGAGGTGAAAGGCGAAGCATGATCTCACCAAATGTTACAACTTTATTCATGTTTAGTCTTAATCAATAATTAAAATATTCTTTTGCGTTATAAAAACTAATATCAGAAATAATTTTCCCGATCCATTTAGGATCATTGGGAAGTATTCCTTTTTCAATTTCATTCCCAAAAATATTGCATAATAAACGTCTGAAATATTCATGCCGCGGGAATGATAAAAAACTTCTTGAATCGGTTAACATTCCAATAAAACAACTTATGAGCCCCATATTGGATAAAGTGTTGATTTGATTCGTCATACCGTCTAATTGATCTAAAAACCACCATCCCGAACCCCATTGGATTTTTCCTTTTAATGATCCATCGTTGAAGTTTCCAATCATGGTCGCCATCATTTCATTGTCACTCGGGTTTAAGTTATACAAAATAGTTTTGCTTAACTGATTGTGGGTGTCTAATTGATCTAAAAAACGAGAAAGATCATGTGCTATTGGATAGTTTCCAATGGAATCCCATCCGGTATCTGGGCCTAATTGTAGTAACATACGCGTATTGTTATTGCGCATGGCTCCTAAATGAAATTGTTGCACCCAACCTTTTTTGTGGTATTGCTCTCCTAGAAACAATAAAATGGCGGTTTGGAATTGTTCTTCCTCAAGGGGGGATACTTTTTTTCCAGCTCTTCGTTTAGCAAAAATCTTTTTTACAGTTGCACGATCAGTAATTTTATAGGGTACATGAGTTAATCCATGATCGGAAAGGCGACATCTGTTATCATGAAAAAAAGAGATGCGTTTTTCTAAGGCTTGTAATAAATCATCGTAGTCAGAAATTTCAATACAAGCAGCTATAGACAATAAATCTATATAATCATTATAGTCTGGATTTCTTATAAGAATGGATTTATCTGGACGAAAGGCCGTACTTACTTTAACAGTAAAATTAGATTTAATTAACTGTTGATGATGTTCAAGCGTGTCAATTGGATCTTCAGTGGTACAAAGCACTTTCACATTCATTTGAGTCAACAAGTTTCTTGCTGAGAAATTTGCAGTTTGTATTTGCGCCTTGGTGTCTTGATAAATTCTTTGCGCATTATCAGGAGTTAATAATTCAAATTCATTAAAATAGCGTGCTAATTCAAGTTGAGACCAGTGATGAAGTGGATTTCTTAAGGTAAAAGGTAAGGTTTTTGCCCAATGATTAAACTTTTCTTCATCAGAGGAATCTCCCGTGATGTATTTTTCATTAACTCCCAAAGTACGCATCGCCCTCCATTTATAATGGTCTCCTGCAATCCAAACTTCAGTAATGTTTTCAAAACGTTGGTCTTCAGCAATTGCTTTGGGTGATAAATGATTGTGGTAATCTATTATGGGTAAGGTTTTGGCATATTCATGATACAGTAATTCAGCGTATTTATTTTCGAGTAAGAAATTGTTGTGAATTAAATTTTTCATTTAATGTATAGCTAGAATATTATGAAGTTTAATACTGAAAAACCTTACCTCCCACAATTACATTTTGAGTTGTTTCATCAAATGTGGCTTTTAAACCAGTTCTTAATGCAGCTGTAGTCATAATGTTGGCAATAGAATGGTTATATCCAGCTTCAATTGGACCATTGGTTTGTTTTCTACTTCGAACACACTCCATCCAGTTGAGCATGTGCATAGAGGTCATGTTATCCACCCCTGTATTTGCAGAGGTGACAATCTTTGTAGAAATATCAGACAAATTAGATTCTGGTAATAAATTAGCTTCCATGCCCATTGCTTTGGCTTGACGATTTTTTAATCCCCCATTGGGTGTTACCTTATTGGTTTGAAGGTTTAATTCACCTCCATTGGAGTAATAGATTTCTTTTGTACCCCAGGCTGAATTGGTAAAGCGTGATGAGTAAACCACTTGAAAGCCGCTATCTAAATCATCAGCGGGTCCGTAATCAAAAACAGAAGTCATGGTGTCATAGTTTTTTCTACCGTCTTTCCATAAATAGATACCTCCATTAGCAGCTACACTTCTTGGGTGATTCAAGCCTGAAAACCAATGAACGGTGTCAATTTGATGAGACATCCACTGTCCGGGAATTCCTGAGGAATAGGGCCAGAAAAGACGATATTCAAGATATTTTCGGGGGTCCCAAGCTTCATAAGGACGATTCATTAAGTATCGTTTCCAGTCGGTATCTGATTCTCGAATTTCTTTTGTCAATTGGGGGAGTCTCCAGCGTCCAGGTTGATTTACATTCCAACTCATTTCAACCATTACGAGGTCTCCAAATTTTCCTTCTTTAATGAATTTATTGGCGGCATGATAGTTCCGTCCACTTCTTCTTTGAGAACCAATTTGAAAAACAATTCCAGATTCTTCAACAGCCTTTCGTCCCACACGCGCATCTTCCATGGTTTCAGCAAAAGGCTTTTCAACATAGGCGTCTTTTTTTGCATTGGCTGCTTGAACAGTATGCAGCGCATGTTGAAAATCGGCTGTAGAAATGATCACAGCATCAACATCATTCTTTTCATATAGTTCTTCGTTGTTTCTGTATTTTATAGCTTTATTTCCCGTTTTTTGTTTGAGATAATCCGCACCTTCTTCTCTTCTCCGATTCCAAATATCAGAAACCCCCACCAATTCAAAATTCATTTTTTCTTGATGATTCGTAAATGCCGGAATAAGGGAATGTTTACAGCGATTTGAGAAACCAATAATTCCTACTCTGACACGATCATTTGCACCGAGTATTTTACGATAGCTTTTGGCACTCATTGAAGAGGTGATTCCTAGGCCTAGTGCTCCTGTTGCTAAGCTTGTTTTTTTAATAAAATTTCTTCTAGTACTATCCATGATGTTTGTTGTTTAAAATTCTTTGATTTTGATGTTTTTAAAGGCCACCTGATCACCGTGGTCTTGGAGAAGAATATGACCTTGTGCCCAAGTTCCAAAACCTTCCCATTTTTCATATTTACTTTTTTCAACTAATGCTTGAAAAGCTTGGCTGTGTCGATCGTATGAAACGACTAGTACATGGTTCAGCCAGTGTTCAACATGACTGTCTTTGACTACAATTCGAGCGTTATTCCAAGTGTTAATTCCTTTGAAATTTTTCCCTCTTCCTCCAGTAGTTTGATTTTCTGCACGGATTAAATCGTATAAAGAACCTACGGTTCGATTACCATTTTTCCCTTGCTTTGCATCGGGATGATTACGATCATCTAAAACCTGAAATTCCAATCCAATAGCAGATCCTTTTCCTTTGTTTAATATTGTGTTGACAAAGTATTTGATACCACTATTAGCTCCTTTGGTAAGCTTAAAATCAACACTCAATTCAAAATCGGAAAAAGTTTCTTGGGTAACAATATCTCCTCCGTTTTCAGATTCCAATCCCATTGAGGCTTCCACGATGAGACTTCCTTCCTGAATCAGCCAGCCTTTTTTTGGGAAACTGGATTTATTTGCACTTTTCCAACCTTGCGTAGTTTTTCCATCCCATAATAATCGATAACCTTTTCGAACTTCGTTGGGAGTGAGTGTATTGTTTAAATAACTAATTTCATCTGCATGAGTTGCGGTTGGGGTTTTAAATTTTTCCAAGTTCTGGGTCATTATCTTTATATTTCTCCAGCGTACTTTTTTTCCATCCTCTTCTTTGTTATTGATGCTATGTACTTGAAAAGCTATAAAACCCTCTGATGTTAAATCATCTACTAAATTTGCACATTGAATACCATTAATATACGTTTTAATAGAACTTCCAATCGCTTCAATACGATAATGATTCCATTCTCCTGTTTTGAATGCATCTTGACCCTTTGGATTTCTGGTCATAGGATACAACCATCCACGACGCGCTTCATCATAAATTCCTCCAGCCCATTTTCTGGAACTGGTTTCAATTTCACATTGATACCCATGGACTCTACCATTTTTGAATTCAGGATATCTATTGCTTCTAAATTGCACACCAGAATTTAATCCGTTGTCAATCATGACTTCAAATTCGAGTATAAAATCGGAATATCTTTTTTTGGTGGCCAAAAAACTATTTGGGGTATTAAGTTTGGAAACACCGACCAACACTCCCTTGTTTATATTAAAGGCAGCATCACCATTTAGTTGCTCAAAAGCATCAAGGGTATCTTCTTCAAATAACATTTCCCATTGTGCATTTTGAGCTACTATGGGGTTAGATGTTATTAAACAAATAAACAGTATCAATGGACACAATTTTCTTAAAAATAGTTCCATTGAGTAAAATAGGATAGGTTGAGTATTTACTTCTAAATTCATTTTGTTATATTGAAAGCTCATTATTAACGAATATAAACTTTTTTAAAGTTGTAATGAATTCTAGATTTCTAATACTTTTATAAATCAAAATTTTTAAAACAAATGAAAAATGACAGGAGGCAATTTATAGGCACAGCTGCAACCCTACTCTCTGCCTCTCTGGCTTACCCAAAAAGTGGATTTTCAATTCTTGATTTAAAACGTTTAAATACAGTTCGGATAGGAATTATTGGAACGGGAAGTCGGGGGATGGGTTTGATGCGTATTCTTTCTAAAATAGAGGGAGTATCGATGGTAGCTTTGTGCGACACGCTACCTTTCCGATTAAAGGAAGCTTCTCAAATCGCCCCTAAAGCGAAGACCTATATTCGTCATTTGGATCTTCTCGAAAACAAAGAATTGGATGCAGTGATTATTAGCACACCTTTGAGTATGCATGCCCAAATTACTACTGAGGCTGTGGATGCCAATGTGCATGTTTATTGTGAAAAAACGATGGTAAAAGGGGCTAAGGATACCGTCCAATTGGTCAACAAAGTTTTGACTAACCCTAAAAAAATATTTCAAACGGGCCATCAATACCACAGTTCTAGATTATATTCACATGCAGTTGAGTTAATTCAAGGGGGTAAAATTGGAAAAGTAAATGGTATCAGAGCTCAGTGGAATCGTAATGGAAATTGGAGAAGACCCGTTCCTGATCAAAAATTCGAAAGACAAATTAATTGGAGAATGTATCGAGAATACTCCTTCGGTTTGTTAGCAGAGCTTAGTTCTCATCAAATTGATTTTGCCAATTGGCTGTTTGATTCTCATCCAGAAAAAGTTACTGGTTTTGGCGGAATAGACTACTGGAAAGACGGAAGAGAAACCTATGATAATACCCATGTCATTTATGCCTATCCCAATGGGGTAAAAGCAAGTTATACCTGTTTGACAGGAAATGCAAAAGACGACTATAAAATTCATGTCATGGGAGATAAAGGAACAATGGTTTTGGATTATGCTAAAGCCTGGTTTTATCCTGAAGGTTCCTTCAAGAAAGAGTATGGTGATGTAGATGGTGTTTCAGGAGCTACAACGAATTGGGAAGCAGGAAAAGGTATTCCATTAGATTTCGCTCATATTGACCCTACTCAGCAAGCCCTTGAAGATTTTCGAGATTCTATTGTGAACTCTAAAGCGCCTTTGTCTGATGTCATTTCTGGATCAAAAACGGCATTTGCTGTAGATATGGGGATTCGTGCTATGGATCAAAATAAAACAATCTATTGGGATTCGTCCTATAATTTTTAGAACTATAATATGTTTTCACTTCAAAATAAAGTAATTGTACTCACAGGAGCTACAGGCACACTTGGGGGGAGTTTAGCTTTAAGTCTAGCCCATGCAAAGGCAAAAGTCATTGTATTAGGTAGAAACCAATCAATTTTAGATGCGCTTTTGGAGAAACTAACTCCTTTAACAGTTGCTGCAGCCTTTGTCGTAGATGTAATGGATGAAAAGGACTTAAAACAGACAAACAACAAAATTATAGATCAGTTTGGTCAAATTGATGTATTGATCAATGCGGTAGGAGGAAATCTTCCAGGCGCCGTGATCATGGAGGATCAATCCATTTTTGATATGTCTGTCCCTGATTTTGATGAAGTGATCAATTTGAATCTTAAAGGGACTGTTTTGCCTTCCCTAGTTTTTGGAAAATCCATGAGTATGAAGGGAAAAGGTGCAATTGTTAATTATTCTTCTATGGCTGTTGATCGTGCCCTCACTCGGGTGGTAGGGTATTCTGCAGCGAAGGCAGCAATGGAAAATTTCACACGATGGATGGCTGTTGAGATGGCACTCAAATTTGGAGATGGAATTCGAGTCAATGCTATTTCTCCTGGATTTTTTATTGGTAAACAGAATCAAAAATTACTTTTAAATGAAGACGGTAGCTATACAGAGCGTGGTGAAAAAATCATCCAAAATACTCCAATGAAACGCTTTGGAAAAGCAGAAGAACTCAATGGAGCGATTCACTTTTTATGTAGCGATAGCGCAAGTTTTGTAACCGGAATTGTTCTGCCGATTGATGGAGGGTTTAGTGCTTTTTCAGGAGTTTAATGTATTGATATGAAAGAATCTTTTAGATGGTATGGTCCCCAAGATGCAGTGCCTTTATCTGCAATACGTCAAGCAGGTGCTACAACAATTGTGTCTGCTCTTCACGATGTTCCCAATGGAGCAGTTTGGAGTATTGACGCCATTAAAATCCACCAAACACTTATTCAAAATGCAGGTTTAAAATGGGCAGTAGTAGAGTCGGTGCCGATTCATGAGGACATCAAACAGCGGATTGGAGATTACGAGCGGTACATTGAAAATTATAAATCAACACTCAAGAATCTAGCAAGCTGTGGAATTTATACAGTTTGTTACAACTTTATGCCCGTATTAGATTGGACTCGAACGCATTTATATAAAACCTTAGTGGATGGATCTACTGCACTTTCCTTTGAAATTGACGCGCTACGAGCTTTTGATTTATATGTAGTAAAAAGAAATCGCGCTACAGAAGATTATTCCTCACTACAAATTGAAGCTGCAAAACGGTATTATGAATCGCTTGAAGAGATTGAAGTCAAATCCTTAACAAAGAGTATAATCGCAGGTTTACCTGGAGCAGAGGAAGGCTATACAATGGAAGAATTCAATCAACGAATTGAGGCTTATTCCCATTTGGATCAGGATACTTTACGGAGTCATTTGATACAGTTTTTAGCTGCTATAATACCAACTGCTGAAGCTTGTAATGTCAAGCTGTGTATTCATCCAGATGATCCCCCTCACTCCCTTTTTGGAATACCAAGAGTTGTAAGCACTGCATCGGATATTGAAGCCCTCTTTAGTGCCGTCCCCTCCCTGAACAATGGATTAACATTTTGTACGGGTTCTTTTGGTGTAAGAGCCGATAATGATCTTTTGGAAATGTTTATTAATCATGCAGAACGAATACACTTTCTTCATTTTCGAAGTACACAAAGAGATGAAAAAGGCAATTTTTTTGAGGCAAATCACCTTGAAGGAGATGTCGATATGTATGCAATGGTAAAAGCGGCTTTACAAGAAGAAAAAAGACGTAAGGCCATAGGCCGTATTGATTGGGAAATACCCATGCGCCCTGATCATGGGCATCAAATGTTGGATGATTTAAATAAAACAACCAACCCGGGTTATTCTGCAATTGGAAGGCTCAGAGGATTAGCTGAATTGAGAGGATTAGCATTGGGAATTAGCAGAAGTGACCTTTAAGTCGTTGGGAGGATTAAGCGTGAACTTAAAATCTTTTTGTTGGAAAAATAAAAAAAGGCAATACGAAAAAAGACAAAGTACTTTTATTATTAATCTTATATTTACCTTTCTATTAAATTAATTATATCATCTATGTTTAGAAATTATTTTATTCCACTGTTACTACTATTTTCAACATTTGTTTTTGGTCAAAAAGAATATTACGAATTAAGAACCTATACCATCCCCTTTAACGGGTCGGAAGCTGAGTTACATGACTATTTGTCATCAACATTGTTGCCAGTATTAAATCGAAACGGAGTTGAAAACATAGGTGTTTTTGAAGCTTTAGGAGATCCAACGCCTAAGCAAGTAGTACTTTTAATTCCTTACAAAGGAGTTTCACATTATGAAAAGGTTTTAAATGAAATGAACAGCGATAAAACCTATCAAAGTGACAAGAAAGTATATGATGCAATTCCTATTTCAAAAAAAGTTTATACACGATATAGTAGTTCGTTCTATTTTGCGTTTGATGGATTACCTCAAATGGTAAAACCTGCTGAAGGCTCCCAATTGTTTGAATTGAGAACCTACGAAGGCTACAGTGAAAATGCAGTAGACAGAAAGACGGATATGTTTAATGATGGAGAACTTACCATTTTTGAGGAAACAGGTTTGCATGCTGTCTTCTTTGGAAGTCAAGTGTCTGGACCATTGATGCCTGCATTGACCTATATGCTATCCTTCAAAGACATGGAAGAACGCAATGCTAATTGGAATAAATTTATTGAACACCCTGAATGGAAACGTATTTCTAAACTTCCTGAATATGCCAATACTGTTTCTGACATTAAGCGTACTTTTTTAAAGCCCTTAGCATATTCTCAATTATAATTTAATCATTTAATTGAAGTAGGTATTTGAGTCCTCCTTCCAAATGATTTTGAAAAAATTCAAGAGCATAGCTTTCCTTGCTGTGTCCCAATGAACTATACCATTGTCGACCTCCTTCAAAATTGTGATACCAAGCAATTGGAAAACTATTATAAAAATTATCTGAAGGAAAAGACTCTAATTTGGGATCATTTACTGTAGTTAGATCAGCAGCTAAAAGGACATGAATATCTGGATTTATTTTTTTTAAAAAATAACATTCATCTGTAACTTCAAAGCGTTGTTTTAAGTTTTTTGTAGAGGGATGGGAGGAGTCAATTACATTTACACTAAAGGTTTGGAAAGGGGCATGGCGTTCAAAAGTCCCTCCTAAAAGGGACCAATACCATGGCCAATCTCTTTCAGATCCCGAAGCAGAATGTAGCGCGATTGGACTTTTACCGTTTACAATTTATATGGTAGACGAAACCCCTTTAATATCTATTACACACAACGTCTTGGTTCAGAAGATGGCGATGTTTTTAAAGGTAGCCCTTTAGGAGCTTACGAGCTTTCAGTTTTGCGAGGTGCTTTGGTTTCCATTTCCTATAATTTTAAATTTCTTTAAGTTTAAAGATTAATATATTTTTGAATATTAAATAATTTCAATGTCTGCTAAAAACATAATTTGCTTTGGCGAAATTCTATGGGATTTGTTTCCTACTGGAAAAATGTTGGGGGGTGCACCTTTCAATGTAGCGAATACACTCTTTAGTCTTGGTGGTAAAGTGTCATTCATTAGCCGAGTTGGTCAAGACGAATTGGGTAATGCAATACTCATTCAAGTAGAAAATCAAGGATTGTCATCAGCGTTTATTCAACAGGATCATTTACATGAAACAGGGAAGGTGTTTGTAACTTTAGATGAAGGAGGCTCTGCTCAATATGAAATGGCTGAAGATGCAGCTTGGGACTTTATCGAAGCCAATGCAGTTGCAATAAAGACTGTTCGAGATGCTGAAGCATTTGTTTTTGGAAGTTTGGCGGCAAGAGCAGCTTCAAAAAAGGCATTACAATCCTTCTTAAAGGTGTCAAAATTTAGTGTTTTTGATTTGAATCTTCGCCCTCCTTTTTATGACATGGAAACACTGAATGAATTGATGCAAGCTGCCGATATGCTCAAATTTAATGATGATGAATTGTATGACATTGCGACACAAATGGGATCTCCTTTTAATTCATTGAATCAGCACATGGAGTTTATTGCCAAAAAAACAAAGACCCAAATTATTTGTGTTACTCTCGGAATGCATGGAGCTGTCTTGTTACACTTTGGCACCTGGTATTTTAATAGTGGATATAAAATTAAAGTCGTGGATACGGTAGGTGCTGGCGATTCTTTTTTAGCTACATTAGTATTGGGCTTAGTAGAGGGAGATGACATTCAATCAACCCTCAATAATGCCTGTGGAATGGGAGCTTTAGTTGCGGCAAGCCAAGGTGCAAATCCAACAATTACAAAATCAGATTTAAAAATTTTCGTACACCCTGATTGATTCAATTAATTTTATTTAATTTTCAATCATATCATAGATATGAAAAAAATAATTTATTCAGTTGCAGTTTTTTTTCTCCTTATGGCAACTTATGCACAAGAGTTTACTGCTTCAGACTTATTGGATCGGTCTATAGCTTACCATGATCCTGAGGGTAAATGGAATGGTTTTAAGGGAAACTTCTTTATTACTATGAAAAGTCCAAATCGTCCTGTCCGTAAAAGTAAAATTGAATTGGATTTTAATCAATCTTTTTTTCGTTTAACAGTAGATGTGGAGGGAAACCAATTGATTTCTCAACTTAAAAATCAAGAGTGTTTGTTATCCTTCAATGGCACTACTGATTTTTCTGAAGCAATCGCCAAAAAGAATCGCCTTAGCTGTGAAAGGGCTTCGATGTATAAAGATTATTACACCTATTTGTATGGACTTCCAATGAAGCTAAAAGATCCAGGAACAAGATTAGCTAACTCCGTGCTAGAGCAGGAAATTGATGGTATTTCTTATTGGGTTTTAAAAGTAACTTATGAACCAGAAACAGGAGGAGATACGTGGTATTTTTATCTTGATAAAAACACCTATCAACTTCGACGCTATCAATTTTTTCATGAGGAGGCTAAGAATGATGGGGAGTATATTGTTTTGGAAAATGAGTTAATGGTAAATGGAATTAAAATGCCAAAAGATAGGTCTTGGTATTACAATAAAGACAATAAATATTTAGCTACAGATTACCTTAGTGTATCCAATTAAGGTTCATAAATTAATCAATTATTAAAATCAAACACATGAAAAATTCACTTAAAAACAGCAGTCGCTTAATTGTACTGTTTTTCTTGTTTAGTAATCATATTATAGCTCAAGACAAAGAATCAATTATTGGAAAATGGGATTTAAATGTTCAAATGGGAAATCATATTGCCCCATCTTGGCTTAAAGTTGTATTGTCAGGGTCAAGTACTTTAGTAGGTTATTTCGTTGAATATAATGGGAGTGCACGTCCGATTTCAGAAGTACATTTTCACAATGGAATTATAGATTTTACAATCCCACCCCAATGGAATGGAAATACAGATCTACATTTCTCAGGAAAGTTAGAGAATGGAAAATTGAAAGGAACTATTTTAGGAAGTGATGCTATTGCCTATCCATTTGAGGGCGTGAGAGCCCCCAAGTTAGTGAGAGCTGAGGCCGTAAATTTCGGAAAACCAAAATCTCTTTTTAATGGTGAAAACATTAAAGGATGGCATCCTGAAAATCAGCTTTATAAAAGCAATTGGATTGCAAAAGACGGAGTTTTAAAGAATACTTCGTCAGGAAGTAATTTGGTTACCGATGAAACTTTTGAAGATTTCCAATTGCATCTAGAGGTTCGTTATCCAAAAGGAAGTAATTCGGGAATTTATCTGCGCGGACGTTATGAAGTTCAGGTTGAAGACGGTTATGGTAAAGACCCTAATTCAATTCTTTTTGGGGCTATTTATGGTTTTTTAACACCGAATGAAATGGCTGCAAATCCACCTGGAGAATGGCAAGTTTTCGACATTACGCTAGTTGGACGAAGAGTAACCATCATGATTAATGGTAAAACGGTCATCAACGATCAAAGCATCCCAGGGATCACAGGAGGTGCTTTAGACAGCAATGAAGGGGCTCCCGGACCAATTATGTTGCAAGGAGATCACGGAGCGGTCGAGTATAGAAATATTTCAATTCGTACTCCACAATAGCGCTGCCTATATGGATGTCTAAGTTTTAGCTGCTTTTTACAAGCCCCTATCGTTTAGAATCTCAGTTCAAGGCACTGATTTCGATGTGTTAGAGTGAATTTAATTTATCCATTGGAGTGAAAGAAATACCCTCCGCATGTGAGGGCTTTTCTTTTATTATTTATTCAAATAATCAACACGTTCAAAGATATCTGAGCTGAGAAGTGATCGTATTTTGATCCATTTTCTTATTTGCATTAATAATGCTTTTACTCATTGCAGATGCATTTGGGTTTTAATGCAGTTTATGATTTGTTGGCTTTAGTTTTTATTCCTTCTTTTCTATATTAGAGGGGTTAGTTTTAAAAACATAACCAAAAAGTATTGCGAAAACGGAATAGTCTAAAGTTAACGAAATAATTATTTTTGAATGGGTTTGAATTTTGGTTATTGATTTAATCAAAGCCATTGTCCCAACTGCAAAATGCATAAAATCCCCGTTATAAACTCATTCATTATCTCTGTATAAATACTAGTATAATATGTGGATTTATCATCCATATACTTATGTGTTGGTATATAGTAAATAACATTCTATTTATTGGATATCGTTTTTGGGGCAGCTATTTGGCTAAGTGAGCATTCCCTTTGTGATTTCATCCTATTATTCATATCTTGGAAGTATGATTAATCAAATAATTCCAATGACATTTCATCATTAAAACTCTCGAGTAGTCTTATTTAATTGAAATTTTGGAATATGCCTTAACCCTATAGAAGAGTCAAATGAGTAAAATAATTAATGGAGCAGAAATTTCTTGGTTTGCTCCCATTTGTGATGGAGATGATGAATTTCTTGGTGCAAGAGACATTAAATTTAAGAGTAGTTGGGAAAATACTTCACAAATTGTAAAAACAGCAGATCAACTCGGCTATTCAAATGTTTTGTGTCCTTCTTCTTATCAGGTAGGACAAGACACCCTCAGTTATGTTGCTGCTATGGCTCCTATCACTGAAAAAATTAATTTTTTAGCAGCGATCCGTTGTGGAGAAGTTCACCCTCCTATGTTAGCAAGAACGCTGGCGACTTTAGATCATATTTTAAAAGGACGATTAACAATTAATATTATTTCTTCTGATTTACCTGGCGATAAACTTCCTTCTTCAGAGCGTTATGCTCGATCTAGAGAAGTAATTCAAATTTTAAAACAAGCTTGGACACAAGACGAAATAAATTTTAAAGGTTCATTTTATAACTTTAAGCTACCATCTAAACCAGTGAAACCATATCAGCAAAATGGAGGTCCACTTTTGTATTTTGGAGGATATTCACCCGAAGGTGTTGAACTTTGTGCAGAATTTTGTGATGTATATCTTATGTGGCCTGACACTGAAGTAAAACTACAGAACATGATTTCTAATATGCGTTCTAAAGCAGTAAAATACAAGCGCACTTTACAATTTGGACTACGAGTTCATGTTATAGTTAGGGAAACAGAACAAGAGGCTAAATCTTACGCAGATTCTTTGATTTCTAGACTTGATTTGGATTTGGGAAAGGATATTAAAAATAGAGCACAAGACTCTAAATCTCTTGGAGTATCAATGCAATCTAATTTAAGAAACATTTCAGATCAAGACTATTATGCGGAACCCTTTTTATGGACAGGAATCGGTCTTGCACGTTCAGGGTGTGGAGCCGCTATAGTTGGAAATCCAGACCAGGTATATGATAAATTAAAGTGTTATATGGATATGGGAATCCATGCCTTTATCCTATCAGGATATCCACATCAACAAGAATGTGAATTATTTGCAAAGTATGTACTGCCAAAACTAAAAAACATAAGTCTCCCAGAAGTTTTAGGCAGAGTTCCACAAACAGAACCAAAAACTCCCCTAGGAAAGGGACCAAGAATATAATTAGATGATAGATTTTGCAATAGTTCTTTTTTATTTTATTCTTATAATGAGTGTTGCCTTAAGGGGGAAAGTAAATAAAAACACTAGCGCTGAGGCTTACTTTTTAAGTAATCGAAACTTGAAATGGTATTCCATCGCATTATCTACCATAGCAACAAATATAAATGGATATCAATTTTTAGGGATGATGGGATCAGCTTATCTCTATGGTTTAGCACAAGCTAATCTAGAAATAAATGCGATTCAGGGAATTTTGATAGCTAGCTTTGTTTTTGTACCCCTTTTTTTAAAAGAGAAAATCATTACAATTACAGATTTTATTAAAAATAGATTAGGTGAAAAAATTGCACTCTTTTATTCGTTGAGTAATATAATTTTATTTTCAACAGTAACATTAGGAGCAGCTTTGTTTTGGGGGGCATATGCTGCAGACATGGTTTTTGGTAAAGAACTCTCTTTAATTCACGAAGATCGAGTAACTCGAATTGGAATACTTATTTTATTTCTAGGAATTTTCTCTGCTATTTATACATATTTTGGTGGGCTTAGTTCTGTTGTTAAAACGGATATCATTCAATTTTTAATATTATTATTTGGTGGGTCAATAGTATGTTATATAGCATTGAATCAATTGGGTGGATGGGAGCAGCTCTACATAAAGACTCCCGAAAAAATGCATCTTCACCTAGCTGCAGATCATCCAACTCTTCCATGGACTCATTTGTTTGGACTCTTCTTCTTAAATATCAATTACTGGTGTGCTAATCAAACAGTAATGCAACGAGCGATCGCAGCAAAAAATTTAGCACATGCTCAATCAGGATTAATGTTGGGAGGATTAATTAAATATCTAATGGCTTTTATAATTGTAATCCCTGGAATTGCTTTGTACGGTATGCTTGGTGACAGCTTAGGAGATCCAGATTTAGCTTTTCCCTACTTGGTTAAAACCTATTTACCTGTCGGGATCAAAGCAATAGTTTTATGCGGATTATTTGCCTCATTAATGAGTACAGTAGACTCTACTTTTAATTCATTAGCTACTCTTTGGTCTATTGATATTTATTCAAAGTACTTTAATAAAAATGCTACAGATGAGCAGAAAATAAATTCTGGTAGAAAGGCTATAATAATTAGTTTGATATCTGGTTTGATAATGGGTTTAGTTTTATTATACCTAAAATTTGAAGATACAAATTCTGCTTTCACTCATACTTTAAATAATCTTCGTTATTATGTCAATTGTGGAATTGTTGTCTTAATATGTAGTGGTATTTTATTGGTAAAGCCAAAGCAAAAAGTAATTCTTGTTGCCTTTTTCCTCACCCTACCCTTAAATTTTTTACTTCAGTATATTTTTCCTGAAATGAATTATTTTGTTAGGGCTTTCTTTGTGATTTTTTGTGGACTGTGTATTGCTTTGATTTCAAATATAGGTCGGATAAGTTCTTTAAAAGGATTAATTGTAACTTCCTCATTAAGAAGTAAATTTTTGGGCATATTTTTATTAATCAGCCTTATTATTGTCCATGTTTTATTTCATTAATTAAATGATCTAAATAATTTAGATTTCTCCAAAAACAAGATCTGAATTAATACTTCACAATTATTATTCAGACATAAATCTCCTTTAACATAACAGAAGATATCTAAACTCCAAATATATATTCTGTTAACTGTTCAGTACATAAACTCATTTATTTTCACTGTATAACTACCCTTAAACTTTCTGGCTTTACCCTGGCTGTGGTGCAATTAAAAACATCAATACATTATTACTTCAATCTTACTTTTTACTGGAATTTGTCAAATCATCAACATACTTTCGTGTATAGTTATTAATGTGTATCGTGAAAACAGAACATCAATTTGAAATTATTTTCGCCACAACTTATCCAAATTTCACAAAAAATTTGGTTATCAACTATGGAAAATTCACCTATAGTGAGTTAAAGATGTGCATGTATTTGAGGATGGGTTTTTCAAATGAAGAAGTCCTCAAACAAATGAATATTTCAAAAAGCACTCTTGATAATCTAAGATCTGGGGTTAGAAAGAAAATGGGTTAAAAACGAAGTCAAAATTTGTCAAACGCTATTTTATGTATTTAACTAAATCCAAACTTTTAGGGCGAATAATATCTTTTTATAGGCATCAATCTTTCTTGCTTTTTAGTTTATTGTTGCAAGCGGCACTTTATTTTTTCAAGGTAGTGTGGTCACTTGGGGGTATTTCTTACTTCCTGATCAACTCTTTTCTTCTGTCGTTGAAGACATTAAATCAAAGGATGCTTTTATAATTAACAGACTTCCTACTAAATTTAATTCTATTGAGCAGTCAACAGCAAGTGAAGAAGACTCTCGCGCATGTCAAACTTAGTCGGCCTTGGAAATATAGCCTATTATTTTTTTATCTAAGTGACCATGGGTGTCAGAAAGCAGTAAAATTTTCTTCAATAAATTAAAAATAAAAAATTCAAATCGCAGTAATTTTGCAGTAACATATAATTAAAACCTTCACAATCAAAAGGGTAGTTTTGTCTATAAATAATTAATTATGAGCAAACAGTATAATCATAATCACGTTTTTGAATTAGATTTCCCTGAAAATGTAAAATCAATTTTTTTTAACGGGAGGACTTATTCAAAAGAGGAATTCTATGAAGAAAAAGAAAATTTTATAAAAAAAAAAGCTAGAATTGAACTTTAGAGAATTTTTTCAAATTCTTCTGATATTTTCGTTATCTATTATGATATTCTTATATTTAATGAAATAGCTAAAATTGTTTAGATACTTTCTTTTTATATTTCTAACTATATGTTTTGCTTATTCTCAAGATAGCAGTCAACTAAGAGACTCGATTATCAAGTATAAACAAATTAATCCAACTCTTGCACTTGAATATGGAATCCAGTTCAGTAATATAGTCTTAGATACAAAGCCTAATAATGAAATTCAACAAGCTTTTGGAGCTATTGGTGAAATTCTAAGTAATATGGGATTAGATGCAGCTGCATTGGATTATCTAAAACGATCAATAAAAATTTATGAGGCCCTCCCAGAAAAAGAAA
>JAQWJV010000041.1 GCA_029248185.1 Flavobacteriaceae bacterium | reverse complement strand
CTTGGTTATACTACCTGTTCTTTTGAAGATTTCTATAGCCCCTGAGTGGCGAAAAGAGTATAGTGTTTGGTCTGGTTCAATGAGCTTAGAAACCCTCTTAAAACGTCCCCAAAGCGTTTTAAAATAGTCCTCATTAAATTCAATAGGGGTATTGGTAAAGATGTTATTTTCCTTTTTGCCAATATATACTTGTTCTCTAATAAATTTAGGTACAGGTACTATCCTATTACGTTTTGATTTGACCCTATTACCTCCAATAGAGATATACTTTAAATCATGACTAAAGTCTCCCCATCTTAATTACCTTACTTCTCTTCTCCTTCAAATAGTTTAAAAGGACGTTTAAATGAAGTCTAATTGTGTTAAAACTAGTTGGGTTTTTATACTTATTTGTGAACTCAATAGGTATAGTTTTATGGAGAATGACTTGTAGCCTTAATTCATTAGCAATAGATTCTATTGTCTTTTTATAATTATGAGATTAGGGTTTACTCAGCTTTTGACCGACTAAATAATCATAGTACTCTAATTCATTTTTCGGTATTTGATTGTCAAAAGAAAAATTATTGTTTTCTAAATAGTCATAGACCTCTTTAGCCAATAGCTCTGCTTTGGTTTTCCTCTCTCTTACGGGGAAGTCGTTAGGTCTAGTTGACTCTTTATCTTTTGACCGTTTAGTGATCGTATTCTTTTTGATTTTGAGTAAATTCAATAAAGTATTCACCGTTAGCTTAACGCTTAACTTTAGGATAAGACAATTCCATTTTGGCACGAATTAGGTACTCCCGTTAAATGTCGAGATTTTGAAATTCAAAAACTCCTGAACTTTCTCATTTAAAAAAGGATAGTCTTCACTAGTAGCTTGTTTCATTCTTAGTAGCGTTTATTGAAGAACTTACTGAAGATTTGCCTGTAGTTTAAAAGAAAACGCCACTATAAATAAATAGTGGCGTTAATAATTATAAAATATGTTGTTTTTAAAAAGTGAAATTATTCAACTTCTTCTTTAGAATCTGGCTGAATAGACATAATCATTCCAGTAGCATCAAAAAGTCACCAGATTGAATAATCTTTCCTTCTTTTATTACGAAAAAGTGATAAGCGTCAACCGAAAAACTTTTCCCTGATGCATTACTAACCCCTTTCCAAGTACCGTAAACTCTTACGCTACCATCTGCCATAAGGGTTTCTTCATCTACACCCGGAAGCCATCTCGCGTCATTAAAAGAAACATCCGAAAAGTTTGACATATAGAAATTCCCTTGCTCTAAAACTTTTTCATATCCAACTATTCCAGCTCCATACATTGGAGATTGATGCTCAATTTTTTCATCGGTCATAGAAACAAAATTATCGTAGTCTGTTGGCGATTCATAGGAACTAAGATATTTTTTAGCTATTTCTTTATTCTCTTTAAACAATGACAGATCAGTATTTGAGTTACAAGAAATAAGTGTTGTTATTGCTAATGCAATAATTAAAATTTTTTTCATTTTGATTGATTTTTGGTTAATATGAGGCTAAGATAGAAAACTCTTTCTCTACTCCGTTTTTTTCTGGCAGAACTTACAGAGGATGACCTGCTAGTGATTTAAAAAAACCCCCAGTTTCAGCTGAAGGTTTTTAGTCGGTAGGATTAAAGAAATCTATTGAGCTGAAGCAGCAAAAGTAATTACATTAAAAATGGGAGAATATTTCCAACCTTCTGGATTATAGGAACCCATTTTAGATTTTTTTGCAACATCTGAAGGGAGTTTAAACCCAACTCTATATTTCATTTAATCTTCAAGGCTATCAAACATATCCCAAGTAGATACACTTGATGTGTTCATTCCAGTTGGAGCAATTTTTCTACCAACACCCCAATTAACCATTCCCATTTTAGACATATTTTTTGAAAAATGGTTTTTCCAAAGTGTCTTGTTCTCTGAAATGAAACCTGCTAAGTTTTTAGGACTTGCAAAATTAAATTGAATGTATTTTCCCATACTTTTTTGAATACTTACTTCATCTTTAAAGATATGTCTCGAGTCAGATACCCAAGTAAATTTAGAGCTTAACGCTTCTACAATTGCTTGTTCTTCTTTTGTTAAAAGGGAACTTGCATTATTCCACCATTGGTTTTTCGCACTAAGAATGGCTTCTAAGTCTGAATTAGATTGAACAAACAGATAGTTTTTTCTTTCTTCATCATCAATATTGTCCATTGTTACTCTTTTTAAAAAGGCCCAAAAAGAGATATCTCCTTTATCAACAGCATTTTGAGCGACTTTTTGCATATATGTTTTTTGAACTGTTTCAAAGGCTTCAAGATCTCTTTCAACTCTCACAATATGCATTGAATAGATTTGAGATGCTTGAGCACTTAAAGTGACACTTACAACTAACAGAAGTAGTGTAAATAGTTTTTTCATTTTGATTGATTTATGGTTATCAATACTCAAACATAAAAAAAATAATTAATAAATCACAAATCCCAGAATCTATTATACAAACAAAGGCATGTCATCCCTTACTTCAATTGGTACTTGTTTCATTCTTGGTAATTTGAAGCATCATAAATAAATGTTTAATATGATATTGGATTTAGTATTTGTCTGAACACCTCCCATTTTTTGTAGTTTTTCAGTGAAAGATTTTTTTAAAATTAATTCTACTTTCTTTCAAATGAAGTGTTAATGCAGTATCCGTCTTTACATAATTAATTATAATTATTGATAATATTACAAAATGAATAACACGGGTTTAATATTAGCTGCATTGATTATTTTAATTGGAACCATTTCCTGTTGTATAACGTTTAATTAATCTTTGAATTCTTGTACAAAGAAAGTGGTTTTAAAATTGTTGCACGCTAACCAATTTTATTGACAACAAGTCCAAGATGAATCACAGAGAAGAAAAAACTTTTGAGTACACAACTGTAAATGATATTTTTGAAAGGGAGCTAGATTTGGATTATTAGGTGTCGGGAATATTCAGGATAGAAAATCATTTTTTTATTAGTTGCTTCTCTGGGGGGCTGGCGTCCCGAATGAAGGTATATTTCAAGAGAGTTTTTTTTCCTTAAATTTAACAAATAATTAATCATAAATCAATAAACAATGAAAAGAGAAGTAGTATTAGGTCTGATGGGTATTTTTATCATGGCATGTCAAGGACCTGTTAAAGAAAGAGAAATTGGATTTCATCCCAATCAAGACGAAGATGTTAAAAACACAGGGTGGTATTTGGGAACACAAGAAGCAATTGATGTGGTAGTAGCCCTTGATAAAGTATGGAAAGAAAGAAAGTTTGATGAAGCAGCAACATTCTTTGCTGATTCCGTGAGAATTACACGTGCTAACGGGAAAAGATATGCTTCTGCAACTCAATTTTTGAATGAAATTGAAGCCAACGAAAACTCAAAACGAATTACTTGGGACCTAAGGTCAATTCATTCAGTAGATTTATCACCTGATCAAGGAGGTGAGCACGTTCAAGCAAATTTCAGAATGAAGTATACTGATTCTATTGGTAATGAAACCGAGTGGACTTCTATGGAAAGCTATTACGTTGTTGATGGCAAGGTAGTCTGGTTGAGTCAATTCAGACAAAATCCAATTCAAGAATAAAACAAAAAAAACCCTCCTTAGTGGAGGGTTTTTTATTCATATCATTTACAGTTTTTGGGGAGTTTTTTTTCGCTAATCAAAAAGAAGTATCTTTCTTTTTTATATAAGAAATTAGGCTAAACAATGAAAAAGACCTTGTTTTTAATAGGGATATTTAATCTGTATTTTCTTTTTTTAGTTGGCTGTACGTCATTGAAAAAAGAGCAAAAATCCAATTCCTCTCCCCCTGAAGGGATGGTTTTAATTCCATCAGGAACTTTCACAATGGGTGGGCGATCTACTCAAGCATATGCCGATGAGTTTCCCAACCACGAAGTTTCAATTTCTTCTTTTTACATGGATTCACATGAAGTCACGAATCAAGAATTTAAATTGTTTGTAAACGCTACAGGATACAAAACGATTGCTGAACGTGATATTGACTGGGAGGAAATGAAAAAAACACTAGCGCCGGGAGTGACAAAACCACACGATAGCTTACTTAAAGCAGGATCTTTAGTTTTTAAACAAACCGAAGCCCCTGTGAATTTAGAAGATTATTCTCAATGGTGGAGTTGGACCACGGGTGCAAACTGGCAACATCCAGAGGGACCCGAGAGCTCCATTGCAAATAGAATGAACCACCCTGTTGTTCATATTGCTTGGGATGACGCCAACGCCTATGCCCAATGGGCAAACAAAAGATTGCCAACCGAAGCAGAATGGGAATGGGCAGCCCAAGGTGGAAATTCAGAACAGATTTATCCTTGGGGGATTACCAATGTGGAGAAGGCTTTTGATCTTGCCAACTTTTGGCAAGGTGTATTTCCCTACAATAATAGGTTATTGGACGGTCATTTTGGAACGGCTCCTGTCACTTCTTTTCCAGCAAATGGATATGGCTTGTATGAGATGGCTGGGAATGTTTGGGAGTGGTGTCAAGACAAGTATGACTACAAGGCTTATAACATCCAAAAAAGGAAAGGAACAGTAAAAAACCCCAAGGGTCCTAAACAGTATAATGATCCCAGAGAACCTCTGTCTCCCAAGCATGTAATGAGAGGGGGCTCTTTTTTATGCAACGATTCCTATTGTAGTGGATACAGAGTATCGAGAAGGATGAGTTCCAGTAGAGATTCAAGTTTTAATCACACAGGTTTTCGTTGTGTTCAAGATTTATAAAAAATTAAAAAACCTCTTTTTTAACTCTTTTTTGCAGGTTTTTGATCAAAAAGAGGGTCTTTTATTGCTTTTTTAAGCATTTATTACTTATTTCTGTGAAATCAAATAAGTTAAAAACAAGCCCATATTCAAAATTTAAAAGGGAGCCAAAGACTCCCTTTTTAAAACATACTTTTAGTTAAAAATTAATTCGAAGGTCCTGAAATGTATTCCATTTCAATACTATCAATCAAGGTTACGGATTCAATAGCCTCCTTGAGCACAGTGTAATCTACGGTCAAGGAATTTTCTGTAGGCAAACTACTCGGTGTTTCGGAAAGGGCATAGAGGGTCATATAATAGGTTGAAGAATTACCACTGGGGTTACAGGGTGAAGAATAGGATATTCCAACACCATCTTTATTTGGCCCCATATACCATTTTCCATTATTTGCTTGACCGTAGGAAATTTCAGTAATACTTGGATCAATATTCCAAAGCGTGAGATAAGAATTAGTTTCTACCACAGCAGTATTAGTGAATGCATGTATTGATATGGCCAAAGCTCCTGTACCTTCAGGAACATTCGCCCAAGAAATAGGGATTGATTTTTCAACTCCGTTGACTTTTTCTTCGCATTGATAATCACTCAATAGGGCCCCATCTTCGTCTATTGCAATACTGGATAAGGTAAAATTCGAAAGTGCAGAGGAGACACTATAGCCTACTGTTGTATCGGAATCACTTGTTGTGTCTGTAGCATCAGAACTAGTAGTTGAATCGTTGGAAGCATTACTCCCACCTTCGCCTAAACTGACATCAACACAAAAACGCGCATTGTTGAAAGTTTCCGTATTTCCAGTACCCGTTCCGATGCTTTCATTGGTGGGTAAGTTAGTTGTTCCCCCATTTTCATCAACATAGGTATAGGTAAATTTACAATCGTCATCCCAACTGTAATTTACATAGTATTTAGTGCCAGAAACTTCATATTCAAATGAAAACGCATTTTTTCCTGTTTCGGTAATACCTAAAACGCTTGCTCCATTTACGGGTTTAAAGTCATCTGAAGGACGAACGGCGTTTTGAATGGCTTGCGGAATGATTTGATCCTCAGGGGCTATGCTCGTTGGGTCTAAGGTAACTTCACCCATCATAAAGGGGATATAGTAAGGTACTGTTAAACTGGCGTGATAGCGATAATTTCCCTCACTATCAGTTCGTCCAAAAGCATTGTCTAATACTTCATCCGTATAACCATAAACAGGATATCCGTCAAGAGCATAGGCCAAAGGGGTATCGGTACCAATTTCATCTTCTAGATGTGTCGGAATCATATGATAATGATAATCATCACCTCGACCAAAATGTCCTCCCCAATTGTCTAATTCTCCAATTAAAAAGGCATTTTCTGAACGATTATTTAAAACATTAAAAATAGGAACTCCGTTTACTGCTACCGCTAAAGCGCCTTTTAAAAGGTGTTCACTTGTGTCAAGTGGGGTTTCAGCCATAGTTGGATTTAATGGAATTGCCCAACTATTATCTCCTTGGTAATTTTGTGGAATAGGCACTTGTTCTTGCCATGATTGAATTCCGGTACCCATAGCGTGTTCGGGCCAACTATATGAGGCAATGTAAAAGTATTCGTCATCTGCACTAATACTCACGCCGGTGTAGGCTGCAAAATGTGACTGAATGCTTGTCAATAAATCGGAATCATTTGTGTTTCCTTCTGATCCAGTAGAACTATCTGTTGTGCTATCTGTTGTTGTACTGGAACTGTTTGATGTGTTTGAATTTGCTGGAGGAACTATTTCGTCAGGAACAGCGGTATCGGGTGTTTCTGGAAGGGCTTCTTCAACAGAACAGGCAACAAAAACGAAGAAAACAAAAGAAAATAAGACGGGTGCTAAAGGACTTTTTTGATCGCTATTTCTAAAATAAAGCAATAAGGAAATGAGAAGCAGTGAAAGGATTACCAGACTTAAATTCATATTTATTTTAGACATCTTTAATCCTGAAGAACTTTTTTTGATAGGAATTGGAGATGCAAAATGGCCATTAATATGGGCTGTTAATTCATGTCGTTTGAGAATCAATAATTGATCTTCCATGATGAAATCAGTCAACAAAAACTCAGAAACGACCCCTGTACTCATGTCTTTCAAAGAAACATATCCATCTTTAAATGCAATATAATCGGCTTTAAACGTTTTATTCTCTTTATTGAGACTCCACGTTTTTGCATGACTTTCTGAGTGTGCTCCAGTATGAGCATAAGTCACACCGTTTAAAATAAACAAGGCGATCAAAACAGACGGAAGGAGTTGTTTGAAATTTTTTATCGTTAAAAATATAGTTTCTACAATATTAGACCTTTCTTTTGTGATTGCATTAATTCTGTTATCTTAAGATTTTAAGCTTTTCCCTAAAAATGAATTAAATTGCAGTAGAATAAACAACTGTAGGATGACAAAATTTAGTGTAAAAAATAAAAGCCTCATACTTACAGGAGGAGGAAGCGGAATTGGAAAAGCCATTGCGTTAACGTTTGCAAGACAAGGTGCTCGAGTGTATATTTTAGATTGTGATACAGTTGCAGCTAATAAAACGGTTCAACAAATAGAATCGGAAGGATTTATTGCAAAAGCATTCAGCTGTGATATCTCAAAACAAAAGGAAGTTTTTAGCATTATTGATACAATAGTCCAATCCAGTAACATTGATATACTAATTAATAATGCTGGGATAGCTCATGTAGGGAATATAGAAGCGGTAGAAGAACCCGATTTAGACCGTTTGTACGAAGTCAATATCAAAGGGGTTTACAATTGTACTAAAGCATGTATTCCTCATATGAAAGCTAAGGGGGGAGGGAGTATTTTAAACCTTGCTTCAATTGCTTCTTCTGTCGGAATTTTTGATCGCTTTGCTTATTCCATGACTAAGGGTGCAGTTTTGACAATGACCCTTTCTGTTGCCAAAGATTATTTAGCACATAACATTCGCTGTAACTGTATTTCACCTGCACGGGTCCATACTCCATTTGTAGACGGTTTTATCAGCAAAAATTATCCCGGTCAAGAAGAAGAAATGTTTGAAAAACTGTCCCAAACCCAACCCATTGGGCGTATGGGAAAACCACAAGAAATTGCTGATTTAGCCTTGTTTTTGTCTTCGGACGAAGCTGGATTTATAACAGGATCAGATTATGCCATTGATGGTGGATTTATAAAATTAAACGGAAAATAAGCTATAAATTAAACCCAGTAAGATGAAATTAATACGTTTTGGAGAAGTCGGAAATGAAAAACCCGGAATACAATTAGACAACGGAGATTGGATAGATATTACTGCCTTTGGTCAAGATTATGATGAATCCTTTTTTGGAGGAAATGGCATTGAACAATTAAAAAAATGGATAGAAGTAAACGCAGCGCAATGTCCCAAAGTGGATTCCAAAACACGCCTAGGGGTTCCTTTAGTTCGTCCTTCAAAGATTGTTTGTGTGGGTTTAAATTATGCCAAACACGCAGCAGAGAGTGGGATGGATGTCCCTAAAGAACCGGTATTATTCTTTAAAGCTACTTCTGCTTTGGTGGGCCCAAATGACGCGATCATTATTCCTAAGGGCAGTGTTAAAACAGACTGGGAAGTAGAACTTTCTATTGTGATTGGAAAAAAGGCCTCCTATGTTGCTCAAGAAGAGGCAATGGATCATATCGCTGGCTATGTTCTTCATAATGATGTAAGTGAACGAGAGTTTCAACTGGAACGTTCCGGACAATGGGTAAAAGGGAAAAGCTGTGATACTTTTGCTCCCTTAGGTCCTTTTATTGCAACCCGAGATGAAATTAACGACCCTAATAATTTACACTTGTGGCTAAAACTCAATGGAGAGATAATGCAGGACAGTGCTACTTCTGATTTTATCTTTAATGTTCAACAAGTAGTTAGTCATATTAGTCAATTCATGACCCTACTACCTGGGGATATAATTTCTACAGGAACACCTTTTGGAGTGGGATTAGGGTTGACACCACCCAAATATTTGAAGCCCGGTGATGTTGTTGAATTGGGGATTGAAGGGCTTGGGACTTCCAGACAAGAAGTAAAAGCCTATCAGTAAAATGAAAATTGATGCCCATCAACATTTTTGGAAGTATACACCCGAACGGGATACATGGATAGATGATTCCATGGCTAAGCTTCAAGCTGATTTTTTACCCTCTGATTTAAAAGGACTTCTAGAAGCAAATTCCATCCAGGGATGCATTGCAGTTCAAGCAGATCAATCTGAAGAAGAAACAAAATGGTTATTGAATCTTGCCACTGAAAATGATTTCATCAAAGGCGTAGTGGGTTGGGTTGATTTATGTGCAGATACGGTAGAAGAACGCCTCCTTTTTTTTTCGAAAAACCCCTTCTTTAAAGGCGTACGGCATATTGTTCAAGCTGAGAAAAGTGATTTTGTTTTGCAGGAAGATTTTCAAAATGGAATCCGTAAACTGACCCCTTTGGGATTGACATATGACCTTTTGGTTTATCCACATCAGTTGGAAGCTGCCACTGAATTGGTTTTTCAGCATCCCGAACAAACCTTTATTTTGGACCATTTGGCCAAGCCTAACATTAAAGCCCATGAAATTGAGTCTTGGAAATCTCAAATCGAGCGGATTTCTGCAGCTCCGAATATTAGTTGTAAGCTTTCTGGAATGGTTACAGAAGCCGATTCAGCACATTGGAAGGCAAAAGATTTTACCCCTTATTTACAAACCGTATTCGACTATTTTGGTGTAGAGCGTATTCTTTTTGGATCGGATTGGCCGGTATGTCTTCTCGCTGCAGAATATAAAAAGGTACTTCAGCTTGTTCAAGACTTTACTGCAAACCTTTCCAAAGAAGAACAAACCCGAATTTTTGGAGCGAATGCTTGTGAAATTTATAACCTAACAATTTAAAAGCAATCAGATGGATTTAGCACTAAAGGGAAAAATAATTATCGTTACAGGAGGATCAAAAGGAATTGGTTATGGAATCTGTGCGTGTTTAGTTAAAGAAGGAGCAATTCCTATTATCGTAGGAAGAAATAAACAAACGATAATCCAAGCGGTTGAAACACTGAGTCAAAAGGAAATCGCCGTAGGACATGTTTTTGCCGAACTTACAGACCCAAAGCAATGCCAAGCGGCAGTAGACACAGTGATAAAGGAATACGGACAAATTGATGGTTTAGTAAATAATGCTGGGGTAAATGACAGTATAGGCTTAGAATCTGGGAGTCATCAAGCATTTACCGAATCCATTCAAAGAAACCTTACTCATTATTACTTGATGGCACACCATGCATTACCTGCCTTAAAAAAATCCAAAGGTGCGATTGTCAATATTGGCTCTAAAACTGCTTTTACCGGTCAGGGTGGGACCTCTGGCTATGCTGCTGCTAACGGAGGTAGAAATGCTTTAACAAGAGAATGGGCTGTTGAATTATTGCCTTATGCTATTCGTGTTAACGCTGTTATTGTTGCAGAATGTTATACACCGCTATATAAAAAATGGATTGGAAGCTTTTCTGATCCTGAAAAAAAATTGGAAGCGATAAACAAAAAAATACCTTTAGGAAACCGTATGACAACTCCGGAAGAAATAGGGGATTCCGTAGCTTTTTTGCTCTCTGAACGCTCGAGTCATACAACAGGACAATTAATGTTTGTGGATGGAGGCTACGCTCATTTAGACAGATCTTTATAAATTCGGATTATGGAAAAAAACGATAAACCTGCCATTGTTTCAAAAGGAGTATTGCTCCCTTTTGTTTTAATTACATCGTTATTTGCGCTTTGGGGCTTTGCCAATGACATTACCAATCCCATGGTTTCCGCATTCAAAAAAATTTTAGAGCTTAATAACACACAAGCGTCTTGGGTACAAGCCGCTTTTTATGGAGGTTATTTCACAATGGCATTACCAGCAGCCTATGTGGTAAAACGATATTCTTACAAAACAGGAATCTTAGTGGGACTTACCCTCTATGCCCTTGGCGCTTTATTGTTTTATCCTGCAGCCGCTTTGGAAAATTATACGTTCTTTTTGTTGGCACTTTATATTCTCACTTTTGGGTTGGCTTTTTTAGAAACGACTTCCAACCCTTTTATTCTTTCAATGGGAGACGAAGCCACGGCTACTCAAAGATTAAATTTAGCACAAGCCTTTAACCCCATGGGAGCACTGATGGGCCTATTTGTCGCACAAAGTTTTATTTTAGGTGCCTTACAGTCCGATGATGTAGATGCAGAAGGCAATGGGATCTATGAATCCCTTTCGGATTCTGCCAAAGCCGTAATTAAAACAGCCGACTTGGAAGTAATTCGAAATCCTTATGTCGCTTTGGGTGTTTTTGTCTTACTGATGATGGTGGTAATTTCATTTGTAAAAATGCCCAAGATTACCCAAAAGGAGACAAAAATCAGCCTTTGGGATTCCATTAAAAGAATTTCCAGAAGCGAACGTTTTGTAGGAGGTGTATTCGCTCAGCTTTTCTATGTGGGGGCACAAATCATGTGTTGGACGTATATTTATCAATATGCCGAAAACTTAGGGATATCAAATCAAAAAGCAGTCAATTATGCCTATACGGCTCTAGTTATTTTTCTTTTGGGTAGATTTTTATGTACTTATTTGCTCAAATTTATGAATTCAGGGAAACTTTTAATGATTTTATCGATGATGGCTATAGCGTGTTGTTTGGGGACAATTTTTATAGAAGGTATGGGAGGATTGTATGCCCTTGTCTTGATTTCTTTTTGTATGTCATTAATGTTTCCCACCATTTACGGGATTGCCCTAACAGGGCTGGGAGAAGATGCAAAACCAGCCTCAGCTTTTTTAGTGATGGCCATCGTTGGCGGCGCATTTATGCCTGTGCTACAAGGACAAATTTTAGATTTTGGAGGAAGTGGTTACAACGACATTGAAATTTTTGGAGTCCCCGAAGTCAACTTTTCATTCTTTTTACCGCTACTTTGTTTTGTAGTTGTAGCCCTTTACGGATACCGAACTTTGAAGGTGTATAAAATTGGATAAATAGTGCATTATGAAAACTAATAAATATTGCTTC
This sequence comes from Flavobacteriaceae bacterium, assembly GCA_029248185.1. Taxonomy (GTDB): domain Bacteria; phylum Bacteroidota; class Bacteroidia; order Flavobacteriales; family Flavobacteriaceae; genus MS024-2A. The sequence goes on along the minus strand of JAQWJV010000041.1, from coordinate 60,498 downwards.
GCACTTGATTTGATTGATGACCAAGAGGCGATAGCTCAGTATAAGGAATATCATAAAAAAGTATGGCCTGAAATAATAAAAAGTATTAAAGATGCAGGAATCATTGCCCTAGAGATTTATTTAGTTGCCAATCGTCTTTTTATGATCATGGAGATGGAGACTAAATTTTCTTTACAAAACAAACAAAGGCAAGACGCTGACAATCCTGTGGTTCAGGAATGGGAAAGCTTGATGTGGAAGTACCAGCAAGCACTTCCCTCAGCAGCTCCGGGAGAAAAATGGATGCTAATGGAGAATATATTCTCTCTGTAGTGATAAATAAAAAGAGGAAAACTGAATTGACATGTTGAGTTATTGGGAAAAGACGCAATTAGTAGACTACGACTTAATTGTGGTTGGAGGAGGAATTACAGGAATATTTTGTGCCCTTTCTTACCGTGAAAAATATCCAAAAGCAAGAATTGCTATCCTGGAAAAAGGATTATTTTCTTCGGGGGCAAGTACTAAAAACGCTGGATTTGCCTGTTTTGGTTCCCTTACTGAATTGATGGATGATGCCACCAAAATGGATCAAGATTCGATGCTTAAAATACTAGAACTTAGGGTCAAGGGTTTGACACTTTTAAGAAAAACTGTAGGAGATAAAGCCCTTGATTATAAAGCGTACGGAGGTTTTGAACTATTTTTCGAAGAAAATCCCAGAGCCCTAGATTTCATCACACATTACAATGCGCTACTGCGGCCTATTTTTAATGAAGACGTTTATCATCTTAGGTCCAATAAGATAAAGTCTTTTGGATTTGATACGGGAAAGGTTAACCATCTAATTGAAAATTCTTTTGAAGCTCAAATCAATACCGGGATGATGATGCGGGCGCTTCGTACCCAACTACATGAAGCTCATATTTTCTTTTTCTCGCATACTGAGGTAACCCATTTTGATGCGGATCAAAAAACAGTCTCTGTAAAAAGTAATGCGGAAACGATAGTGTTTCGCTATACTAAATTGGCAATTTGTAATAACGCTTTTGCAAAACAGTTTTTTCAGGATATAGAATTGAATCCAGGGAGGGGTCTAGTTTTGGCAACAGCCCCTATAGAAGGACTTAAAATTAAAGGGACTTTTCATTATGATGAGGGCTATTATTACTTCAGGAACATAGGAAATCGACTTCTGTTTGGAGGTGGAAGAAATCTTGATTTTAAAACCGAGACCACAACAGCTTTTGGGATCAATGAAAAAATTAAAGAAAAATTAATTCACGATCTTACTTCATTCATTCTTCCAAATTCAGCCTACACCCTTGAGGATCAATGGTCAGGGATCATGGCATTTGGAAAAAATAAGATGCCCTTGGTAAAAAAAGTGGGAGACCACTGTGCTATGGGAGTAAGATTGGGGGGAATGGGAATTGCAATAGGAAGTAAAATAGGGAGAGATACCGCAGCCTTGTTGTTGGATTAAATCACCCTCAGATCCTTTTTTTTAACTCTGATTAGTTTTATTACATTTATACAATGAAAAAATTAGTGTACTATTTTGGGTTTTCTTATTTAAAACCCAAGCAATATTGGCCGTTAAGAATCCTTCTTCTTCTTTATTTTTTGATTATTTATTCAGGCTTGATATATGATCTTACAACGGAGAAAATGTTGTATTACTCTTCATCTAGTGAATATTTGAATATCCTTTTACAAGACAGTTATTTTTACTATATCTATATTATTCCCATTATTGTCATTTTTATCGGATCCTATCTTTGGGAGTTTTTTCTGACAGTAGATCAGAAACCCAAGCAAAAGAAATAAAAAACCGCCTCTCGAAAAAGGCGGTTAAACTAACAAACAAATTGATTAATAATTAAACTATAAGATTTATAAAAGAGGGTAACTAAACCTCAAGAATTAAACTAAGATTTAAAAAATTCAAGATAATCCCAATTCTTTTAAAGATTTTTCAAAGATAAATTTAAAAGAATGAATATAATGTTACGTAATCATTAACAAATGCAATTTTATTAAGAATTCAATAATCAGCATAGGCTTTTGTGAAATCTTCAATGCAACCGGATTAAAATGTGTATGTATTTATTTTTGGGCAGGTTTATAGGAAACCAAGTGTGGAAATGTTTTTTATGATGCTGCTTTTGCGCCTGTATTTGATTTATCAATCAGAATGCCTAAGTTTGAGTAAGACTTAAATTTGACCCATGAAATATTTTTTGAAATTCCTTATTGTCTTATTATGCTTTGGTTGCAGCCACCCACAAAGGGATCGTTCGCCCAATATTATCTTTATTTTGACTGATGATCAAGGGTATGGGGATTTAGGAATCTATGGCGCTACAGATATTGAAACGCCGAATCTAGATCAATTGGCTGCAGAGGGGGCACGTTTTAGTTCGTATTATGCTACTCAGCCAGTTTGTTCAGCGTCACGCGCTTCTATATTGACAGGATGTTATCCTAATCGAATTGGAATTCACAATGCGTATAGTCCTGGGTCTAAGGTTGGACTTAATCCAGAAGAAACAACTTTAGCAGAACTTCTAAAAGCGAAAGGATATGCTACAGGAATTTTTGGGAAATGGCATTTGGGAGATGCACCAGAATTTCAACCCAGAAAACATGGCTTTGATGAATACTATGGAATTTTATATTCTAATGATATGTGGCCTAAACATCCTCAACAAGGAGATTGGTTTAATTTCCCTGATATTTATTTATATGAAAACGAAATCCCATTAAAGGCCCTTGAGGATCAGTCTTTTTTAACGGGAGCCCTTACCGATAGAGCTGTAGACTTTATTCAACGCAATAAGGAAACGCCTTTTTTTGTTTACTTACCTCATCCACAACCCCATGTACCCTTATTTGCAGTCGACAGTTTAAAAGGGTCACAAAAAAGAGGGCTTTACGGAGATGTAATTCATGAAATTGATGCCTCAGTGGGACGTATTTTGGATACGCTTGAAGAAGAAAATTTGGTTGAAAACACCATCGTTATTTTTACTTCAGATAATGGACCATGGTTGTCTTATGGGGGTCATTCTGGATCTGCTGGAATATATAGAGAAGGTAAAGGAACCAATTGGGAAGGCGGACACCGAGTACCTGGGATTATTCGTTTTCCAAACAAAATTGCTCCCAACACCCTGATAGACGAACCGGCCATGGGAATTGATTGGTTGCCTACACTTTCAGAATTTGCGCAGACTGAGTTGCCCGAAAAGAAAATTGATGGTGCTTCATTGGTTCCCCTTCTGACGGGACAGCACCAGAAATCTCCCCATGAAAACTTTTTCTTTTATTATCGAACAAATGAATTGCATGCGGTACGACATCAAGATTGGAAATTATATGTACCCCATACTTATCGTTCTTTAAATGGAAGAATAGGCACGAATGACGGCTTTCCAGTTCCCTATGAAATGAATGAAGTTAAAACCCCTGTATTATTTGACCTTTCTCAAGATCCAGCGGAGCAATTTGATATTGCAGATCAACACCCAGCGATCGTCAAGAAAATAACCCAAATAGCCGATTCCATTCGGTTGGTATTAGGAGACCGATTGACTGGAGTTAAAGGGAATGAAGTACGCCCCGTGGGACAAATTCAGGAGTAAGCAGCTATTTTTTTTGAGTAGCCCAAGGACCGTGATGTAAACCTTCATTTTTTGAATCTGTTCGACGAAAGCCATGAGCCCCAAAATAATCTCGTTGTGCTTGAATCAAGTTTGCATTACTTTGTTTTTGTGTTATCGCTAAAAAATAATGCCACGCAGAATTCATACATACAAGAGGGATGCGCAGTTTTAACCCTCTTTCCAAGGCTTGTTCCCAAGCGGTTAGACTTGAGTTAATTTCATCAATAAAAGGTTTGTGTTCAAGGAGCGTTTCATTGAATTTAAAGAGATCGATGAGAGAAAACATCAAATCTGATTTGATAATACATCCTTCTGACCAAAGACGAGCGATTGTAGATAAATTCATTTTCCACCCATAAATTTGTGCTGCACTACGGATCATTTCAAATCCTTGGTGATGATTAATTAAGCGCGATGTATCATAGGCTTTTTTGATTGCTTCCAAAGAGATCTCATGATTTTTTGTGTTTCTTGGAAAACGTTTAGCCCCTTTTTCTCGAGCCTCTTTGTTGGAGGAAGTAAAACGAGCGTGAAGTGCAGCTGTCATCAGGGTATTGGAATTGCCTAATGCTGCACCTGCAGCAGTTGCCCAAGCTCCAGTTCCTTTATTAGAGGCTTCATCTTTTATTAAATCGATAAAGGGTCGTCCATTTTCGGTAAAGTTCAAAAGCGCATGTGTAATGTCTAAAAGATAACTCTTGCTTGCCGTATTTTGCCAAGCTCCAAACATTTCACGAAGAGTAGTAAAATTATTTAGTGGATTCGCCCCAGCTAATTCAAAGGCCTCTGCGAGTAATTGCATTTCTGCATACTCGATCCCATTATGAACCATTTTCACAAAGTGTCCCGCCCCTCCTGAACCAAGGTAGGCACAGCAAGGGGAGCCATCGGAATTTTTAGCGGCAATGCTTTCTAATGCTTCTGCAACAAGGGGGTAGGCTTCTTCAGCCCCTCCAAGCATTAATGAAGGGCCTTTCAAGGCACCTTCTTCCCCACCAGAAACACCCATTCCTAAGAAGTGAATTCCTTGGCGTGCCAATTCCTCTGCTCTTTTTTCAGTATCCTCGTAATGAGAATTTCCTCCTTCAATAATGACATCTCCTTTGGCTAATAAAAATTTCAGTTCATTTAATATTGAATCTGTAGCCAGTCCAGCGGGCAACATGAGCAAAATTTTCCGAGGCGATTCGAGGGCATTAACAAATTCATTCAAGTCTTCAAACGGCAGGGCCGATTGGAGTTCTGGAAAGTTAGAACAATGTTTTTTAGCGATGTTTTCTTCTTTTCCTTTTACATACCTATTGTAAAGCGCAAGAGCCACTCCTTTTCGAGCAAAGTTTCTACTGAGACTAGTCCCCATTACTCCCAATCCGATGATACCCCAATTTGGTTTATTGTTCATGAAGACAGGTTTTTATTTGATTTATTAATATTTTTAATTCGTCCTTGGCATCCAAATGGAGGGCATCTTTTGGGACTTCTAGGGTCTCAAGTTGACTCTTCAGGAGGGAAGTGGGCATAAAATGATTTCGGTTTTGCATCCGTTCTTGGAGTGTTTGTATATCACAAGCGAGATAGACCCAAAGCAATTGGTTGGAAGGAATATTTTGGCTTAAAAGATCTCGATATTTTTGTTTTAGAGCAGAACATGCCAATACAACGCCTGTATTTTTTTCTCGAATGAGCGCTTCATTTAAATCCGCAAGCCATGGGAATCTGTCTTGATCGTTTAATGGGATTCCACTTTTCATTTTCTCAATATTTTCAGTAGCATGAAACTGATCTCCTTCTATAAAAGGGAGGTCTAAAAAAGCAGCTAATTTTTTACCTAATGTGGTTTTTCCACTACCACTTACCCCCATTACTATAATTGATTTTGACACAGGCTAAAGATATAAAAAAACACTTCGTGGGTGATGGTCTTATCCTGTCTTTTAGAGTGTAGCAGTTGAATCATAAAATACAGTAACTAATCACTTTTGTGCGTTTTGTGACAATTGAAATGATTCAGAGTAAGTGAATTCTTAGAATAGACATGATGTAAACACTCACTTCAATTTGACAAGCGCCACTTTCAACCATTTGATTATTCTCACCTCTGGAATCTGCCATTGTATTAAAACCTTTCAAAGGGGTAGTAGAAATATCCGTTCCAGGCTCAATTTTATAAGTAAAATATCATCTAATTTAGGAGATCAATAATATATTTTAAATATTCAATAAACTATTAAAGCGATAGGATAACGCCCTATAATTTAAATTGCTGTCCCTTACGCGCAATGTTAAATCCTTGTTTTTTTAACCAATGAGAAGCTTTACTTTCTGAATTGAGTAGCGGGTTTGTGTGGTTCATATGAATAAAATACACCTTGTTTTTCAATATTTTTGAGGCCATTGATAACGACAGTATTGTTTCTGTGACTAATGGGTGGGGAATTTCGGCTATTGGACGATAGTTGATCTCTTTTGTGTCAAAAAAAGTGGCATCAATAAATGCATAATCCACGGTTTCTAGCACCTCGATTAAATTCTTATCCCATTGAGACCATTTGTCTATATCAGGAATAAAAAGGATACTTTTCTCTGGTCCTTGAATGCGGTATCCAACGGTTTCGGAGAATTCATCTCGATGGGGAACAAGGAATGGAGTTACCTTGATTTGATTATTTGGAGTAACCGAGGTGTTTGCTTCCAAGGGTATGAGTTTGATATTCTTTAAAGCTAGCAGTTGATTCCAAGGACCATTCTCGGTTAGAAAAGCTCTCATTTGGGGCATTGCATAGACTGGGATGTTTTTAGCGCCCAATGCTTCCCTCCCTAAATGTATTAATCCAGAGTAATGACCCATATGTGCATGGGTCAAAAAAATAGAAACGGAAGTACCCTGGAGTTCGCTCCATTGCGCGACAATATCAGGAGTTGCTTCAAAGAGTAAACTTGAATTTGTTAGAGGAGCTAGGATGGCAAGGGAAGTTACGCTTCTTTCTGAACGTTGTTCTTGGGATAGCGCATTACAACAGATTTTTTCGCATCCAATATGAGGAGAACCCCCATCTTGAATGGTACCCAGCACCTTAAGGTAAGGTTCTTTTACCTCATTTTGAGACCATATGAACAAAGGGATTAAAAAAACGCCTAGTCCGAATCGGAGGCATTTTATGACATAGCTAGGATAATAGCGGATCTTCAAGCGATTACATTTTAATGTAAATATGAAACATCATTCTTAAATTGTTTTTAAATGACCCTATAAATGAATCAATTTTATTTAATTTTGAAAAAAATCCGAAATGAAAAACATCACAGTTAAAATTACACTTTTATTTTTTACCCTGTTTTTGCTTGCAAGCTGTAGTGAAGAAGAAGTCCTCCCCCCTGACAATTTAATTGGAGATTGGAATGTTTATTCCATCGCAGATTCCTCCGGTTCCTCAGTAATTTGGGAAGAGCTAAAAGCCAGCTTAGTTGAGTTTATTCCAACCTATAGTTGTATGGAATTTACAGCTTCGGCTACAGATCGAATTGTAACAACACGTTACGTCATAATAGATGAAAATACATCGGTTTGTAAAAATCCAGTAGTTTTTGCTTACACATGGGAAATAGATGATGAAACAGGATATTACAAATTTGTGCTAGGCAATAATGTAATTGAATATTTAGTCACTTTTTCCAATAGTAACAATCGTATGACCTGGGTGGATCAAACCAGTGGCGGGGTGACAGTTTGGGATCGTGTAGTTACATCGGTTGCCGCGGAATAGTTTACGGAGGCTTTATTAATTTAATTAAACATAAACATGAAAAAAATACTTTCCTTATCGATTCTTTTTTTAATTACTTCTTGTGGAGTCTTAAAAAATACGGCTAAAGACCCTTATGTTGGGACCTTTGATTTTACAATTTTTGAAGTAGATAATTTTGGAGATATTCCCGTCAAATTGACACTCAACAAGGAAGGAGAAGGCTACACGTCTCAAATGGAGGTTACAGGAGACAGTCAAGGTTCCGGACCGCTTGAAATCAATAGTACAACTTTTGAAAATGGAGTCATGACGATTGAAGCCTACACTTCGGGATATGATATTTATTTTGAACTTACGGTAGAAGGGGATGAGATTTCAGGCTCTATGATGGGTATGTTTGAGGTTGAAGGAACTCGGGTAAAAGAGTAAAAGCACGCATCTTTTTGAAAAGAATACTTTAGACTTAATAGGACTGTATTGATTCTTTTGGGCTTTTGCTGCCTCACAATAGACTTGCTCAGGGTTGCTCTTTTTATTATGCTTAATATTGATGAAAAGATCAAGTTGGGAATTCCAAAAAACTTCTTTAAGTAGGTAAGAACAGCTAATTAATTTTATGCAGTATTCGGTAAAACGTGTTTTATCAATATCAGAGCTTAAAAATAAAAAATCCAAAGCACTAAGGCTACTTTTTTGAGTATTCCAAAAGTGAATAAATAATAAAATGTTTTTTTAGAAGGGGTTTTCATCAGGGATTTTCGTTTTATACGATTAAGGAGAATATTTAAATAAAGATAGAAGGGGTGGTTTCATTGGGAATCTTTATTGTTCATCCCTTTAATTCCGGCATAGAGCATCCATACCACAAGGGCAATGGCGCCATAGACAATAAGATTACGAATAAAATATCCCATCGATATAAATTAAATACGTTCTTGAATTTCTATCAGTAATCCAAAAACGAGACAAATAACAGCGCTTATAATAACAATTCCACCTACACCCATAATTTTTTATTTTAAAGGTATTACTTTTTTGGAATTATCCCAATGCATTTTTTATTGTCCTTCTTAAATATTTTTTACTTTTAGGATGCGATACCAAATTTTATAACACCTTAAAATACTATTCATGGCAAAAATTGGCAGAAGAAATTTTTTAAAGAAGACCTCTCTTTCAGCGGCTTCTTTGTATATGGCAAGTACGGTTGCCTGTGCGACAGATAAAGAAAACCAACCCTCGGGGGGATCCTATATGGGTGATTTTGCCGCTCCAACATTAGAAACTGTTCGCATTGCAATCATAGGAGTAGGCGCAAGAGGAAGTGGACACGCCAGTCAGTTGGCAAGCATTGAAGGAACAGAAATTGTTGCTATTGCCGATGTTTATGAAGATTTGGTAGCACGTTCAATAGCCAAATGTATAGAAGTGGGCAAAGGAAGACACCAAAACATTACACCGTATTCTGGCGGTGATCATGAATGGAAAAAAATGTTGGCTGAGGTGAAACCCGATGCTGTTTTTATTGCGACTAACTGGGGCAATCACGCACCCATGGCCATAGAAACCATGAAACAAGGGGCCCATGCTTTTGTAGAAGTACCCATAGCAGTTACCCTCCAAGAAATGTGGGATATCGTAGACACTTCTGAGCAAACCCAAAAGCACTGTATGATGATGGAAAACGTCAATTACGGTAGAGAAGAATTACTTTACTTGAATTTATGTCGCCAAGGAAAAATAGGAGAAATATTGCATGCAGAAGCCGCTTATATTCATGAATTGAGATTCCAAATGGAAGAACAAGAACGGGGAACAGGGTCTTGGAGAACACCCCATTATGCCAAAAGAAATGGGAATTTATATCCTACACATGGGTTAGGATCTGTGGCACAATATATGAATTTGGGAAGAGGAGAAGACCAATTCAACACCTTGGTTTCTTTTTCTACTCCAGCAAGAGGTCGACAAACTTATGCTGAGAAACACTACCCTGCCCAGCACAAGTGGAATGCTTTAGACTATCAGGGAGGGGATTTAAATACATCGATTGTAAAAACGCATTTAGGACGCACCCTTATGATCCAATGGGATGAAACCAGTCCACGCCCTTATTCTCGGCACAATTTAGTGCAGGGAACCCATGGGACTTTAGCCGGATTTCCCACACGCGTTGCGCTTGAAGGAGGTGTTGAGGGGGCTACAGACAGTCATTATCAATGGGCACAAGGGGAACAACTAGACGCATTGTATGAACAGTACGAGCATCCATTGTACAAGCGTTTGGGAGCACTAGCAACAAAAATGGGAGGCCACGGAGGAATGGATTTTATGATGTTATATCGTATCGTTGAGTGTTTAAGAACAGGAGCACCCCTCGACCAAAATGTATATGAAGGGTGCTTATGGAGTGCTGTAGCTCCACTGAGCGAAGCTTCCGTTGCACAAGGAGGAATGCCACAAAAATTTCCCGATTTCACAAGAAAACAATGGGTACAAACAAAACCATTAACGATTTTATCCTAAGTAGAACTATTTAATATTTTTAGATTGATTATTACAGAAGCTCCAGCACGAATTTGTTTTTTTGGAGATCATCAAGATTATTTAAAGCTTCCTGTAATTGCAGGAACAATTGACCGTAAAATAACAGTTAAAGCAATCCCAAATCTTGACGCTATTTATTTTATACAATTAATTGATTTAAATAAATTTATAACTATTAACCTTAATGAAAAGTTTAAAGATATTCAAGCGGCAGATTACTATCGTTCTTCTCTAGCCGTTTTACAAAAAGAAGGGGCTGTTTTTGAACAAGGCTATGACATCGAGATTACTGGAGACATTCCTGTAAACGCTGGGGTTTCCAGTTCCTCCGCATTAGTTGTTGCTTGGCTTCGGTTTTTAGTTCAGGCCCAAAAAAAGCCCAAACTTGTTCGCTCCATTCAAATTGGAAAATGGGCTTATGCCGCTGAGGTTCTTTTTTTTGATCAACCCGGAGGCTTGATGGATCAATATACAATCGCACAAGGGGGTCTTATTTACATTGACACTCAAGACGGAAACACAACACCATTGACGCCCCAATTAGGGCAGCTGCTAGTAGCCGAATCAGGGATTTCCAAGCAAACCTTGAGTGTATTGCAAAATGCACGTGAGTATGGTCAAAATGCCATTCAAGCAGTAAAAAAGCACGATCCCAAGTTTAATATTCAACAAGCTCAAGTAGCTGATTATGAACGATATATAGATGCTGTTCCTGGGTTATATCAAAACCATTGGTATGCTGCAATTCACAATTATGATTTAACCTTAAAGGCCAAAAAAGCCTTGAGTGCTCCTTCTGTAGATAGGGTTCAACTAGGGAAATGGATGAATGAACACCAACAAATTCTAGAAGAACGAATTCAAAATACTCCTGATGCTATGAAGCTACAAATGGAGGCTGCACGTAAGGCTGGAGCTTTGGGGACAAAAATCATAGGTTCGGGTGGGGGAGGCTGTATGGTTGCCATGGTCACAGAAGACACAAAGCAAAAGGTAATAGACGCTTTTCTTTCTCAGGGCGCTGTTGCCGCTTATGAAGTTCAACTAACAAGTTTATAATGAAACCCATTACCAATTTATTGATTATGGCAGGCGGTACTTCTTCAAGAATGAAGCGTTCTTTAGAAAACTCCGAGCTTTCCGATGCCACAAAAAGCATTGCACGTTCTTCGCATAAGAGCTTGATCCCCTTAGGTAAAGTAAAAAAGCCATTGTTGTATTATTTAATTCAAAATGCGGTCGAAGCAGGTTACACAGATATTTACCTAGTTACAAGTCCCGAAAATGAAGCTTTTCAGCAATGGGTAGGAACAAAATCAAGTCACAACTCTTTTGCAGGTGCTCAGGTGCATTTTGCAATTCAATATACACCTCAAGGGAGAGATAAACCCCTAGGAACAGCCGATGCAGTGCAGCAAGCCATGGATCAATATCCAATATTGAAGACTCAATATTTGACTATATGTAATGGCGATAATTTTTATTCAGTGAAAGCCTTGGCCCTATTGCATCAAGTACGGGATACTCCCCACGCATTGATAAGTTATGCTCGATCGGGATTGTTATTTGATGATGAACGCATTGCTAAATTTGCCGTTATGGATATAAATACGCAAAACCAGCTGATTCGTATTATTGAAAAACCAGATCCTGAAACGATAGAACAATATAGAGACAGTAGTGGAGAAATTAGAGTGAGTATGAACATCTTCAGTTTTGAGGGGAGTTTGTTGTATCCTTATCTGAAAAACTGCCCAATTCATCCCCTGAGAAAAGAAAAGGAGCTCCCCGAGGCCGTTCGAAATTTGTCTTTAGTCGGTGAACATCCCATAAAATGTTTTCCTTTACGGGCTCATTTACCCGACTTAACTTCTGCGGAGGATATACTTTCTTTTTCGGATTTGGAATAAATGTGATCTTACAATAGACCTAAGGCCACCAGGCGTTCATGTAAAAAAGCACCCGCCTCAATATCTTCATACTTCTTGGGATGCGTTTCATCGATCATTTGAGGCAAACAATTCAACGGCATTTTTGGAACAGGATGCATAAAAAACGGGAGTGAAAAGCGTGCCTTTCCCCATTCTTCTTGAGGTGGATTTACCACACGGTGGATGGTTGAGGGTAAATGATTGTTAGTAAGTCGAGAAAGCATATCTCCAATATTGATCATCAATTCATCTGGAGCAGCTACTGCATCAATCCATTTTTCATTACGGTTTAATACTTGTAAACCGCCCCCCTGGGACCCCATTAAAAGAGTAATTAAATTTATATCCCCATGCGCTGCCGCCCGTTCTGCTTCTTCAGGTGCTTGGGTGATGGGTGGATAATGTATGGCCCTGAGAATGGAATTTCCTTCTTGGATATAGGGATCAAAATAAAATTCATCTAACCCTAGATATAAAGCAATGGCCTGGAGTAATACTTCAGCGGTTTTTTCTAATTTTTTAAAGACTTGATTCCCTACGGAATTAAAGTGATGTAGTTCTTTTACGTGTATGTTATCGGGGTAAATTCCTTTGAGATTCGGATGGGCGTTAAGGTCTTGGCCAAAATGCCAAAATTCTTTGAGATCCCCTGTTGTTCGACCTTCTGCATGTTCTTTTCCAAAACCAGTATAGCCTCTTTGACCCCCTCCTCCTTGAATTTCATAAGCTTCCTTATTTAAAGTAGGCATTGCAAAAAAACCTTTGATCTCCCGGTATAAATCTTCTTGAAGGGATTCTTCCAAAAAATGACCTTTCAATGCTAGAAAACCAATCTCTTGAAATGAACTTCCAATGTGTTGAACGAAGGCGTTTTTTTGAGCAGGGTTGCCAGAAAGAAAGTCGGTAAGATCCGCTTGTGGAATGTGTTGCATCGCAAATAAATTAAAAAAAGCGGACCCATCGGTCCGCTTTGTATAGATAAGGAAAGTTACAGAGACCCTACGAATGTAGGTGTCAGCTGTTCACGATTCCTCAAATGATTTTCATAAAACATAAGACACCTCCTTTCTACATTAAATTAAACTTAGCTGTTGTCACAGCGTTAACTTCTCATTTCAAATATAACAATAGGAAGCTTTTGTGAGACACTTATTTTACAATTTTTTTCAAGGTGAGTCCCTGAACTAAAATGGTGAATAAAACAACCGCATAAGTAAGGATTAAAATCAGTTCTTTACCGCTTCCAATAGAATCGGGTAGATTCAATGCTAAAGCAATACTGAGACCACCTCTGAGACCTCCCCAAGTGATAATAAGGGCTGTGTTTTTTTCAAACTTCTTTTTAATTGAAAGAATTGAAATGGGAACAAAGACTCCAATACCTCTGGAAATTACAACCAATACGATCACCAATAAAATGACAATGATATATGAAATATCAAAGTTTTGAAGAATGGGGATAATTTCTAAGCCAATTAAAATGAATAATATAGCATTTAGTGTTTCATCCAAGAGATGCCAAAATTTGTAGACATAATCTCCCATAGCCTTTTGAACTCCATCTTGATCCTTATCAGTATCAATATTTTGATTTAAAAAGAGACCCATGACCACCACTCCTAGTACCGCAGAAAAATGAAATAAATGAGAGATTACTGGCACCAAAAGTACAAGCGAAAGCGTGATTAAAACCTCTAATTCTACATAGGTATTTTCTATGTATTTAACCAATTTCAAGCCTAAAAAGCCCATGACCCCACCCAAAACAATCCCACCGATTACTTCTTGAGCAAAAAGAGATCCAATACTTTGTAGTGTTACATTGTCAATGCCCTCGATTTTTATACTCAGTAAGGTGAGAAAAACAACAACACCAATTCCGTCATTAAATAATGATTCTCCTGCAATTCGAGTTTCTGTTATTTTAGAAAGGTTCATTTTTTTGACCATGGCCAATACAGCGATGGGATCTGTTGGGGCAATGAGTGCACCAAAGAGAAGACAATCTACATAACTAAGTCCTAGAGTGCTTAAACCAAAAAAAGGCTGTTGAACCAACCAAAAAACACCGGTTCCAACAGCAAAGGTTGAAAAGAGAACTCCGAAGCTAGCAAGGACAAGGATGGTAAGTCGATCTTTTAATAGTTCGTGTACGTCCACACTAATGGCTCCTGCAAACAATAGGAAGGGGAGCATGACATCAATTAATAAAACACTAAAATCAAACTCCTTGGTGAGTTGAGTCATAAAATTTAAAAAGTCAGGAGAAATCAAACCTGAGATCATGATGATTAATGACAATACAATTGCCAATACCATCAATCCGATAGTTTGAGGAAGTTTGAGGATACGTAGATTAATAATCGAAAAAACGGAGGCTAGTGAGAGTAAAAGCGCAGTGAATTCTAGTAAATTCATTATGGTTATTTTTTATTAAAGCTAAGGAATTATTTTTTTTGATAGAGTTTTGTTAAATACTTTCCTATTAAATCAAACTCCAAATTGACTATACTACCTGGAGCTAATTTGTGAAAATTAGTCTGTTCATAGGTATAGGGAATGATGGCTACTGAAAAACGATCTTCTTTAGAATCTACAACAGTAAGGCTAACTCCGTTGACAGTAATAGATCCTTTTTCGATAGTAATATTTCCTTTATCGGGTTGATAAACAAAAGTATAGGTCCAACTTCCTTCTTGATTTGAAGCGGTTATACATGCTGCAGTTTGGTCTACATGCCCTTGCACCATATGTCCATCCAGTCGATCTCCCAATTTCATAGCCCGCTCAAGATTGATTAAATCTCCCTCCTGTAGCGTGCCTAAATTGGTTTTAATAAGCGTTTCGTCTATGGCCGTTACGGTATAGGAAGTTGAATCACAAGCAACTACAGTTAGACACACCCCATTGTGTGCGACACTTTGATCAATTTTTAAATCGGAAGCTAACTCACTTGTTAGGGTAATGTGTAAATTTCGGTCTTCTTTTTCAAGTTTTGTAACCTTTCCAAAAGCTTCAATAATTCCTGTAAACATGCGTTTTTATTTAATTACATTTGCTTCAAAAATAAGTATAAAAACTAGGAATGAGCGCAATCCCAAAAATTAGAGTCGGTATTTCTGTTGGGGACCCCAATGGGATAGGGTTTGAAATTATTTTAAAAGCGTTTGAGGATAAGCGAATTTTTGACTTTTTTACCCCTATTGTTTTTGCACATGCTAATAATTGTATTGAAGAGCGAAAAAAGTTAGGCCTTTCAACAAGTATTTTTAGACTTAAAAATTTAAAAAATCCAAATAAGGGGCAGTTAAATGTTGTTGATGTTTGGAGCACTCCTTTTCCAATTGCTTATGGAAAAGAACAGCAAGAAGCAGGGGCGCACGCGATTACTTCCTTAGAAGCAGCAACCCTTGCACTAAAAAATGGAGCGGTTGATGTCTTGGTAACGGCACCAATTCATAAAAAAAGCATTCAATCGGATTCCTTCAAGTTTCCAGGACATACCGATTACCTCAACAAGCAACTAGCGGGTGAAAGTTTGATGTTTATGGTAACGGATACGCTCAAAGTAGCACTAATGAGTGATCATATCCCACTTAAAGACGTTGTTGGGTTTTTAAATGAAGAAAAAATTAACGTAAAAATAGCCTCACTTGAAAAGAGTTTAATTCAAGATTTTGGAATTCAACGTCCAAAAATTGCAGTTTTGGGAATTAACCCACATACTGGAGATAATGGTGTGATTGGAGAGGAAGACGATACACTTTTGAGTCCGTTAATAAAAAAATGGGCTCAAAAAGGGAGTTTAGTTTTTGGACCCTATCCTGCGGATGGATTTTTTGGTAACCAAAGCTATACCAAATTTGATGCTGTATTGGCAACCTATCATGACCAAGGCTTAATTCCATTTAAAACTTTATCCTTTGGTCAAGGAGTCAATTTCACTGCGGGCTTGAGCCATGTAAGAACCTCTCCAGATCACGGTACGGCTTTCGATCTGGCAGGAAAAGGAGAAGCGGATCCAAGTTCTTTTACTGCAGCAGTGTATTGCGCCCGTTCAATTTTTCTTCAGCGAGAAGAGACAAAAGAGTAAAAGAACAGTTAGCTTTTATTTTTAAAAAGACTTACAAAAAGGCTTCCTAATAAAGAATGAATCAGACTTGAAATTGCGGCTGGAATGGCTACCATGGGGTTTGTGAAATTTTCTCGAGCGAGAACCACCCCTAAGCCTGAATTTTGCATTCCTACTTCTATCGAAATAGTTTTGGCTACACTCCAGTTTTTAAATAAACCGAGACTAATCAAAAAGCCGAGTACAAATCCCGTCAAATGAAGACAAACCAACGCTAGAATCAAATCCATTCCTGAATTTAAAATAATTTCCTTACCCTGACCCATGATACTTGCCACGATAAGTGTAATGAGTAAAACCGCTACAGCAGGTGCTACAGGTAATATTTTGGCAGTCTGTTTTGGGAGATATCGATTTAAAATAACACCTAATAAAAGGGGAAAATAAAACCACTTTTAAAGTAGAATACAAAAGGCCTGCAGCATTTACATTAACATAATTTCCAGAGAGTTGACTCGTTAGAAAAGGGGTAATTAAAATGGCTGCTAAAGTAGAAATAGCCGTCATGCAAACAGAAAGCGCTACCTTGGCTTTTGCCAGATAAGCAATCACATTTGAAGCCGTACCCCCCGGACAACAAGAAACTAAAATTAACCCTACTGCAAAAAAAGGGGGTAATTCAAAAACTTTTCCTAAGCCCCATCCCAAACTGGGCATAACAATAAATTGTAATCCAATTCCAAGGAGCACCCATTTGGGATGCTTTACTATTTGTTTGAAGTCAGAGGCGTGCAGTGTCAATCCCATACCCTGCATAATTCCGCCCAAACCCAATGTGATAAGACTTCCCTGAAACCAAGTGAACAAGGGAGGATGGAGAAGTGCCGTGAACGAAAATAAAGCTACAATCCAGGGAAATGCAGTTGTAATTTTTTGAGCGTATGAATTCAAGATAATAATTTCATTTCAAGATATCTTTTTTTTTAATCTTATCCACAATAAGTTAATGGCTTTCCAAATCATTTTAAAAAGAGCCTGTTAAGCAGCATAAATTATAATCCCTGCAATTTTAACGTGTTACATTAATTTTTTTTATAAATTTGCCGCTCAATTGGAGAACAATGGAAGTGTTGAAAGAATTTACTATCCCATTTGTGGGGTTAAAAGACGGAAAACACAGCTTTTCTTTTCCAATAGACAATACGTTCTTTGCACATTTTGAGTATACCGATTTTGATCAAGCACAACTTGAAGCCAAACTTGTTTTGGATAAAAAGCCAAGCTTTTTAGAATTAAGTTTCGATGTTCAAGGAAAAGTAATCCTTCCTTGTGATGTTTCAACTGAATTATTTGATCTTCCCCTCGATTCCCAATTTGATTTATTAGTCAAATTTGGATCGAATACAGAAAGCAGCTCAGATGAGATAATCATCTTGCCAGAAGGGAGCTATCAAATAAACGTCGCCCAATATATTTATGAACTTATTATTTTGGCGATTCCTTTGAAACGGATTCATCCAGGAATTGAAGATGGTACTTTACAAAGTGATATTGTAAAAAAACTCAAAGATCTAGAACCTAAAGAAGAAAATTTAAACGGAGGTGAAGACCCTCGTTGGAATAAATTAAAAGATCTCTTGTAAGAGCGATCACGTAAAACAAATATTATGGCACATCCTAAACGGAAAATTTCCAAAACAAGAAGAGACAAAAGACGTACGCATTACAAAGCGGCCGACCAACAAATCGCAACTTGTACAACCACTGGTGAAGCACATCTTTATCACCGTGCGCATTGGCATGAAGGGAAATTGTACTACCGAGGTAAGGTCCTTGTTGATGCTGCAGCTACCGCTGAGGCATAAGAAATAAGTTATAATAAACAGCTCTCCGTTTAGGAGGGCTCTTTTTATTACAATTGTTTTGATTGCATCAAAAAACTACTATCTTCACTTCGTGTTAATGTATTTTTCTACTGAAAATCTATAATGAATCAAGGGAGTAATCAAGTGCTAAAAGCAGCTATTACTGCAGTGGGAGGATACGTTCCAGATACAATTTTATCTAATCAAGATTTAGAAAAAATGGTCGATACGAACGATGAATGGATAACTTCACGAACTGGTATAAAAGAACGTCGTATTCTAAAAGATCCTGAAAAAGCGACTTCATATCTTGCCATACAAGCAGCCAACGATTTAATATCAAAAAAGAATCTTGATCCAAGTACCCTTGATTTGGTTTTGGTAGCGACCATTACACCCGACATACATGTAGCAGCCACCGCAGCTTACGTGGCTTCAAGTATTGGGGCAACAAACGCTTTTGCTTATGACTTAAATGCAGCCTGTTCGGGATTCCTATATGGAATGAGTTCTGCAGCAGCCTACATAAGCTCTGGACGATATAAAAAAATACTGCTCATTGGGGCAGATAAAATGTCTTCTATTGTAGATTATACGGATCGAACTACCTGTATTATTTTTGGTGACGGGGGGGGTGCTGTTTTATTCGAGCCAAGTCCCAATGAATTCGGGTGGGAAGATGAATATTTTAGAAGCAACGGAAGCGAAAGAATGGCATTACGAATTCTTTCGGGAGGATCTTTACATCCTACAACTCAAGACACATTGGATCAGGGTTGGAACAATATTCATCAAGAAGGAAAAGTTGTCTTCAAGTATGCTGTGTCTGAAATGGCACATGTTGCAGAGCAAATTATGAAGCGCAACAACTTAGAAGAGGGTAAGATAGATTATCTTATTCCACACCAAGCAAATAAAAGAATCATTGATGCTACATCCAATCGTTTGGATTTATCTAACGACAAGGTACTCATGAATATTGACCGATACGGCAATACCACTGCGGCTACTTTGCCGCTTTTATTATACGATTACGAATCAAAATTTAAAAAAGGAGACAAGCTCGTTTTCGCTGCATTTGGCGGTGGATTCACTTGGGGTGCGGCGCACCTCACATGGGCCTATTAAAAATCAATTGAAAAATAGATATGGATATTAAAGACATTCAAAACTTAATCAAATTTGTTGCTAAATCAGGAGCACAAGAAGTGAAACTTGAGATGGAAGACATTAAAATCACCATCAAAACGGGTTCAGATCAACCTCTTGTGGAAACAACGGGTATGGTTCAACAAATTCAAACCGTTCCTGCACCGGTTCAACTTCAGTCAGCACCAGCTGTTGCGGTACCTGAAGCTGTAGCTCCCGTTGCAGAAAAAGCGGAGGATCATTTTATTACCATCAAATCTCCAATTATTGGCACTTTTTATCGAAAAGCAGCACCAGACAAGCCCAATTTTGTTGAGGTCGGGAATACGATTTCAGAAGGGGATGTTTTGTGCGTAATTGAAGCCATGAAACTCTTCAATGAAATTGAATCAGAAGTAAGCGGAACCATTGTTAAAATTTTAGTGGATGATGCTTCTCCTGTAGAATTTGATCAGCCACTGTTTGTGATAAACCCTTCTTAAACCTCCCTTATGTTTAATAAAATATTAATTGCCAATCGTGGAGAGATTGCCATGCGTATCATTCGCACATGTAAAGAAATGGGCGTTAAAACGGTTGCTGTTTATTCTAAGGCAGATGCCGATAGCTTACATGTTCGTTTTGCAGATGAGGCAGTTTGTATAGGGCCTGCCCCAAGTAGCGAATCTTACTTAAAGATTCCTAATATTATTGCTGCAGCTGAAATTACCAATGCAGACGCCATTCATCCAGGATATGGTTTTTTGTCTGAAAACGCTAAATTTTCAAAAATTTGTGAAGAACACGAAATAAAATTTATTGGTGCCTCTGCATCCATGATCGATCAAATGGGTGATAAAGCTTCTGCTAAAGCAACAATGAAAGCAGCAGGAGTACCTACCATCCCTGGTTCTGAAGGACTTTTGGAATCATTGGAGGAAGCCCGAACCATCGCTAAAGAATTTGGCTATCCTGTCATGCTCAAAGCGACTGCCGGTGGAGGTGGAAAAGGAATGCGTGCAGTTTGGAAAGAAGATGAGCTTCAAAAAGCATGGGAGAGTGCGCGTCAAGAAGCCAAAGCGGCTTTTGGAAATGACGGTATGTACATGGAAAAACTGATCGAAGAACCCCGTCATATTGAAATTCAAATTGTAGGAGATTCATCGGGGAAAGCCTGTCATTTATCAGAGCGTGATTGTTCCATACAAAGGCGTCACCAAAAGTTAACTGAGGAGACACCTTCTCCGTTTATGACGGATGCTTTAAGAAAGAAAATGGGTGAAGCCGCTGTGAAAGCAGCCGAGTATATAAAATACGAAGGAGCGGGGACCATTGAATTTTTGGTGGACAAACACCGAAATTTCTATTTTATGGAAATGAATACAAGGATTCAGGTAGAACACCCCATAACCGAACAGGTCATTGATTTTGATTTGATTTGTGAGCAAATTAAAGTTGCTGCAGGTGAAAAAATATCAGGGAAACATTATTTACCTAAACTCCATTCTATTGAATGTCGAATTAATGCTGAAGACCCTGAAAATGGTTTTAGACCCAGTCCTGGATTGATTTCAAATCTCCACCTCCCTGGAGGGCATGGAGTGCGAATCGATACACATGTGTACAGTGGGTATGTGATACCTCCCCATTACGACTCTATGATTGCCAAGCTCATTACTACTGCGCAAACCAGAGAGGGCGCAATCAGTAAGATGAAGCGTGCCTTAGAAGAGTTTATCGTTGAAGGGATTAAAACAACCATCCCCTTCCACTTACAACTAATGAGTGACCCTGCCTATGTAAAGGGAGTGTATACGACAAAGTTTATGGAAGATTTTTCAATGGAGGAATAGGAATATTTAGATTTTTATTCTTTGTTCAGGGAGTATTGCCAGTAACCGACATCAATCCAATCATTATACTTTATTTATCCCTTAGGTTTTTTGGCCAGGGTTTCAGGTAAAACTTTGAATCCCATATTGTAAAGTGTAAAGCCAAAAATATCGGCATACTGTTCAATTGTCTTAGAAACAGGGGTTCCCGCGCCATGACCAGCATTGGTTTCAATACGTATGAGTACTGGATTTTCTCCCTGTTGCTTGTCTTGCAGTTCGGCTACAAATTTGAATGAATGTGCTGGAACGACTCGATCATCATGATCTCCTGTGGTAATGAGAGTGGCAGGATAACGCGTTGCGCTCCTGACATTGTGCACAGGAGAATAGCCTTTTAAATAAGCAAACATTTCTGGAGAATCCTCTGATGTTCCATAATCATATGACCAACCGGCACCGGAGGTAAATTTATGATAGCGCAGCATATCTAAAACTCCAACGGCAGCTAGGGCTACTTTGGCTAGTTCCGGTCGTTGTGTCATTGTAGCTCCCACCAAAAGCCCTCCGTTTGATCCTCCTCGAATGGCTAAATATTCAGGATTGGTTATCTTTTCTGAAATGAGGTACTCGGCTGCAGCGATAAAATCATCAAAGACATTTTGTTTTCTCAGTTGCGTTCCTGCTTGATGCCATTTTTTACCATATTCACCACCCCCTCTTAAATTGGGAACTGCGTAGACACCTCCTTGTTCCATCCATACCGCATTGGTGATACTAAAAGAGGGTTGAAGACTAATGTTAAATCCACCGTAACCATAGAGAATGGTTGGATTTTTACCATTGTACTCTATTCCTTTTTTATGGGTGATAATCATGGGAACTTTAGTCCCATCGTTGGAAGTATAAAAAACTTGAGTTGAGGTATAATCATCTGGATTAAAATCAATGTTGGGAGACCAATATTTTTTAGACATTTGAGTTTTGGGGTCATACGAATAAATTACACCAGGCGAATGATAATTAGTAAAGCTGTAGTACAAAATATCTACTTCTTTTTTACCATTGAATCCTACTGCAGTTCCAACACCTGGGAGTTCAATTTCTTCCCTATTATTTCCTTGTTTATCGTATTGATAGACCTTAGTAATGGCATCAATCATATATTTTGCAAAAAAGAAGCCCCCTCCACTGCTAGGGGATAACACCTGTTCAGTTTCTGGAATAAAATCTTTCCAATACTTTTCTTGTGGACGATTTGTTGAGGTAGTCACTAGCTTTTGATTGGGAGCATTTTTGTTGGTTACAATATATAATTGATCCCCTTCTGCCTCCAGAAGATAACTATCGGTGCTGTAATCTTCATCCATTGGAATTAAGGGACTGTTAGGAACGCTTAAATCTTTGAGAAAGGAAACATTCCCAGAAGTTGTTTTTGAGCCTGAGATAACTAAATACCGACCATCTTCAGTCACAGAAGCACCGACATAGCGATGTTTTTGTTCAGGTGTTCCTCCAAAAATAAGAACGTCATCGCTTTGTGAAGTTCCCAGTTTATGATAATAGAGTTTGTGTTGGTCCGTCATTTCTGAAAGTTCGCTACCATCGGGCTTGTCATAACTGGAATAAAAAAACCCTTCATCCAGCCTCCATTGAATTCCACTAAACTTAATATCCGCTAGGGTGTCTTCCAAAATGGTGTTTTGAACGGCGTCTAAAACAATAATTTTTCGCCAGTCACTCCCCCCTTCACTGATCGAATAGGCGGCGATATTTCCTGATTTAGAAAAGCTTAGTCCCGACAAAGAGGTGGTACCATCTTCTTCAAAGGTATTGGGATCTAGAAAGACTTCAGCGGCTTCCTGTCCTTTTTGACGATAAACGACATATTGGTTTTGAAGACCGTCATTTTTGTAGAAATAAGTATAGTCTCCTTCCTGAAAAGGAGCAGAAACTTTCTCATAATTCCAGATTTGTTCTAATCGATTTTTAAGCTGATTTCGAAAAGGAATTTGATCTAAAAAAGAGAAGGTTGCTTCATTTTGTCTTTCCACCCACTTCTCAGTTTCTTCACTGCGGTCGTCCTCTAGCCAACGATAATTATCGACCACTTCCGTGTCAAAATAAGTGTCTGTCACTGGAATTTTCTGTGTTGTTGGGTATGTCATTTCTTGGTTGTTTTGTTGACAAGAAAATAAGGTCAAAATAAGGTGAAGTAAAACTAATTTTTTCATGGAGTGTTTATTTTATACTCAGTTAAGTATAGGTTGTGTGCCTTCTTTCCAAACAGATTTGGCTTTGAAATGAGAATTGACTTTTGCTAAAAAGAAAATTTCAGAAATAAATTGCCAATCGAAATTAATGGATTGATTTGCTGGATGGCGGTGATGATCTTGATCGAGGATGTAATTTTCAGGCTTATTGAGAACCCTAGACTGGCTGTACACCTCTTCAAATTCTTGTCGTAATGAAGTAAATTTTTGTGTTAGTTCTCGTAGTTCCAATATAATTTTTGTTTCCTCATCCTGAGTTGTAGCAAGATCAAAGGCCTCTATTTTCTTCAAGAGCTCAAAATTATACGCCACTAAGGTCCTTACTTGCTCATAAATCGCTAAAGTATATTGATTCAGTGCGCCTTGGGATTGAATTTTGACAAGGGTTTGCTGGATATTATTTAAATTTTCATTTTGTTTTGAAATACTTTCTAAGCGGGTTGCATATTTTTTAGCCCAAGCTCCTTTGTCCTTAAAATCAGGAAGATCCATTAGGTGATCTTCAATCACATTTTCTCTGTGAACTAACGAATTACGATGTATGCCTTCTTCCAATAATACATTTGTCCATAGGGCAACGGGTTGGTCTAAGGCATCAATAAAAGCATAGTCTTCAGATTGAAAAGACGCTCCGAAAGTACGGTGTCTAAAACTAGATTTAAATTCTTTTTTACTGCGTTTTATCCCTGCCCAACTGTATTCTGCAAAAGCAGCAATTCCTCGTTTGTAGAGTTCAAAATGGGGAGAGTCGTCATCCCAAAGGGTTAAGAGCAAGCCATTGTAATTTCGATCAATGGATTGCTGTGCAAAATTTTTTATTTGATCAATATTGCTTTCTCTTTGCGGCATTAAGGTCCATCGTGTTTGTCCTGCAGTTGCACCCATAACATTGAAGCCATTGGAAGAAAACCAATCCATAGCCTTTCCATTTCCATAGGATTCTGCCCGATGATAATTCCAACGCATATACACACAGTTTTTGGGAAATTGTTTAATGAATTGATTGAGTTTGGACTCGTTTTCAACCCAAATAGAATCTACGGTTTGTTTACTCATTTTGTTATCATATATGGGCGCCATGAGTCCCGCTTCTTTGAGAGGCATATCATCCCAAAAAATTGGAATTCGGTTATGTGCTGCTGCAAAAGCACTTACTTTATTGAGCCAAATTAAGTTCAACTCTAGCGCAGATTTCCCACTATTGCGCCCTGTTGTTTTTACTTCATCACCACCAACATGGAGGTACTTTCCATAAGGGGTTGCTTCCATGGCATCCAGATATAGGTCAAATTGTAATTCATAGGTTTTTGGGTCTAAAGGATTAAACGCCCAATCACTTTTGGGATCGTCACGCAGAAGAAAGTTTTTTTCGTGTTTTAAGATAAAAGAAGCATGTCCTAAACCTTGTACCAAGGGACTGATGTTGATGTTCCTTTGCTGTGCATATTCACTGATTGCTTTCCATTGTTCAATCGAAAAGGCGTCCTGACTTCCTACTTCTGGGCGACGTTTGTATTGGAGTTTGTCTTCAATTTCTAAAATCACGCCATTGATTTTTAATTGTGCCAAATGATCCATTAAATCATAATAGTAGGATTCTTTTTCTCGATGATGTTTAATATCAATTTGAATGGGACGGAAAGCAATTTCTGGGGCATCATGAATTTCTAAAAGTGGGAGAGCTTGTTCTCCTGTATCCTCAATAATTTGGGAAAGAGTGACAAAAGCATAAAATAATCCGGCATCATCTTGGGCTTCAATATGGATCCTTTCTTTTTCAATTTTGATAGAATAACTTTCGGCTTTTCGATTTTCTTTTGCAAGAATATTGAACCGTATTTGAGCCTTTTCATCCTCCGTGCTTTGCTGGATATCATTTAAAGCTCCATAGCGAATAGGAAGGCTGTTTTTTTGACTACTAAAGGCCCATTTCAAAGCCGTTACATTAAGGTTTGAAAATTCGGATTTAAGAGAAATTTTTTGCGGAAAAGGAAGTAACTCAAAAGGATCGGATTTTGAATTCTTTTGGAGACATGAGAGGAATAAAATAAGGAATAGAAGTGTGAATAATTTTTTCATGTTAGCTTGGGGTTAGTCAGTTTGAAAAGAGGATGCAGGGAGCCCTTCTTGATTAAAAAGGCTTGCCTCAAAATAGTTTTTCCAGCCATAACGAACGCGTTTTGGATTTTTTATTTTTTGTGATCTAACCCTAATTTTATTATTTAAAAGGGTAGCCTTGGCCGGAATAAAAACATCATCAGCTCCCGCAATTTCAAAGCCGGTTAATTTATTTTTACTAATTAATCCTGAACCCACATAATCAAACTCAATGTCAATGTAGTTTGTATGTAGAGTGTGTTTTTTATACAAGGGTCCGGAGGGAACAAGTTCTTTTTTTCCATAATTATGATGTAATGCTAAAGCGGCCAAGCGTGCGGCAACATCTTGTTTGTTGGTGGGGTGGATATCTTTTTCTTCTCCAATATCTAGGGTAATTGCCATCCCGGTATTAGGCAAAAAAAGACTTTTTCGTTGCGCATCCCTTAGTGCTTGTGACTGCTCTGTTTCACTATAAATATAGGGTGCAATTTGAACAAAATAAAACGGAAATTCATAGCCCCAACGTTCACGCCAATCCTCAATCATTCCGGTAAATAATTCTTGATATTCTTGATGATTTCCAACATTAGATTCCCCTTGATACCAAAGCACTCCTTTAATTCCAAAAGGTAAAATAGGGTGTATCATTTTTCGGAATAAAATGCTGTAATTATTGGGATTATTTAGAATTTCTCCTTGTTTTAGATTTGCTTTTAATTCGGTGTTTTTAGCAATTAATTCTGAAGAACTTAAGTTATGAAGTTGAAAGGTCGGATATAAATAAAAAGCATGGTGTTTTTGACGCCATACACCCTGATCTAAGCGTTTATTATGTAATTTACTTTCTAAAGTGATACTTCCTCTAAATCCTCCCTCACCCACTATATCAATTACTCTGACGGCTAAAATATTTCCTTTTTCTTTTAAAATTCCAGGAGGGATTTCATACTTTTTATTGGCACAACAGGCTAATGTACTTCCAATAAGAACTCCATTTACATAAGTGTAATCTATATCGTCTATTCCTTTATTAAAATTAAGGGTATGGTTTTCTTGAGGATCCGTTACATCAAATGTCTTTCGGTACCAAACTACCCCGTTTTCTGCCAGACTACCTTTTTCGTAAAATTGCTCAAAAGTGATAGGGGAATCGATGTTCTCGCCTGTTTGCAGTTCCACTTCAAAAGTATCCCAATTGGAATCATCAAAGTTGGATTCAGAAAAATCTCCATCGTCAAGCTCAAGTGCTGACCAAATTTTTTCAAGCTCATCTCCTTCAGGATAGGGAAAGTTTTTTTCATTTAGATAGCTTGCATTAAAGGTGGACACGGTAAGATTTTCATTTTTGATTTAATTCTCTTGCAAAAAATAAGCTACGGCACTAAATTGTTTTACATTTTCTGGGGTTGTCACTTTCCATGAGGCAGAGTGAATGGCAGATCCCCCCAAATTTCTAGGTACTGAAAACATACGAACATTGGGATAATTGGCTGTAGCAATTTCATCGGCTTGATTATCAATTGGATCTTGGATTTTCCATTCCATATTAGATTGTCCTGAGGTGAGCCAAACTTCACCGATCATAATATCTTGCAAAACGATTTGGTGTTGCTCTGAACGAATATTAACTTCATAAGGACCTCCGTAAGCTGGGGTTTGGAGTAAGGTCTTCCATGCTCCCTCAGCGTTTACTTCAACCCTAGCGCTTGCCCCCCAGCTCGCCTCGATAGCGAGACGAGTCCCTGGAGTTCCATTTCCCCATATGGGAACTTCCATTTGCTGTTGAAGAACCATATGATCCGAAAAAATAGGTGCGATAGTGACGGAGCTCGTTTCATACTGACAACCAGCGTACAAAAGAACGAGCCAAATAAAACTTAGCTTTTTTAGTAGATAGGGTATCATTAGTAAAATTGAATTTAACCCTCAAATTACAATAATAATTTAAATTGTTTTTAAGACAATCGTTAAAGTTTATTTGCCATCAAATACTCAGCAATTTGGATTGTATTTGTGGCTGCTCCTTTACGAAGATTGTCGGCTACGATCCACATATTAACCGCATTGTTATGCGAAGTGTCTCGTCGGATACGTCCTACAAAGACCTCGTCTTTCCCTTCAGCATAAATGGGCATTGGATAGGTATTTGTTTTGGGATTGTCTTGAACAATTACGCCTGAAGTTTGATCTAAAAGCTTCCGTATAGCATCGATTTCAAAAGGTTTTTCAAATTCAATATTGACACATTCACTATGTCCGCCCACAACGGGAATACGAATGGCTGTTGCTGTAATTCCAAGACGATCATCTCCAAGGATTTTATGGGTTTCATGAACTAATTTCATTTCCTCTTTGGTGTAATCATTTTCCAAAAAGACATCACAATGGGGAAGCGCATTTTTATGAATGGGATGGGGATACGCCATATCTGCAGGTTTTCCTTCTGCCTCACTGTTTAGTTGGGCTACCGCTTTTACTCCTGTTCCGGTGATGGATTGGTAGGTAGATATAATTAAGCGTTTGATGCCGAATGCCTTGTGAAGAGGGGCTAGGGCTAACACCATTTGAATGGTTGAACAATTTGGATTTGCAATAATTTTATCTTCAGCAGTCAATTGATCGCCATTAATTTCAGGAACAATTAATTTTTTGGAGGGATCCATTCTCCAGGCAGAAGAATTATCAATTACAGTTGTTCCGACTGCAGCAAACTTTGGAGCCCATTCAAGCGAGGTTTCACCACCCGCAGAAAACAAAGCAATATCAGGTTGTGCCGCCACCGCAGTTTCCAAACCTATAATACTATAGTTTTTACCTTCAAATTCCATTTCTTTTCCAACAGAACGTTCTGAGGCAACCAGTAATAATTCCGTAATGGGAAGTTTGCGTTCCGCTAAGACTTCTAACATGACATGGCCCACCATTCCTGTGGCTCCAACTACCGCTACTTTCATTTTTTTTAATTTTTGCCAAAAATAGAATTAAAAACCAGAGTTACCATGCTTTACAACAGATTTAAGAAAAAATAACAATTTGTTTTATTTATAACAAAACAAAGTTTTTACGCTCTCACGACCCTTTTGATCCTTGAACCCAAACCCGTCAGAAGTTCATAACTAATGGAGTTCCCTTGTTTTGCAAAAGAGGATGCAGTATGCGATGGGTTAAAAAATACGACCCGATCCCCTTCTTTACAGCGAACAGAACCGACGTCCACCATGAGTAAATCCATGCAAACATTTCCTACAATAGGTGCCATTTGTCCATGAATAATCACGCTCCCTTGATGGTGACCGAAGTGTCTTCCAATGCCATCTGCATGCCCCAAGGGGAGGGTTGCAATTTGAGTATCTTGTGGGGCGTTCCAACCGTGATCATACCCTACAAAATCACCTTTTTTTACGGTGTGTATTTGTGTTACTATACTTTCCAACACACTCACGGGTTTGAGTTGAATATCCCATTCAGGATGATTGGCAAAACCGTGCAGGGCAATTCCACAGCGAACCATATCGTATTGACATTCAGGATAATTAAAAACTCCTGAACTATTCAGTAAATGAAATTTTGGGCTGGGTGAAGACGCAGTGCTATGTTTTGTTCTTATGCCTTCGAAAAGTGTAATTTGTTTGTTACAAAGGAGAGAAGGTCGTTCCGCTTCTGAAGCGGCCAAATGAGAATAGACACTTTCCAATTGGAAACAGTTATTTTCCATTTGGTGGATTACCCAATCACTTTGGTTAGGATGAAAACCTAATCGATTTAGACCTGTATTGTATTTAATGTGAATTGGATACTGAGTAATCTTTTTTTGAAGGAGTATTTTTTTAAAGCCTTCCAAAATAGTTTGACTGTATAAACAGGGTTCAAGACAAGAATCGATGAGCGCTTCTAAAGAATTCTCTAAAGGATAAAATACCATGATGGGTATTGTAATCCCCTGATTTCTTAATTCTTGCCCTTCTTCGGTGTAAGCAACAGCTAAATAATCCACACCGAGGTCAACAAGACGTCTTGCGAAATGAACAGATGAACTTCCATAGCCTTCCGCTTTTACTACGCCTACCAATTGGGTATTTGAATTTATCTTTTCACGAATACAGTTGTAATTGTGATCCAAATGCGAAAGGTGAAGTGTGAGTGTGTTCAAGCGGTTAAATTAGATTCCTATTCTTTGTCCTTTGTTTTCTGTTTGTTCGCTTTGTAAAATGCAGCCCGTGAAAGCGGTTCGTAGCTTTCTTTTTCTCCCAAGAGTACAATGGAATCATTTTCACTGGTTCGAAAACTGTGATTTGCTAAGCCTCCTGTACGGGTACAAATGGCATGAACTTTAGTTACATATTCTGCAGTAGCCATCAATGCGGGCATGGGACCAAAAGGGTTCCCTTGAAAATCCATATCTAAACCTGCTACAATAACGCGCACTCCTGAATTAGCTAAATCATTACAAACCTTAACAATTTCATCATCAAAAAATTGGGCTTCATCGATTCCAACGACGTCACAACCATCAGCTAAAATGGGAATATTGGCTGCAGCCGGAACAGGGGTAGAAGGAATTTGGTTTTGATCATGAGAGGTCACCAATTCGTCATCATAGCGCAAGTCAATAGCGGGTTTGAAAATTTCAATTTTTTGTTTGGCAAATTGTGCACGTTTGAGTCGCCGAATGAGTTCCTCGGTTTTTCCAGAAAACATGGAACCACAGATGACCTCAATCCAACCAAATTGTTCGTTTGACTTTACGGTATTTTCTAAAAACATTTTGTAATTTTCAACTTTAAAATAGATTTTTTATGAACCCTGTTCAAACAAAGGTATTAAAATCTCTTGGGTTGATACTGGAAAAATCATGACAGAACAAATAAAAAGTGCTTTAGCGAAATGGGCAGAGAAGGTTCTCAAAAACCAAAGTAATTGGGACGTAGATCAAACGCATGCAGCCATACAAAGGCTTTATGAAATTTCAGTTTATTACAAGTTGCTCCAGGAAGAAGAAATGCAAAACGCTAAGAAATGGAGTCGTCATCAAAATGAACTCAGGGGGGTATTGGATTCACTGAGTACCTCAGAACGAAAGGAAGAACATGTACTGCAAGAAGAAGAGTTAGAAGTTCCTCCTGTGATGGATGCCATAAAAAATTTAGTTACTGAAATGCCCGAAACAGAAACCTATGATAATCTCTTTGAAAATGTATCAGATACTCCCACTTTTGTTGCTAAAGAAGACGTTTCTTCAGGATTAGATTTGGAGCCTGTAGAGGAAGAGAAAAAAAACATCAATGATCTTTTTGCTAAAACGGTAAGTATTGACTTAAATGACCGTATTTCGTTTATTAAACATTTATTTGAGGAGGATGCTCAGGCCTATGAACGGGTACTCTCTCAGATTATTACTTTTGAACGCTGGGAGGAGGTAGAAGTATTTTTAAAAAAAATGGTAAAACCTGAATATCAAAATTGGAAGGATAAAGAACAAATTGAAGAACGATTCATTTCTATTTTGCAGAAAAATTTTAGTGATTAAAGTATTTTTTAACCCGTAACGCTCAAAACAAGAATAAGTGATCTATTTGATCCCCACACCGATCGGCAATTTAGAGGACATCACCCTTCGGGCCATCCGTTTACTCAACGAAGTAGATTTGATTTTAGCAGAAGATACAAGAGTCAGTTCAAAACTTTTAAAGCATTTTGAAATTGATACTCCTTATCAGAGTTTCCACATGCATAATGAACATAAAAAAGTACAAAGTGTTCTAAATCAACTAAAAGGAGGGAAAAGCATAGCGCTAATTTCTGATGCAGGAACTCCTGGAATTTCGGACCCAGGCTTTTTAATGGTTCGTGGAGCATTAAAAGAAGGTGTTGAGGTACAGTGTTTACCAGGTCCTACTGCATTAATTCCAGCCTTAGTTCAAAGCGGAATTCCTTGTGATCGATTTATTTTTGAAGGCTTTTTACCTCCAAAAAAAGGAAGGCAAACCCGCCTTGAGCAGATGGCTCAGGAAGAAAGGACTCAAGTATTTTATGAGTCTCCACATAAACTACTTAAAACTTTAGATCAGTTGAGGATTCATTTTGGAGCTGATCGTTCACTTGCTGTGGTTCGTGAAATTTCAAAACTTTATGAGAGCACTTTTCGCGGAACCATAGAAGAAGGGCTTCAGTTTTTCCAATCCCACCCCCCAAAAGGGGAATTTGTCATTGTGGTAGCAGGCAAAAAAAATCCGTAGCTATGGAATGGAATGTCCTTCCTTTAGCCTCAGAAAACGCTGCTGAACATTTGTCCAAAGTGTTGGGAATTTCTCCTGTAGTTGCTCAATTATTGGCGCAACGAGGAGTTACCACCTATGAAGAAGCTAAGACTTTTTTTAGACCCGATTGGTCACAACTTCACGATCCGTTTTTAATGAAAGATATGGTTCAAGCTGTCCATCGAATTGAGAATGCTATAAAACAGCAAGAAAAGGTAATGATTTATGGGGATTATGATGTAGACGGAACAACTTCTGTAGCTTTAGTTTATTCATATTTAAAGGATAAAATGGAGAACTTAACACCCTATATCCCCGATCGATATAAAGAAGGGTATGGCATTTCTATTGCAGGAATTGACAAGGCCAAAGAGGAGGGGATTAGTCTTATTATTGCTTTAGACTGCGGAATTAAAGCAAATAAACAAATAGCTTATGCCCATAAATTGGGGATTGATTTTGTGATTTGTGATCATCATTTACCCAGTGAAATTTTACCTGAAGCTGTTGCCGTGTTAGATCCCAAAAGGATCGATTGTCCTTATCCCTTTAAAGAGTTGTGTGGTTGTGGTATTGGCTTCAAATTAATTCAAGCGCTCCAACAGCGCTTGGAACTTCCCGAAAAAGATTTATTTCCCTATTTAGATTTGGTGGCTACTGCTATTGCTGCAGATATTGTTCCCATAGTGGGTGAAAACAGAATCCTTAGTTTTTTGGGAATTGAGCAGCTGAATAAAAGTCCACGTATTGGATTTCAGTTTTTTTTAAAAAGCTTAAAAAAACCCCTGCGTGTTTCTGATTTAGTTTTTGTTATTGCACCGCGAATTAATGCCGCAGGAAGAATGGATCATGGACTTAATGCAGTGCATTTACTTGCTGCAACAGATCCAGCAGTAGCGCTTCCCGTTGCACGTTCTATTGAGTTTTACAATTCTGAAAGAAGAGCAACCGATGAACGGATTACTCAAGAAGCCTTGCAACAAATTATTTTAAACGAACAAAAAGAGAACTATTCTACTGTGGTGTATCATCCCTCCTGGCATAAGGGTGTCATTGGTATTGTAGCCTCCCGATTGATTGAAACCTATTATCGTCCCACAATTGTATTAACTGAATCCGAAGGTGTATTGTCAGGATCTGTTCGTTCTGTGCGAGGTTTTGATGTCTATAAGGCCCTGGAGTTCTGTCAGGAATATATGATCCAATTTGGGGGCCATAAGTACGCTGCGGGTTTAACCCTAAAAACAGAGCAATTAGACGGTCTTAAAGCTGCATTTGAATCCTATGTAAGCGCACATATTTTGCCTGAACAACGAGCCCCAAGTTTGACATATGATATGGTTTTGAGTTTTAAAGAAATAAATCACAAACTCTTAAGAATTTTAAACCAAATGGGGCCTTTTGGACCCAAAAATATGCGTCCTGTCTTTGTTACACATCAATGCAGAGATACAGGAGGGACCCGCCAAGTTGGGAAAGCGCAGGAGCATCTTAAGCTTGAAATCACGGATCCTTCTGGAACCAAGATTCAAGGGATTGCTTTTGGAATGGGATCCCATTTAATCGCCATAAAAAATCAAGCTCTTTTTTCTGTTTTATACACCCTTGAAGAAAACGAGTTTAATGGAATACTGAACCTACAACTTAAAGTGAAGGACCTCAAATTTGAGAAATGACCCCTTTATTTAATCAGAAATATGCTTTAAAAGTGCTTGGGTTGACTTGTCATGCGGGTGATTTGCATTGTCTTTGATGTCTTCTAAAACGACATTGGCTAATTGTTTCCCCAATTCAACACCCCATTGATCATAACTATAAATATTCCATAAAATTCCTTGAACAAAAATTTTATGTTCGTAAAGGGCAATCAAAGCACCTAAGGAGTTTGGCGTCAAAGAATCGATTAGTAGTGTATTGGTGGGTTTGTTTCCTTCAAATACTTTAAAAGGAGCAATTTTAATTTGTTCTTCAGGAGACATTCCACTTGCATTCAGTTCAACTTTAACTTGATCGAGTGTCTTTCCATTCATTAAGGCTTCGGTTTGCGCGATGAAGTTGGCCAATAATTTTTCCTGGTGGTCTTTATTTCCATGAAGAGCTTTTTTGAAGCCGATAAAATCAGCTGGAATTAACTTGGTCCCTTGGTGAATTAGCTGAAAGAAGGCATGTTGCGCATTGGTTCCAGAAGCACCCCAGATCAATGTTCCTGTTTGATAATTTACTCTTTTTCCGTCACGCCCTACACTTTTTCCGTTACTCTCCATGATTCCTTGTTGTAAATAGGCAGGAAGGTTTCTAAGGTATTGTGTGTAAGGAATAATTGCTTCACTTTCTGCATTCCAAAAGTTGTTATACCAGACACTGATTAAGGCAAGAACTACGGGAATATTTTTATCAAAAGGAGTTTCTTGAAAATGGGCATCCATTTTGCCCGCCCCTTCTAAAAGTCCAGTAAAGTGTTTCGGTCCTACGGCCAAACAAATACTTAAACCCACTGTACTCCACAAGGAGAATCTACCCCCTACCCAGTCATTCATCGGGAAGGTGTTTTCAGCTGAAATTCCAAAAGCAGCAGTTTTTTCGGTATTGGTAGAAACGGCTACAAAATGTTGAGCAACAGCTTGTTCAGGTGCTTGATTTAAAAACCAAGCTCGGATGCTGTTCGCATTACTCAAGGTTTCTTGAGTTGTAAACGTTTTTGATACAATGACAAAAAGGGTAGTTTCTGGATTGAGGTCTTTGATCACTTCTTGGTGGTGATCTCCCTCTACATTAGAAACAAAGCGAACATCTAAATGATTTTTATAATACTCTAGTGCTTCTACAACCATGGCAGGGCCTAAATCTGAACCTCCAATTCCAATATTGACGATATGGGTAATGGCTTTTCCAGTATATCCCTTCCATGCTCCTGAAATTACGTTATCACAGAAAGCGTACATTTTTTGTTGGGTTTCTGCAAGCGCAGGGAGTACATTTTCTCCTTCGAAGAGTAGGGGATCTTTTTTTAAGGTTCTCAATGCAGTATGTAAAACGGCCCTATCTTCTGTTACATTAATCTTATTTCCTGAAAATTGAGCTGCAATAGCCTCTTTTAAACCGGATTCCTTTGCTAGTTTAAGTAATAAATCAAATCCTTTTTTGTCTAATCTATTTTTTGAAAAATCTACATAAAACTCCTCCCATTCTAAAACCGTATAATCCAAACGGTTGGGTTCTTCTTTGAAGTGCTCTCTGAGGGTGGTGTGTTTTGTATTTTGGAAATGTTGTTTGAGGGATTCCCAAGCATCTAATGCTGTTGGATTGGAATTAGGAAGGATCTTGTGCATTGTTATGGTTATTGTTATTTTCTACAAATTCATCTGATGCTGAAGGTTCAAATGAAATACAATCTAGTTTTGTTTTATAAGGAACAATATATTCGGCAAATTTAGATTTTAACTCGGAAGAAATAGGTTTCGCATCGGGAAGTTTTTGTTTGAATGGATCCACCTGTTTGCCATTTTTCCAAAAACGATAACAGACATGGGGTCCAGAGGTGTTTCCGGTCATTCCTACCCATCCTATAATATCGCCTTGCTCGACAAATTCCCCGACTTTTACTTTTCTTTTTTTCATGTGAAGGTATTGGGTCGAGTAGGTGCCATTGTGTTTTAAGGTAACATAGTTTCCATTCCCCCGGGTATAACTAGATTTAACGACAGTTCCATTGGCTGTTGCTAAAATGGGTGTTCCAACCGAAGCGGCAAAGTCAGTTCCTTTGTGAGGACGTATACTATTTCCGTAATAGGCAATTCTTCTCCTTAAGTTATAGCGAGAGGAGACGCGGTTAAATTTTAAAGGCCCTTGCAAAAAAGCGCGACGTAAACTGTTGGCTTCATTGTCAAAATAATCTACAATGCCTTTTTCAGGATCGCTAATAAATTCAAAGGCATAAAGGGGTTTGCCATTATGCTCAAAATAGGCAGCTTTAATTCGTTCAATCCCTACAGAAATTGAATCATCCACAAACTTTTCGGTATAAATAACTTTGAAACGATCTCCTTTTTGTAATCTAAAAAAATCAACTGTCCATGCATATACATCCGAAAGATAATAAGTCAAACTTTCATTAATTCCGCTATTTTGCATGGTTTCATAAAGAGAACTTTCGATAACACCTGAAGCTTCCAATTCCATCAAACGAGTGGGTTTTACAACTTCTTGACCATACAAACTGTCTCGTAAATGAATTACAGAATAACCCGAAACACCCGGGTGATAGACAAAATATTCGGGTGTGGGAATACTGTCTTTGCTATAAAAAAGGCTATACGGTTTTCCTAAAGTTAGTTTACGAACACTAACGTTCCCTTTGATGGCCTCAAGAATAGCATAGACTTGAGGGTAATCGATTCCGTTTTCTTCCAGGATCTTACCGAAAGTATCCCCTCTTTTGATTTTATTTTCACGTAATTCATATTCGTTGAGGTCAATTCCAAAATGAAAATTGGGTTGAATTTCAACCTCAGCAACTTCTGTTTCACTCGTAGTAGCTTCACCACTATTATTACATGAGAGTAGCATCAAAAAAAAGAGAAGTGTCAGTACTCGATACATAGAGTTATTTTTTGCAAAGGTCTAAACTTAAAGTGAATAATAAAAAAAGCAATGGAAAAGTTATCCTCTTTTTCTGTACAGGCTAGTTGACATTAATTTTAAAAGGGTACTTTAAATTCTTGAAATTTTCAATATCCGCTTTGATTGATCCCACCAAGATGTCGGCTTGCAGACGAATCGGAAGTTTGTTTTCATCATCAGAAACCCATAAGGTGACACTTTCTTGCTCCTTGAACACTCTGCCCGATTGAACAATAGGACGAAATTTCAGACAGTTTACAGCCCCGAACTTACTGTTAATCACTTCTTTTCCTAAATATTTTAGTTTGAACACATAGTTTTCCTGATCAAAAAACATATTGATATCAAAGCTTTCATTGACCTTAATTTTTTCTTTGGGATAAAAGTTGCGTAAATAGTAAAAACAGGAAATCAAATCCTGAACATTGGGTTCAATTTCAAACTCTTCTGTTACTTTTTTCTTTTTGTTGTTGACTTTAGCTTTTTGGAGTTCGTGATTAAAGTCAATTTCTACATTTTTGGTATACCCTCCTTCATTGATGTCTCGGATAAATTTATAGGGTAGTATGGTTGTTTGGTCAAAATAGCTTTCGTAATAATCTTCTACTTTAAAAAACCAACTTGCAATTCCAGTGGTTTCTCCAAAGGCTTTGGCATGAAAGACAGGTGTTCCTTTCAGTGTATCCCGTTCCAGTGAAAGCGTAGCATAACTGGCATTTAAAAAACCATAATGGATTCGCAATTGAAACCACTCTCCCTCTTGAAAAGGAGCAGAAGGCTCAGTGCTATCGAATGGAATAGGTTGTGCGTGGTTAACAAAAATTCCAAAAAAAAGTATAAAGAAGAAGTTATTAATCATACTTCAAAGATAACGAATCCGCGCATGGGAGTTGATAGGCACACGTTTATAAAATGTTAAATATCTTATTGGGGATGTAATCCATCATAGATTTTGGATCCTTTTTGTTTTCCTAAAACATTTTCTAGGGCTTCTTTTGAGGCTTCTTTAATTCGTTTTAAGGATTTAAAATGACGTAATAATTTATCTCGGGTTGCAGGACCAATTCCTTCGACTTGATCCAATTCAGAATTTAAACTTCCCTTACTTCGTTTTTGCCTGTGAAAAGTTATTCCAAAGCGGTGTGCTTCGTCTCGAGCACGCTGTAATATTTTAAGACTTTCTGATCTTTTGTCGAGATACAAAGGAATAGAATCTCCAGGAAAGTAAATTTCTTCCAAACGTTTGGCAATTCCCACAATAGAAATTTTTCCTCTAAGGCCTAATAAATCTAAACTTTTTACTGCGGAGGAAAGTTGTCCTTTTCCTCCATCAATGACGATGAGTTGGGGGAGTGAAGCTTCTTCTTCCAACAAACGTTTGTAGCGCCTGTATACAACTTCCTCCATAGAAGCAAAATCGTCTGGCCCTTCTACTGTTTTTATGTTGTAATGCCGATATTCTTTTTTATATGGTTTTCCGTTTTTGAAAACCACACAAGCCGCTACTGGATTAGAGCCTTGGATATTAGAGTTATCAAAACAGTCAATATGATAGGGCTCCTTGGGCAACCTCAAATCGATTTTCATTTGACTCATTATCCGTGAGGTATGTCGTTCTGGATCTACAATTTTCATCTGTTTAAAGCGATCCATTCTAAAGAATTTGGCATTGCGCAGCGATAGATCTACGAGCTTTCGTTTATCTCCCTGAAGGGGTACACTTACTTTTAAATTTTCACCCAGGGCAACCAGTTCAGACAAATAAATTTCTTTGGCGGAACTAGCAAATAATTGTCTTATTTCAATGATTCCCAATTGTAATAAGGTAGCATCTGATTCATCCAACTTCTTTTTTATTTCCAGGGTGTGGGATCGCACAATTGCTCCATGGGACACCTGAATAAAATTGATGTAGCCATAGCTTTCGTCTGAGATGATACTAAAGACATCTACATTATTTATTTTGGAATTTACAATAGTAGATTTGGCTTGATAATTTGTCAGCGATTCGATTTTTTCTTTGACGGTTTGGGCTTTTTCAAATTCCATAGCTGCAGCATAAGCATCCATTTGCTTTTTGAACCCTTGTGTGGATTCTTTAAAGTTTCCTTTGATGATTTCTCGGATGTCTTTGATATTGTTTTCATAGACTTGAGCTTCAATTTGTTTGGTGCAGGGCGCTAAGCAATTACCCATGTGGTACTCTAAGCAAACTTTATATTTACCAGCATCTATTTTTTCGTCACTTAAATCAAACTTACAGCTTCTCAGTGGGTACAAAGTACGCACCAATCCCAAAAGCGTCATTACTGTTTTCATATTGGTATAGGGTCCGAAATATTCCGAACCGTCTTTGATCACACGACGCGTATAGAAAATACGTGGAAAAGGTTCTTTTTTGATACAAATCCAGGGATAGGTTTTGTCGTCTTTAAGTAAAATATTGTATCGGGGCTGGTACTTTTTTATGAGGTTATTTTCCAAAAGAAGGGCGTCCATTTCAGTTTCAACAACAATATGTTCTATCCGAACGATATTTTTTACCAGTACGGTGGTTTTTTTATTTTCATGGACCTTGTTGAAATAAGAGCTAACCCTTTTTTTTAGATTTTTAGCCTTACCGACATAGATTACACGATCTGATTTATCAAAATATTGATACACCCCTGAAACCTGTGGAAGGCTTTTTAATTGAATTTCAATGAGATCAGATTTCACAGAACGAAAATATCGATTCTTTTTGTCTAAAGAAACTTTAATTATTGCCAATTGAAATTTTCAAGCAAAAAACAGTATTTTTAATTTAAACCAAATTTTTACCAATATGAAAAAATTAGCCTATAACCTTGTTTTAATGTTATGTTCATTTATTCATGCGCAACAATTTGATTCTTCCGATCCAACATATGAGATCGATTCTTTAAAGCAAACCAACCAATCTAAAAAGAATTTAATTAAGCTAAGTTTTACAAGTTTTACATTTAATAATATTCAGTTCCAATACGAACGAATCTTAAAGCCTAAAACTTCTGTAGCCCTATCATACGGAACAATCCCCCAGTCAGGAATTCCCCTTCAAGTCTCTGTTAAAAGTTTTGTAAATGATGAAGCAACTTTTGATAAATTATCAGAGCTTGTTGTACAGTATTACCCCCGAAATTCGATTTTATTTAGGAAAAAAAGGATATGGAAAAGGCTTTTATCTTGCTCCTTTTTACAGAAATTCTAAATTGTCTCTCGAAGGGGTTTCTTTCGATTATGAAGACGAATTAGGAACACCCTCAAGCATAAAAGCTAAAGGATCCATTAATGGAAATACCGTGGGTTTGCTGATAGGGAGTCAGTTTAACTTGGGAAAATCATTTGTTTTAGACTGGTGGATTATTGGGCCACATTATGGAAGCGCCTCAGGAGCTATAAATGGGATAAATTCTCAGCCCTTTTCTGAATATGAAAAAGAGGCATTAAATACAGAAGCAAACGAATTTGACTTTCCTCTTGTTGATCAAACTACAGAAATCACTGATCGCGCAATCAATATCAATTTTTCTGGACCATGGGGTGGAGCTCGTGCAGGATTGAGTATTGGTTATCGTTTTTAAAAACGGCGAGTAATATTTTTTTCTGACGGAACGATTGATGTAATCTTTTTAACTAATTTTCAATGTTTTTATGAATAATTGAAAAATTTAATGGAGAATTCAAAACAGGCCTTACGTATCTTTTTTTCAGAAAAGCGACAAGCACTTTCATCCGAAAAGTATGATGAACAAAGTTTAGCACTTGCCAATCAATGTTTAAAACTTCCTATATGGGACTTGGAATATTTTCATTTGTTTTTACCCATTGCCTCAAAAGCTGAGGTGGATACGGCCTTAATTCTAACCTTACTTCAAGGAAGAGATAAACAGGTGGTTTTACCTAAGGTGTTGGATGAAGAAACCTTAACTCACATTTTATTGACCGATGGGACCAAAATAGCACAAAACCCTTGGGGGATTCCCGAACCCGAAGGGGGTATTTCTATTGATCCCACTATGCTGGAGGTTGTTTTTATTCCGCTATTGGCGTATGATATAAAAGGAAATCGAGTGGGGTATGGCAAAGGGTTTTATGATACTTTTTTGAAAAAATGTAAAAAGGAAGTGATCAAGATTGGACTCTCTTTTTTTGATCCTGTAGATCATATTGAAGGGATACGAAAAGAAGATATTGTGCTGGACTATTGTGTTAGTCCTGATCAGATTCACTCGTTTTAACCTCCTCTTTTTTAAAGATTTTTTTATTGAAAACAATTAAGATTCCTACGCCTGTACTGATGGCAGTATCGGCAACATTGAAGATGTACTGAAAAAATAAAAAAGTGTCTCCTCCTAGGATAGGAATCCATTGGGGCCAAGTCCATTCTACTAAAGGAAACTGGAGCATGTCTACAACATGACCGTAAAATAAGGGTGCATATCCCCCCTCTTCTGGGAATAATTTAGCGACACCATTGTAACTATCTGAGAAAATAACCCCATAGAATACGGAGTCAATAATATTCCCTAAAGCACCAGCAAAAATAAAAGCCAATGCCCAATTCAGTAATGTAGGACTTTGTTTTTTTATGGAATCCCAAAGCCAATACCCTAAACCAAAGATAGCCACCAATCGAAAGAGTGTCAAAAAAAGTTTGGCAGTATCTTCTTGTACAAAAGGAAGAATATCATTGAATTTGGTTCCCATGGCCATCCCTTTATTTTCAACAAAAAGTAATTTGAAAAAGCCCCAATCTACAATTGGAGGGACGCCATAACCGGACAGCGGGTAGTTTAATTTGATATAAAACTTACTGAATTGATCCGTTAGCAACACACTAACAATAATCACTAGCGCCCATGTAAGGGTGAAATATGTTTTTTTCTTGTTCAGAATAAATGGGTTTTGGAGCTTATTTTTGCATGTTTTTTGCCTCAATACTCAAGGTTGCATGAGGTACCAGAAATAAGCGTTTTTTATTGATTAGCTTTCCTGTAACACGGCAAATTCCGTAGGTTTTATTTTCAATTCTTATCAATGCATTTTTAAGATCTCGAATAAACTTTTCTTGTCGAATGGCTAATTGTGTATTGGCTTCTTTGGACATGGTTTCAGAACCTTCTTCAAACGCTTTAAAGGTGGGTGCTGTATCTTCTGTCCCATTGTTTCCATCATTCATGTAGGAACTTCTCAATAAGTCAAGATCTAATCGTGCCTTTTGAATCTTTTCTTCGATCAAGCTTTTGAATTCTTGTAGTTCCGCATCGCTATATTTTGTTTTTTCGCTCATCAGGATAATTTTTGTATTCGTATTATGGTTTTTATATTTTCAAATTCAAGACTTAAACCGTTTGTTAAATTCGGCTCAAAAGTTAAATTTTCAGCAAGGATTTCAGACAATATATAATTTTTATTTTCTGAAACTGCAGCATCTA
Source organism: Flavobacteriaceae bacterium (assembly GCA_029248185.1). Taxonomy (GTDB): domain Bacteria; phylum Bacteroidota; class Bacteroidia; order Flavobacteriales; family Flavobacteriaceae; genus MS024-2A. Next base: position 19,024 of record JAQWJV010000041.1, on the reverse strand, counting down.
ATTGGGGTTCGTTTTTTAGGAAAACAGCAATTTTATCAGTCACCTCTAGGCCACTATCTTTTCTGAGGTTTTGAATTCTATTGACTAATTATCTTGCAATACCTTCTTGAACCAATTCGGGTGTCAATGTCATGTCGAGAGCTACGGTCATTCCGCCTCCTTGGGCAACTTGCCATCCGTCAATATCTTTGAAAGAGACTTCTATGTCCGAACGTTCTAAAATAAGGTTTTTTTCGTTTAGTTGTACTTCAAGGGTTCCTTTTCCTTCTAATTGATTGATTTGTTCTTCATTTAAACTTTTGATAAGCTCAACTACTGCTTTCACTTCTTTGCCAAAACGAGGCCCCAAAGTTTTAAAATTAGGTTTAATTTCTTTTACTAAAAGTGAATTTGCATCATCCAGAAGTTCAACGGTTTTAATGTTTATTTCTCCTTTTAGTTGTTCTGTGATTTGCTCAATACGATTTCTTTCTGCTTGGTCTTTTACAGGGATGATTATCTTTTGTAAGGGTTGACGAACACGGACTTGTTCTTTTTTCCGAAGGGATAAGGCCAAAGAGGTCAGCGTTCTTGCGGTATTAATCTGATGCTCTAAATCGGCATTAATAAGGTCTTTATTCGCTTCAGGAAAATCGGTTAAATGTATTGAGACATTTTCTTGAGTTAAATCTTGATACAAACGATCCATATAAAAGGGCGCTACAGGAGCGGCTAGCTTTGAAACAGTAACCAAGCATTCATGAAGCGTTTGGTAAGCAGCGATCTTGTCTAAGCCATACTCTCCTTTCCAAAAACGTCTACGACAAAGACGTACATACCAGTTACTTAATTTCTCTTGTACAAAATCTGAAATCGCTCGACTGGCTTTGGTTGGTTCATACTCTTCGAAAGCAGCATCTACAGTTTGAATTAAACTGTGTAATTCTGATAATATCCAACGATCTAGCTCTGTTCTGTCTTCAAAAGGTACAGTTTTTTCTTTCTTAGGATCAAAAGCATCAATATTGGCATACAAGCTGAAGAATGAATAGGTGTTATAGAGCGTACCAAAAAATTTACGTTGTACCTCAGCAATTCCATCAGCATCAAATTTTAAATTATCCCAAGGGTTGGCATTGGAGATCATATACCATCGGGTTGCATCGGCTCCGTATTGATCGAGTGTCTCGAATGGATCTACTGCATTGCCCAAACGCTTGGACATTTTTTGTCCTGATTTATCTAAAACCAATCCATTGGAGACGACATTTTTGTATGCTTTTTTACCAAAAACAAGTGTTCCAATAGCATGTAAAGTATAAAACCAGCCTCTAGTTTGGTCCACCCCTTCGGCGATATAATCTGCAGGGAAGCGTTCTCCAGAATCAATTTTATTTTTATTTTCAAACGGATAGTGCCATTGTGCATAAGGCATTGCTCCTGAATCAAACCAGACATCAATCAAATCGGATTCTCTATACATGGGTTGTCCTTTTGCGCTACATAACACAATTTGGTCAACAACGTTCTTGTGGAGGTCTATGGGGTCGTAATTGGACGCTGAAAAATCACCTTCTTGAAAATTTCGAAAAGGATTTTCTTGCATCATTCCTTTTTCTACTGCTAAATCAATTGCATCTTTTAATTCTGCAATAGACCCCATTATTTGAGTTTCTTGCCCATCTTCGGTCCGCCAAACGGGCAAGGGAATCCCCCAAAAACGTGAGCGAGAAAGATTCCAGTCGTTTGCATTGGAAAGCCAATTCCCAAATCGCCCTTCTCCAGTTGATTTTGGTTTCCAGTTGATTTCTTGGTTGAGATCCACCATTTGATCTCGTACATCGGTCACTTTGATGAACCAAGAATCTAATGGATAATATAAAATGGGTTTATCGGTTCTCCAACAATTCGGGTAGGAGTGAACGTATTTTTCAACCTTAAACGCTCGATTTTCCTCCTTGAGTTGAATAGCGATCTCCACATCGGTTGAACGTTCTGGGGCTTCTCCTTCGGGATAGTATTCATTTTTAACATAACGACCTCCTAAAGGACCAACTTCAGTTCTAAAACGACCTTGGAGATCTACTAGTGGGACTGCATTGTGATTTTCATCTAAAACCAATAAGGGCGGAACCTCAGGTTTAGCTTCTTTGGCTACTTTGGCGTCATCTGCTCCAAAGGTAGGCGCCGTATGTACAATACCTGTTCCCTCTTCTGTAGTCACAAAATCTCCTGCAATCACTCGGAAAGCATTTTCTGGATGTGTTAAGGGTAATGGGGCTGCGGTCCATAGCTGTTCGTAGCGAATTCCAATCAATTCTCTTCCTTTTATTTCATTTTCGATTAAGTAAGGAATAGTTTTATCTCCAGCTTGATAGGTTTTTAGATCGTCTTGTAAAATATACTTCTTTCCAAATTGCTTGGAAAGCAAGGCTTTTGCTAATAGAACTCGGACGGGCTCGAAAGTATATTGATTGTAAGTACGAACAACTACATAGTCAATATTCTTTCCAACGGTCAACGCAGTATTGGATGGGAGCGTCCAGGGGGTAGTGGTCCATGCCAACAAATAGAGCGGAATTTCTGCTTCTAGAGTATTGTGAAGACTCTCCTTTTTTGCTTTAAATTGTGCTGTTATTGTAGTGTCTGTTACATTTTGATAAGTTCCGGGTTGATTGAGTTCATGAGAACTTAATCCTGTTCCTGCCATGGGGGAATAAGGCTGGATTGTGTAGCCTTTGTACAAAAGTCCTTTTTCGTGGATTTGTTTTAGCAACCACCATACCGACTCCATATATTTTGAAGTATAAGTAACATATGGATCTTCCATATCTACCCAGTAGCCAATGCGTTGGGTCAGTTCATTCCAGACATCGGTATATCGCATAACCGCTTTTTTACAAGCTTGGTTGTATTCTTCTACAGTAATTGATTTGCCTATCGCATCTTTGGAAATTCCTAATTCTTTTTCAACACCAAGTTCTACAGGAAGACCATGTGTATCCCACCCTGCTTTACGGTGCACTTGAAATCCTTTTTGTGTTTTGTAGCGACAAAAAATATCTTTGATCGCACGAGCCATAACATGATGAATCCCCGGCATTCCATTGGCAGAGGGAGGACCTTCATAAAAGACAAAGGAGGGTTTCCCTTCACGAAGACTTATGCTTTCTGAAAAGGTGTTGTTTTCCTTCCAAGAACCCAATATCTCATCAGCAATTTGAGGTAAGTTTAGCCCTTTGTATTCCTTGAATTTCATGCTTGGTTTTTCGTTTGTATTCTAGTCTTAGTGTATTGTAAATAAAATATTAAAATAGTAATTGAAAACTACCATTTTTTGCATTCAAATGCGAAAGTAATTAATTTAAAGAAAACAGCGTGTTTTTTATGATACTAGGCTACTAGCACTGTAAGTATTAAAAAGAAATATTAGCCCCTATTTTAAAATTTCTCCCAGGTGCAGATACGCCAGAGGCAAAGCTACGATAATGAATGTCAAAGATGTTGTCTATACCCAATCGAAAAGTTATATTTTCTTTCCAATTATATTGTGTCAAGAAGGACAAATCATTCCATGCGGGGCTTCCGGCATAAATCCCTAGATTTTCAGATATCAAGGGAGTTTCCTCTAAACCATCTTCTCCTCCTATGCTGTAGGTGTCTGGATTTTTACTGCCGCTAAATTGAAAGCGCAAGCTAGCTATCCAAGCTTGTTTTTGATAGTTTAAGAGCAGATTTCCAAAAATAGGAGAAACAGAGGGTAAAGGGCCGTATCTTTTATTTTTTCCAGCCTCAATAAAGGATACATTGGCTAGAATTGAAAACGAATCTAGGAAAGAATAATAACCGTCAATAGACCCCCCAAATAGATAACGGTCTCCAGAATTAATATTGGCAAAAGTTTCAACTTCTTTTCCTTGATAAAGAATAGTATTCATGTCAGGGGTCGTGTTGTCAGCAAAAATCACGTAATTATCACGTCCAATATGCCGTGAAATAAGTGTTGTAAACCCTCTAATGGAGATGTAATTTTTGGGTAAATTCAGATAATTGGTAAAGCCCAGTTCGAAATTATATGCGTATTCTGGGAAAAGAAAAGGGTTGGGAACAACAAGGATGCCTTTATTTTCTCTAATTTTCCCAACATCGTCAATGTTTGGATTCCTAAAACCATTAGAAACAATCACATTCCATTGTTTTTTTTCTGAGGGACGGTAAGTTAGGGCTAAGGTTTCAGTTAAAGCCTCATTATTAAGATTGACTTCCGAGATTAAAGAATTAATATTATAAGACTCCTTCCAACGCGCAGCCAATCTTGTGGTAGTGATTCGTGCCCCTGCATTTAAAGTTAATTTTTCGTTGAGGTCCCAAACCCAATTGATGAAAAGGGCAAAGCTCCCATAAGAGCTTTTTGCGCTTGGATAGCGAGTGGGGATAGGTAGTCTAGGGCTACTCCCTTCTATGTTATTTTGATTGATTAATAGATCGTATTCATAAGCCAAAGAGCGAACTTTATTATAGGTTCCCTCAAAGCCATAGGAAAAGGAATGTTTTTCGTCTAAATCAAATTCAAAATCTCCATTCAAACTAAATACTTTCACTTTCTCTCTTTGATATTCTCTTGTAAGACTTTCAAATTCACGACTATTTCTGGATTCTTCAAGATGCTGATATCCAAATGTGACGCGTCCAGAATTCAAGAATTTTTTATCAGTAAAAAATTTATATTGAGGGGAAATAAATAAACGTTTTTGAGGACCGTAATACCATTCAGCAAATCGAAGATTTCCATTACGTGTTTCCACCAGTTTGTCATATCGGGGAATGTCAGAAGAATTGGAGTATTGAAGATTCAGTGAAAGCTGACGTTTTTCGTTGATCTGCACTAAAAATTTTTGAAATAAATCCAATTGATCATAAGCTGTATTTTTTTGAATCAATGGGTTTTCATTTTCTAAGGGCACAGGGCTGTATTGGCTTCTTGAATTGGCAGAATAAAATGGAGTCAGTCCCCAATCTGGATAGCCATGGGTTCTATTTTTCCCCATCCTAATGTCACCAAATGATGAATGACTAATACTGGTCAAACTTGCCCATTTCTTAAAACTAACTTCAGTAGAGAACGAATTGATTGTAGCATTATCAGCCGTTGAGAAGTCACTTGAAACTTGTGTAGAAATTTTTTTCTCGCTATTGATTAATGGACTGCGGGTATAGTAATGAATCACTCCACCCAGGGCATCTGACCCATAGCCAACAGAGGAAGACCCAAAAACAACTTCAACACGTTCTATATTGTTGGGATTAATTGTTATCGAATTTTGCAAATGACCACTTCTATAGATTGCATTATTCATACGAACACCATCCACCACCAGCAGTAATCGATTGGCTTCAAATCCCCTAATAACCGGACTCCCACCACCTCCTTGACTTTTTTGGATTCGCACACCCGGACTAAGCCCTACAAGATCAGCCCCATTGGCTGGGCGTTGAAGTTTAATCTCACTTGCACTGACTACATTCACTTTTTCGGCAATTTGTTTTCTGTTAGAGGCTTTTCGTGCAACAGATAAAATAACTTCATCTAAGGTTTGCTCTTCGGCCTCGAGTCGAATCGTAATTCCATCTTGAATATTTTTTAATTTAAGTTGAATGGACAAGGTTTTGTATCCATAATACTGAATGTATACGCGTTCCTTTTCTAAAAAGGCCGAAAGGGAGGCGCTTCCGTTTTCATCGGTGAGGCTTGATTTTGTTTTTTCTTGATTGAAAAGTGCAGCTCCTTCAATGGGGTCACCTGAGGCAGCATCCAATACAAGTATACTCTGTGCCATCAGGAACAAAGGCGAAATTAGCAGAAAGAAAATAGTTAGCTTACTTAAAAATTTCATTCAATATTTTGGTTGATCTTGGTGGTTTGAATTGTTGTAAATGTAGTTCGAAATAAAGCACTGCAAAATCTAATAAAGTAGATTTTTCTTTTCTTGTAAACTTAATTTCCCCTATGGTATCAAATTCCATGCCCAATAGTTGTATCCACGCTATTTTCATGGATCCCTCTAGGAAGGCTCCCCTGGGTTTGTTATGACTCATGCATCCGGTTTCTAGATCAAAATAGGGGGCGTTCTTTTCGGTTATATTGGGATAAAAACCAATGAACTTTGAAAGATCTAACATTAACTTAACGTGAAATAAGCCGACATTTTCTTCGACATCCAGCCAAAGCATTCTTTTTTTTAAAAACGAATACAATTCAATATTGGCTTCTTGTTCTTCTTTCACAACCTGATGAATCACTTCTGCTAAGAAAAAAAGGAGTGTTTTTTTTCTAAGATCAAAAGGAATGGATGCATAGGGGAAGTGAAGTTTAGCCTCTTTTATGTAGCCCAAACGATCGGTAGGATTTTTTGGAGCTTCAATTTCCAAAAGGGATAAGGGTTCAAATAGCGCTTTGGGGATTTTTTTTTGGGTTCGTGAAGCCAAAATCCCTTTAAGCATATATGACTGCAGCCCATACTGTTTGGTATAGCATGCTGCAATTAAACTAGAATCGCCGTATTTTACTGTTGTAAGGGTGAGGGCTTCAATGGATGCTTGCACGAAATCTTTAATTTATACTACACCTTGCGCTAGCATGGCATCAGCTACTTTAACAAATCCAGCAATATTGGCTCCTTTTACATAATCAACATAACCATTCTCTTCCCCATATTTTAAACAGGATTCATGAATGTCTGCCATAATAACCTGCAAACGATGATCAACCTCTTCTCGGGTCCAACTATAACGGAGTGAATTTTGAGCCATTTCTAGTCCAGAAACAGCAACTCCACCTGCATTAGAGGCTTTACCGGGAGCAAATAGAATTTTATTTTCTTTAAATTGTGAAATAGCCTCAGGGGTACACGGCATGTTTGCACCTTCTCCAATACAAACACATCCGTTTTTTAACAAAACCGCAGCATCGTCTCCGTTTAATTCGTTTTGAGTTGCACAGGGGAGCGCAATTTGACAAGCAACTTCCCAGGGTGTTTTTCCAGCATGAAAAGAGGCTTTAGGATACTGCTCAATATAGGCGTTGATTCGTCCTCTCTTTATATTTTTTAAGTTCATTATAAAGGCTAGTTTTTCATGATCAATTCCGTCTGGATCCAAAATATATCCCGAGGAATCAGATAAAGTAAGCACTTTACCACCCAACTGTATGCATTTTTCAGTGGCATATTGTGCCACATTTCCTGAACCAGAAACAACAATGGTTTTCCCTTTAATACTCTTGCTTTGATGTTCCATCATCTTTTGAGTAAAGTACACAACTCCGTATCCCGTAGCCTCGGGTCTGATTAATGACCCTCCAAAAGAAGCCCCTTTGCCTGTTAAAACACCAGTAAATTCATTTTGTAGGCGTTTGTACTGGCCAAATAAATAGCCAATTTCTCTTCCGCCTACACCAATATCTCCAGCTGGGACATCCCTATTGGGGCCAATATGGCTGTAAAGTTCGGTCATAAAACTTTGACAAAACCGCATTACTTCTGTATCTGATCTTCCTTTTGGGTTGAAGTCTGATCCACCTTTTCCGCCTCCCATGGGAAGGGTGGTTAAGCTATTTTTGAATGTCTGTTCAAACGCTAAAAATTTTAATACACTTAAATTAACACTAGGATGAAAGCGTAAGCCTCCTTTGTAGGGACCAATTGCAGAATTCATTTGCACTCTGTATCCACGGTTGACTTGAATTTCTTCTTGATCATCAATCCATGCTACGCGAAACGAGAGCACTCTTTCCGGTTCGGCCATTCGCAGTAAAATATTTTGACCATAATAAATGTCATGCTGAACAATGTAAGGGATCACCGTTTCTGCAACCTCTGCTACCGCTTGCATGAATTCAGGTTCATTTTGGTTTCTTGCACATACTTCGTCAAGGAATTGTTTTACAATCTTGTCCATTCGGGTTAAATTTTAGTTAGTTAAAGGTATTTCTTTTTTTAAAAGGAAAAAGGATTAAAAAAGAAATTCAACAAGGTTTTCTACTTTAGAAAAAGCTTGAATTTTTATTTGTTTCGGTTGGGATCCTAGTTTAGAAAACTTTGAAATGGCAATACTGTCAAAGCCTAGTTTTTCAGCCTCTTGAATTCGAATTTCAGCTTTAGACACCGGACGAATTTCTCCAGAGAGACCAATTTCTGCTGCAAAACAAGTATTTTGTGCAATGGGGATATCATGATAACTGGAGAGTAATGCTGCGATTACTGCCATGTCTAAAGCAGGGTCTTCAATATTCATTCCCCCAGTAATATTGATAAATACATCTTTACTTCCTAGTGCAAAACCGGCTCTTTTTTCTAGTACAGCGAGTAGCATATTTAGGCGTTTGGCGTTAAAACCGGTACTGCTTCGTTGTGGCGTTCCGTATACAGCAGTACTTACTAAAGCTTGTACTTCGATCATTAAGGGGCGAATTCCTTCAACCGTTGCAGCAATAGCATGACCACTCAAAGCCTCCTCTCTTTCTGAAATTAATACTTCACTAGGATTAGTCACTTGGCGTAAGCCTTGAGAAATCATTTCATAAATTCCAATTTCAGAAGTGGCTCCAAAGCGGTTCTTTTGCGCTCTAAGGATCCGATAAATATGATTTCTGTCTCCTTCAAATTGAAGTACGGTATCAACCATATGTTCTAAAATTTTAGGGCCAGCAATGTTTCCATCCTTAGTAATATGACCTACCAAGATTACAGGAGTATTGGTGCTTTTTGCAAATTGAATTAATTCACTTGCAGTAGCTCTAATTTGAGAAACACTTCCAGCTCCGCTTTCGATATAATTGCTGTGGAGTGTTTGAATCGAATCGATGATTAATAGCTCAGGATTTACTTTTTGAATTTGCTGAAAAATTTTTTGTGTTTCTGTTTGACTTAAGACAAAGCAGTTTTTTCCGTCCAATCCCATTCGGTCAGCACGAAGTTTGATCTGCTGTTGGCTTTCCTCTCCCGAAATATATAAAACAGGGGTTTTTAAACTCAAAGAGACTTGAAGTAATAGCGTTGATTTACCAATTCCTGGTTCTCCACCCAAGAGAATAACGGATCCGGGAACTAGCCCTCCACCGAGTACACGATTTAATTCTTCATCTTGTGTTTTTATTCTTGGAACCTCAGCCACATCTATTGAATCCATTCGAACAGGACTTGTTATTTCCCTAACCACTTCCTTAGCCCATTCTTTAGGCGCTTCCTTTTCAATAATTTCTTCTACCAAGGTGTTCCATTCTTTACACGCGTGGCATTGACCTTGCCATTGGGCGTGTTGTGCTCCACAATTTTGACAGAAAAAGGCTTTTTTAATTTTAGCCATACTTTGAATTTACAGTCTTTTATTGACGATTGACTAAAGGTAGCACAAAAAAGGAAAGACTACCAAAGACGATAATCATCAAGGTCTGCGAGGTCCACATAATCCAACCAAAAGCAAGTCCTGATTCGTTTGATATTCCAAAAGCGGCTAACATAAGGGCGACTGAGAAAGGATAGATTCCTATTCCACCATTGGTTGCAGAGATGGCTAAACCTCCGATTACAAATGCGGGAATTAAAGCATTTAATTCCAATACTGCTATTTCCGGAACCGTCCATTTGACCACATAGAACATGGCCAAATACATCACCCAAATGAAGAGGGTATGGGCTATAAATGCCCCTTTGTTGGGCATGGTTTTGAGACTTAAAACACCTTCTAATAGTCCTTTCAAAAAGTTTTTTATTTTAATAATGAGGGGGTATTTTTCTTTTTTAAATAAAAAACGAATAATAAAAAAGACAGTAGTGAATAATATCCCCGTAAGAATCAAAGAATTGGAAGAAATTTGTTTTTCTTTTAGCACCCCCCAGATAAGATCAAATTGAAGACTTAAGGCTAATAGAATGAATCCGAGTAAAATAATTAGATCCACCAATCGCTCTGCGATTATTGTTCCAAAGGTTTTTTCAAAAGGAATTTTTTCATATGAACTTAAGGTAGTTGCCCTAAGGATTTCTCCAGAACGCGGAATGCCCAGGTTAGCGATATAAGCAATTAAGACAGCCAATGTAGAATTGATAAAGCGTGGCTTGTACCCTAAGGGAGCAAGGAGGAATTTCCAGCGATAAGCTCGAGAGATGTGGCTTAAAATTCCAAAAAGAACAGACAGTAATAAAAAGCGATAATCAGCATTTTTAATGTAGCTAAAAATTAATTCACGCTCTTCAGGAGTCGTTGCACTAACGGTCAAATAGATAAAGAACAAGCCAACACTTAGAGGGACAACAACTTTCAAAAAAGATTTTAGAGTATGCAAACTTTACTGGAGTTGATTTGTTGATTCATTTGGAAAAATAAGTTTAGGTTGGAATTGCTTCGCAGCATCAGGACTCATCTGTGCATAACTTATAATAATGATGACGTCTCCTTTTTGGACTTTTCTTGCAGCAGGGCCATTTAGAGTCACTTCCCCCGTACCGGCTTGACCTTCAATTACGTAGGTCTCTAGACGTTCTCCGTTGTTGATATTCACTACCTGAACCTTTTCTCCAACAATCAAATTTGCAGCTTCAATTAGGTTTTTATCGAGGGTAATACTCCCTATATAATTAAGATCAGCATCGGTAACAGTGACGCGATGAATTTTCGATTTTAGTACTTCAATTAACATGGCGTAAAGGTATTCTTTTTCTCTAATTCTACCGTATCGATTAATCTTGTTTTTCCTGCAAATACAGCCACAAAAATCCTGTAGGTCATCCCTGCTTCAAGATTATATGTAGGGATTAAGTCCGATGTTTTTGCCACATAAAAATAGTCTAGTTTCAGTTGGGATTCACGTTCAATAGAAGCTTGAAAAAACGCTTCCATTTCGGACACACTCCATTGGGTTTGGTGAAATTTAATTTCTTTTAAGCTTTTGAATATAACAGGGGCTGCTTCCCTTTGCTCAGGATTAAGCAAGGTGTTTCTGGAGCTCATTGCCAGTCCATCTTTTTCTCTGATAATGGGGCATTCGACAATTTTAATTTTTAAATCCAATTGCTTATTTAGTGCTTTAATAATCTGTAATTGTTGGTAATCTTTTTCGCCAAAATAAGCTCGATTGGGGATTAATTTTTTAAATAAAGCCTCAACTACGGTTGCCACTCCATTAAAATGACCGGGACGAAAAGCTCCCTCCATGTGTTTTTCCAAGCCATTAAAATGGTATTCTTTAGACTCCAACTTTTCTGGATACAGATCCTCAGGTTCAGGAACATAAAGAATTAGTTTTTCGTCATATGCGCTTAACGCAATTTTATCTTGAACCAAATTCTTTGGATAATTTGCTAAATCTTCAGGATTGTTAAATTGTGTTGGATTTATAAAAATACTTACAATTACCCATTCATTCTCTTGAGCTGCTATTTCAACTAAAGAGATATGTCCTTTATGTAATGCGCCCATGGTAGGAACCAATCCAACCGATTTCTTTTTATCACTGAGAAAGGAGTGAATCTCAGTATGAGTAGTAAACACCAACATTTAGTATTTTATTAACGCTGCTAAAGTAGGTAGTTTTTGAGTATATGTGCATTAATTTTGTATTTTTGCAGAACTTTCCCCACGGAAATCATTCATATGAAAGATAAGAAAGTTTTAATCATTTCTTCTGAGGTAGTTCCTTATCTGCCCCAGACCGAGCAAGCCATCAATTCATTTCAAATTCCAAAGAAGATAAATGAGCATGGAGGACAAACGCGAATTTTTATGCCACGTTATGGATTAATCAACGAGAGAAGGCACCAGCTTCATGAAGTGATTCGTTTGTCTGGAATGAATTTAGTCGTCAATGACCTCGATATGCCTTTGATTATCAAAGTGGCCTCTATTCCTAAAGAGAGAATGCAAGTTTACTTTATAGATAACGATGAGTATTTCAAGCGTCGAGGATTGCTTCATGACAGCAAAGGTGATTGTTATGATGATAACGATGAACGCATGATCTTTTTTACGAAAGGGGTTGTGGAAACAGTCAAAAAATTGAATTGGTCGCCCGACATTATTCATCTTCACGGTTGGTTTACTGCCTTATTCCCGTTGTACTTACAGACCTATTATCGAGACGAACCCCTGTTTTCTGAGAGCAAAATAATTAGTTCTATTTACGGCCCTGATTTTGAAACTCCTTTTGCAAAAAACTTTTTTGAAAAAGTTGCATTTGATAAGATTGATACAGCACAGCTTGAAGAGTTAAAAACGGCTAGCTATGAATCTCTTATTTCTCTGGCCATTAAGCATTCAGATGGCCTGATACTGTCGGCAGAAGATGTTCCTGTTGAGGTAGTTAAAGAAGTAGAAAAAAGTAAAAAGCCTCATTTAAAGTTCAATGATTCTAAAAATGAGGAAGTGTATATTGATTTTTATAGTAATAAATTTTAATAGAAAATCCGCAGATGCGTTCCAATATTAGATTTCTTGCAAGTATTGCATTTATTTTGTTTTTAAGTTCATGTAACAAAGATTTTCATCCTGTGGGTGAAAATTTATTTACAGATGAGAAACTTGAGACGATAACAGAGAATTTCCCAGCATTTACATTTCAAAAAAAATTAAAGAAAGTTCAAACCAATGGACTTCCATTGGCTCAGCTTGGAAGAATAAATCATCCTGTTTTTGGTCTTGCTGAGGCAAGTATTACCGCACAGTTAACCATTACTGAAACCCCTGTTTTTGGAAATCACGAACAAGAATTTGAAGAGGATCCCAACCAAACGGATCCAAATTTAATACCCGAAAATGAAACAGTTAAATGGGTTTATTTAGATATTCCTTTCTTTACCAATCAAAATGATGCAGATAACGATGGTGTTATTGATTCTCTGGATGCCGACCCCAATGATCCACAAAGTAATTCGGATGGAGATGAATTGACCGATATTGTTGAGACTCAAGCCGAATTGAATCCCTTAAGTTCAGACAGTGATGGCGACGGTATTTTAGACCATAATGATGACGACAACGAAAGTTATCAAAGTGAAAACAAAGTGTATGAGATTGATTCAATATATGGAAATCGTGAAGCTACTTTCAATTTAAAGATATATGAATTAACCACTTTTCTTAACAATTTAGATCCTGAAAACAATTTTGAAACAAGCCAAACGTATTACTCTGATCAAGATTATTTTGAACAAGGCCTTTTCAATGCAACACTTTTTGACGAAACGATTTCTTTAAATTTTGATGAGATTCGCATCAATTATAAGGAAGATGATCCCGACACCCCAGATATTGACGAGACAACGCAAGTTGAAACAAGACTTTCCCCCAGAATAAGAGTCCCCTTAGATGTGAATTTCTTTCAGCAAAATTTAATTGATAAAGAGGGATCTTCTGAGCTTGAAACTGCTGCCGATTTTCAGAAGGCGCTAAGAGGTTTAATTATCAGAACAGATAACTTTTCTGATGATCTTTATATGTTATTGGACATGCAAAATGCGGCAATAAATGTTGTTTACGAACATGATGATTATCTGACTAAAGGAACTCCAGACGATCTCAGTGATGACGATGTTGAGACTGTAGAAAAGGAATTATCAATCAGCTTTAATGGCATTCGAATCAACACCTTAAACAATAAGCTTTTTGATGCTGCGATACAAGAGCAGGTGATTTCTTCAAATAACAATATTCCTTCTGAAAGACTTTATGTTAAAAGTGGGAGTCTATTAGGAAAAGTTCGTCTTTTTGGAAATGAAGACCCCAATGATAATGAACTTATTGAGGGGTTCAGATCTCAAACTTTGCTAATAAATCAAGCGAATCTAATTTTCTATATTGATCCTGCGCTTGCTAGTTCAAAAGAATTATTGGCTCAGCGCTTATATCTTTTTGATTATAATTCAGGGGTTCCTCTTTCAGATTATACGAATGATACCTCGATTTCCAATTTTGGGACCAACACCAATAAAAATATTTTTGGAGGATTATTAGAATACGATGAAAACAACGTTCCCCTTCGTTATAAGTTTAATATCACCAATCATATTTCAAACATTATCAGAAATGACTCTATCAATTTTGATTTGGGATTAGTGGTCAATGCGGATATTTCCAATTTAACTCCTATTAAAGCAACAACGGAATCGGAAGAAGAACTTGTTTACCCTTTATCGGCTACACTAAATCCTTTGGGAGCGGTTCTTATTGGATCTCATCCCGAAGCATCCATAGAGGATAAAAAAGTAAGATTAGAGCTCATTTATTCTTCTTATAAAAACTAGGCTAAACGCCATATCGTATATCCTGTAAAGACAACGATTAAACCCACCACCCCCTGAAGTAAGGTTCCAAGGGTATGTGTTTTATAAGCCGTTTTTACATCCATTCCACTCATTTGCGCTACAATCCAAAAGTAAGAATCATTGGCATGGGAAACTGTCATTGAACCCACACCCAGTGCCATTATTGCCCAGATTTTCCCCATTTCACTATCTAAACCTAGAACGGGAAGGAGAGGGAAAATGATGGAAGAGGTTGTGATAATCGAAACAGTAGAAGAACCTTGCGCTGTTTTGAGTAGTGCGGCAATTATGAAAGGAATTAGAATCCCAAGACTTGATATTGTAGAAATTTCTTGCGCATAGTTTTGCAGCGGTATAGTTTGTATAATTGTGCCTAAAGCGCCTCCCATTCCAGTAATGATAAGAATTGGAGCGGCTTGCTCTATTCCTTTGACTACTGAAGAATTAATTGATTTTTTTGATACAAGCAGCCGAAAAGCAAAAAGCATTCCAACACCTAATGCTAGGGTTGGCTGTGTGATCCAAATTAAATATTCAATTCCGATAAAGTTGGGTACAAGTTTAATTACCGTTCCCAAGCACATGAGTCCAATTGGAATCACAATGGGCAATAAGGCTTGAGTAAAACTTGGAAGTGTGAGGGTATCCGAAGAAGTATTTTCTAGATTTTCTTCTGATTGGGGCGCCACATAAGGACTTTTTTTAATAAGAAAGTTTCCATACGCGCCTCCAACCAGAATCAGAATGAATGCAATACTTCCGCCAACAATGATGAGTAAAAGCAGGTTTTCTAAATTCAAATTAGCAGCTGCGGCCAAAGGTCCAGGGGTGGGAGGAACCAAAACATGGGGTGCGAATAAACCTGTTGATAGGGCTACAGTAAGTCCAATGAGAGGTGTTTTTGTTTGTTGAGAGAGGGTTTTATTGAGTTGGGATAAAATGACAAAAGCAGCATCACAAAACACGGGAATAGAGACTAAATACCCAATACAGCTTATTGCATAGGGCAAAGGAAGTTTGTTGAGGTGCTTTAGAATTCCATTGGCTAAGGCTAAGGTGCCATGAGATCTTTCTAAAACTACCCCAATAATCGTTCCGAATAAAATTAATAGACCTATATTTTGTATTATTTTACCAAAGCCTTTTTGAATTAAACCCATCGCATCCAGCGGGTCAATGCCCAACAAAAAGCCAAGTAAAAATGCTGCGGTTAATAAAACTAAAAAGGGATGTAGCTTGGTATAAGAAGTTCCGAATACAATCCATAGAATCACAAGAAGAATGCTGAGAAGGGATAAAGCCATAATTAGTGTATCTGTTTTTTATAAGTATTTAAGGTTTCTAGCAATTTAGATCTTAAATTTTGAGCGGCATTCTTCATTGCTTTTTCAAGAGACATTGAGGGGGGTGTTGTTTGGTGAATTTCAAGATGAGGCAGCTTAGGAAGGCTAGATAATGATGTTTTTCCGGCAAAGACAAGGGTTTTTATTTTGTATTGTTTAGTGAGTTTGGCTACTTGAAGTGCCAGTTTTCCATAAGTACTTTGCTCGTCAAAATGCCCTTCACCGGTTAGGACTAAGTCCATCTCTTTTATTTGTTCGGTTATTTTAGTCTGCTGGGATAATAATTCAAATCCATTTTGTAAAGTTGCATCAAAGACTCCAAATAAACCCGCACTGACTCCACCTGCTGCACCGCCTCCGGGAATATCTAATATATTTTTATCAAACTGTTCCTTAATCACTTTAGCAAATTGTTTGCTTCCTTTTTCCAGGGCTAAAATAACTTCTGGAGTTGCTCCTTTTTGTTTAGCATAGGTATTTGCTGCTCCATAGGGCCCTGTCAAACTATTTTTAACATCACAGGCGATCACCCATTTAATTTCTTTTACCCTTGAGTCTAATCCACTTAAATCAATTCGATCTATTTCCTTTAATTGGGCTCCATTGGGTTCAAGAGAAGTGTTATTGACATCATAAAACTTTCCACCAAGAGCGCTGATGATGCCAGTGCCTAGATCGTGAGTGGCGCTTCCTCCAATACCCAAAAAAATAGTTTTACACCCCAAATCCATAGCACGCCGTATCATAACACCTGTTCCCCAAGTCGATGTTTTAAGAGGATTTCTTTCTTCTGGGTTCAGTTGAACAAGCCCGGCTGTTTGCGATAACTCAATCCATGCACTTTTGGAATTCTCAAATAAAAAAAAGGGGGCGATTAGGTTTCGTTTTAAGCTATCGGTAGTAGTACAATTGATAATCTTTCCATCCGCATGATTTTCAAGAACAGTTAAGGCGCCTTCCCCTCCGTCCGAAAAAGGCATGAGAGTAGATAGAGCATTTGGAAAAACTTCAGACACGGCTTTTTCCATTTCCAAAGCGACTTCCGTCGCTTTTAGGCTACCTTTAAATGAGTCTGGAATAATGAGTACTTTCAATAGCGTTCCTTTTTTTGTTCTAAGGTACTAAATGGTTTCTATCGTAAAAAATTAAGTTTTAGCAATCGATTCCATTACCTTGACTGCGTGTTCTCGGGAGTTTTCAATAAACCATTTATTGGTTTTATAGCCCCCACAAACGACACCTGCTAAATAAACCCCTTTCGCATTTGATTCCATATTTTCTGAATTGTATATGGGTGTTTTAAATTCATCCTCATGAAATTTCACATTTAATTTTTCTAACAGTTCAAAATTAGGTTCATAGCCTGTCATTGCTAAAATAAAGTCATTTGGAATTTCATAGTCTCCCTTAGGATCTTTAAAACAAACGCTTGTTTTTTTAATGTGTGTGATGTCTGCGTTGAAGTAGGCTTTTATACTTCCTTCTTCAATTCGGTTTATGATGTCTGGTCGTGCCCAATATTTGACATTAGACCCTATTGCTGCTTCACGTATGATCATAGTAACCGATTTGGCTCCCTTGCGATAGGTTTCAAGGGCGGCATCCACTGCAGAGTTTGCGCCACCCACGACAACGATATCCATACCAAAATAAGGATGTGGTTCTGTATAATAATGTTTTACTTTCGGCAAATCTTCTCCTGGGACACCTAGTAAAAAAGGACGGTCATAGAATCCTGTTGCCACGACGATATTTTTCGAAGTGTAGGTGTTTTTTGAAGTTGTTACTTGAAAGAGGGCATTCATTTGAGTAATCGTTTGGATTTCTTCATACAAATGCAAGTTTAATTTCCAATGAGCGCTTACTCTTCTGTAATATTCTAAAGCTTCTGATCGTGTGGGCTTTGGGTTGTGAGAAATAAAGGGAATGTTTCCGATCTCAAGTTTGTCAGAAGTGGAAAAGAACGTCATGTTCAAGGGATAGTTATAAAGGGAATTCACCAAAGCACCTTTGTCAAAAATCACATAATTCAAGCCTCTCTTTTCAGCCTCGATACCACAAGCAATGCCAATGGGTCCGCCTCCTATTATTATTACATCATTCATAAAGCTAAGGTACAAATACTCTAAAGACTTTTAAATAATAGATTAAACTTATTATAAAATATAATTTAATAGATTAAAATAATATTATTACAAAGAAATCATAACCATACTTCTTTTGAATAGCCATATTATAACGAAAAACTATTATAAAAATATTTATAATAGTAAAATACGTTGTCTGATGAAAATGGAGAGAATACAGATTTGTAAATAGAATACCATCACTGAATTGCCAAATGCGTAAGCGATACCTACAGCACTGAGTAACCACCATATGGGAAAGAAGAAAACACCCAAGGCATATTTCATAGAACTCACAAAAACAATGTCTTTAAATTGGCCTATGATTTTTCTGGAAATTAGTAAGGGGATAAGGTTAGGAAGACTCAAAATAAAAGCAATAAAACGAATTGTTGTAGAAGGAGGCTTGGCTAATGGGAGTTTATTATATGAATTTTCCAGTGCGTATTTAAGTTGATCAAACTCCATTTGGGTAGTGATACGATTGATTCTTTTTTTCTTTTCTGGATATTGTTCAGTGTTTTCTGGCAACCATAAACAGTCTTTCATTCGAGCTTGCAGTTCCTCTTTGAGGTTATTGATATTTTCTGCGTCGGTGATGTCTTCTGAGATAAAACCTCCTACTTCTATCGGTTTTCCATAGACCAAATGTAGACTACATCGCGGTTGTTGATGATGCCCATAATTGATACCCATGGGCTGTAAATAAATTTTTTTCCCAAGATTTTCTTTATAGGCTTGAAAGGCAAGCCGACTACTCCCCTTAGATAAATTTTGTAAAAAGTACTCATTGTGATGCCCACCTTCAGAAAACATCAATAAGAACTTCCCGTTTCCTAATATTTCATAACATTTAGCAAAGGTTAAATCATTCTTTTTGAGATTGCTGTATCCATTTCTAATTCGATAAACAGGAAGCATTTGGAAGGCATCTAAAAACCACTGTAATGGACCTCCAAAAACATCACTACGAGTTAAAGAAGTCATTCTTCGTGGCGTCATTGAATTAATCAAAAGAGGATCAAGAAAGGCTCCCTGATGGTTGGGTGAAAATAAAACACCCCCATCTTTGGGAAGCTTTTCTTTGCCATGAACGGAAATAGATCGAAAATAAATCCAGTTGTAATAGCGGAAAAGATGTTTGAATAAAAAATAGAGAATTGGTTTCAAAAGAGACGTATTACTATGGTTTCGAAAATACATTTTCTTATGGATTAAACCTAAGATTTTTTAAACCTTGTGTTGTTTGTGAAACCATCAA
>JAQWJV010000025.1 GCA_029248185.1 Flavobacteriaceae bacterium | reverse complement strand
CTGATTGCAAACCTCGAAAAAAAAATGCTAAACCAGAGTTGCTTTTTTTAAACAACTGTTTAAATCCTTCCTAAAAAGCAATAAATAAATGTCATATTTTTTTACCTCAGAATCTGTAAGTGAAGGCCACCCAGACAAAATTGCTGATCAAATCAGTGACGCATTACTCGATAACTTTTTAGCTTTTGATCCTGAAAGCAAGGTTGCTTGTGAAACCTTAGTAACTACAGGTCAAGTGATATTGGCTGGTGAAGTGAAAAGTGCAACTTATTTAGATGTGCAGTCCATTGCACGAGAAACGATTAATGCCATTGGTTATACCAAGGGCGCCTATCAGTTTAGTGGAGACTCTTGTGGTGTAATCTCATTAATTCATGAACAGTCTCAAGATATCAATCGCGGTGTCGATCGGGAAGAGAAAGAAGCCCAGGGTGCAGGTGATCAGGGAATTATGTTTGGCTATGCCACAGCGGAAACTGAATCTTTCTCTCCTTTGGCCTTAGATCTTTCACATAAAATTTTAATAGAACACGCAGCACTTAGAAGGGAAAACAAAGAAATCACCTATTTACGCCCCGACGCTAAATCTCAAGTTACTATTGAGTATGATGATAACAACAAGCCTTTGCGTATTGATACCATAGTGGTCTCAACACAACACGATGATTTCAATCCAGACGAAGTGGCCATGTTGGAAAAAATAAAAGCCGATGTTATTTCAATTTTAATTCCTCGAGTAAAGAGTGCATTGCCTCAAGAAATTCAAGATCTTTTCGGAGAGGATATCACCTATCACGTTAATCCAACAGGTAAATTTGTGATTGGAGGTCCGCATGGGGATACCGGTTTGACGGGACGAAAGATTATTGTAGACACCTATGGTGGAAAAGGGGGACACGGCGGTGGAGCTTTTAGTGGCAAAGATCCGAGTAAAGTCGATCGGAGTGCAGCCTATGCTGCGCGTCATATGGCAAAAAACCTAGTGGCTGCAGGTGTAGCAGATGAAATTTTAGTGCAGTTAAGTTATGCTATTGGAGTGGTAGAACCAACATCAATCAACATCAAAACGTATGGAACCTCGAAAGTTCCACTCAGCGATGCAGCCATAGCTGATAAAGCAGCAGCTTTATTTGACATGCGTCCCTATGCGATAGAACAACGCTTAAAGCTCAGAAATCCCATGTATTTAGAAACCGCTTCCTATGGACATATGGGGCGCCAGCCTCTTACTATAACCAAAACGTTTGAGTCCCCGTATAACGGAAAAGTGTCGAAGGAAGTAGAACTTTTCACCTGGGAAAAATTAGACTACATAGAATTAATCAAAAAAACTTTTCAATTATGAGTACACAATTAGCAACACAAGCATTACATGCAGGTCATGATGCCTCAAATACACAAGGAACACAAGCGGTTCCTATTTATCAAACAACTTCTTATGTCTTTAAAGACTCTGAACACGCAGCGAATTTATTTTCTCTAGCAGAACCGGGCTATATTTATACCCGATTAAATAATCCCACAAATGACGTTTTAGAACAGCGTTTGGCGGCTTTAGAAGGAGGAGTTGCCGCAGTGGCAACGGCTTCAGGAACAGCCGCCATTGCCACTACTTTAATGGTGATTCTCAAAACAGGAGACCATATTGTAGCTTCCAATAGTTTATATGGAGGAACCTATAATTTATTGGCTAATACCCTTCCTCGATTTGGTATCACAACCACTTTTGTGGATCCTGATGTTCCAGAAGAATTCTCAAAAGCCGTTCAACCCAATACGCGTGCTTTCTTTGCAGAGTCTTTAGGAAATCCAAAATTGGATGTGCTGGATCTAAAAGTAATTTCAGAAAAAGCAAAAGCAGCCAAAGTCCCTTTTATTGTAGATAATACTGTGGCTTCTCCGGCCTTATTAAATCCTATTGAGCACGGAGCCAATATTGTAATCCATTCCCTTACCAAGTATTTGACTGGAAACGGGACCTCTTTGGGAGGAATTATTATTGATGCAGGTACGTTTAACTGGGGAAATGGATTGTTTCCAGAATTTACAGAGCCTAATCCAAGTTACCACGGATTAAATTATCATGAGGCCTTGGGCGCAATTGCTTTTATTGCAAAAGTACGAATTGAAGGACTCCGAGATTTGGGGAGTGCACCCAGCCCATTCAATAGTTTTCAAACCATACAAGGAATTGAAACCTTGGATATTCGTATGAAAAAACATTCGGAAAATGCATTAAAATTATCTGCATGGCTTTCTACACGAGATGAGGTGGCCTGGGTAAATTATCCTGGATTAAAAGCGTCTAAATACAACGCCTTGGCACAGAAATACTTAACAAAAGGGCAAAGCGGTATTGTAACCTTTGGATTAAAATCTGGTTTTGAAGGGGGTAAAAAAGTAGCCGATTACACAAAAATATTTGCACTTTTAGCCAATATTGGAGACACCAAATCCTTGATTATTCATCCAGCAAGTACCACCCATCAACAATTGGATGAAGCGACTCAAAAAACAACAGGCGTAACCCAAGACCTCATTCGTTTGTCAGTTGGTTTGGAAGATGTCAAAGATTTGATTGAAGATTTAGAAGCTGCTTTTGATCAACTTTAAGAAGTAAACTGTGGAAGTCCAAACCCTTTCGATTTCTAATTTTAAAACCCATGCGGGTGTTTCTTATGACTTTATTGAACTGCATTATCATCAGTTTGGTCAAGCAATAGGAACTGCCCCAGTGGTTTTAGTTAACCATTCTTTGACCGGTGATTCTATCGTTTGTGGACCCGATGGATGGTGGAATGAAATTATTGGAGAAGGACAAACCATAGATACCCAGCGTTATACCCTATTGGCGTTCAATGTTCCTGGAAATGGAATGTTGGAACAGACCTTTTCAACTCCCGAAGATTTTCATACCGGCGATATTGCGGCACTTTTTCTTGCGGGATTGAAAGTGCTAGGGGTTAAAAAATTATATGCTTTGATAGGAGGTTCCATTGGGGGAGGGATTGCCTGGGAAATGGCAGCTTTAGCTCCCGATTTAACGAAGTATTTAATCCCTGTTGCTGCCGATTGGAAAGCCAACGATTGGATTATTGCCAATACTTTTTTGCAAAAAAGGATTCTTGAAAATTCCAAGAATCCACTAGAGGATGCAAGGATTCACGCCATGCTTACTTACAGAACACCACAGTCTTTTGATTACCGCTTTGGGAGAACTCGCAATGAAGACTTTGGAATTTATAATATTGAAAGTTGGTTATTGCATCATGGGAATAAATTAGCTCAGCGTTTTAGTCTTGAAGCTTATGTTATGATGAATCACCTTTTAAGCACCATCAATATTGAACGATCGGGAAGAACAGCAGTCGAGATTATTCAAACAATTTCAGCGGATATACATCTGATTGCCATTGATAGCGATTTGTTTTTTACTGCGAAAGAAGATCAAAAAACAACGGAATTCGTAAAACCCGTGAAAGAAAATATTTTTTATCATGAACTTCAATCCATTCACGGACACGATGCTTTTTTAATTGAAAATGATGCCGTTGCCCAAATATTAACCCCAATTTTTAATTCAAATAAATAAACAGATGAAAATAGCCTTAGAACGTGTAAATGAAGATTATCTTTTTCAAGCCACTAATCCTAACGGACATCAGATCTTATTAGATAATAAATCAAAAACTAGCGGAGAAGTACAAGGGATCAGCCCAATGGAATTACTATTAATGGGTGTTGCAGGTTGTAGCAGTATTGATATCGTAGCGATATTAAATAAGCAAAAAATAAATCCGACTTCTCTGAAGATGGAAGTAGAAGGTTTACGCCATGAAGGGGCAGTACCAGCTTTATTTTATCAAATTGAGATTGCCATTTATTTGGAAGGAGATTTTTCTGCAGGAAAAGCAAAGCGTGCCGCTCAATTATCCTTTGATAAATATTGTTCTGTATCCAAGACCTTGGAACCTACCGCCAAAATCAATCACCGAATTATTTTAAATGGGGAGGCGATATGAGTTCACATTTTGAGACCCAAGCCATTCGAAATCAAATGGAGCGTTCCCAATATTTGGAATATTCCACCCCACTTCATTTAACCTCTAGTTTCGTTTTTGAAGATGCGGAAGACATGCGGGCTTCCTTTGCTGAAGAAAAACAACGAAATATTTACAGCCGATTTTCTAATCCCAACACGACTGAATTTGTTCAAAAAGTAATTCAAATGGAAGGAGCAGAGGAGGGGGTTGCTTTTGCTAGTGGAATGGGAGCTGTTTTTGCAACCTTTGCCACATTTCTCAATGCAGGAGATCACATTGTTTCTGCGCGTGCCTTATTTGGTTCCACGCATACCTTGTTTACCAAGTATTTTCCAAAATGGGATATTCATTCAAGCTATTTTCCTGTAGATGATCTTTCTTTGCTAGAGGCCTTGATTCAACCCAATACGAAGTGTATATATGTAGAGTCACCAACCAACCCGGGAGTGGACATCTTAGATTTAGAAGTCTTGGGTAAAATTGCCAAAAAACACCAACTCCTTTTTATTGTCGATAATTGTTTTGCAACACCGTATTTACAACAGCCCATTCAATATGGAGCCGATTTAGTCATACATTCTGCCACTAAATTGATGGATGGCCAAGGACGGGTGTTGGGAGGAGTAACGGTGGGAAAAAAAGACTTAATTCGAGAGTTGTTTCTTTTTGCCAGAAATACAGGAGCTTCACTATCTCCTTTTAATGCTTGGGTATTATCAAAAAGTTTGGAAACCCTTGCAGTTAGAATTGATCGTCATTGTGAGAACGCACTGGCAATTGCAGACAAATTAGAAGCAAGCCAAGAAATTAATTGGGTAAAATATCCTTTTTTAAAATCCCATCCTCAATATGCTTTAGCCAAAAAGCAAATGATGAAAGGAGGGAATATTGTTGCTTTTGAAGTAAAGGGCGGACTTGAAGCAGGACGCAATTTTATCAATGCCATTAGATTGTGTTCGTTGTCCTCCAATTTGGGAGATTCCCGAAGTATCATTACCCATCCCGCCTCAACTACCCACAGTAAACTATCGGAAGAAGATCGATTAGCCGTGGGGATTACTGACGGAATGATTCGTCTTTCGGTAGGCTTAGAACATCATGAGGATATATGGAATGACCTTAAAAACGCACTAAGTAATTTAGGATGAGTATAGAAAAAGATTTAGAACAACGCATTTTGGTTTTAGATGGAGCCATGGGAACCATGATTCAAAACCACAGCCTCGAAGAAGCCGATTTTCGTGGGGAGCGTTTTGTGGGTCACCCTGCTATTTTGAAAGGAAATAATGACTTACTCTCGATTACACAGCCTGAAATCATTAAAGCGATTCATAGAAACTATTTTGATGCAGGGGCAGATATTGTAGAAACCAATACCTTTTCATCTACCTCCATTGGAATGGCAGATTATCAAATGGAAAGCCTTGCCTATGAATTGAATTATGAAAGTGCTAAAATCGCCAAAGAAGTCAGTCAAGAGTATCTAGAAAAAACACCGGATCAAGCGCGTTATGTTGCGGGTTCGATTGGTCCCACGAACAAGACCGCGAGTATGTCTCCCGATGTAAACGACCCTGGATTTCGCGCCATTACTTTTGACGAACTTGTGACCGCTTATCGCGAGCAAGTCCTTGGACTGATCGATGGAGGATCTGATTTACTTTTAGTAGAAACTATTTTCGATACCCTAAATGCCAAAGCGGCACTCTATGCCATTAATGAAGTGAAAGAAGAACGTGGAATTGACATTCCCATTATGGTAAGTGGAACAATTACCGATGCCAGCGGAAGAACCCTTTCTGGACAAACCGTGGAGGCCTTCCGAATTTCTATGAGTCATATCCCTTTGTTGAGTATTGGATTCAATTGCGCTTTAGGTGCAGATCAATTACTGCCCTATGTCAAACGACTCGCCAATCAAAGTGATATATACGTTTCTGCACATCCCAATGCAGGCTTGCCCAACGCCTTTGGAGCCTATGATCAATCTCCAGAAGAAATGCAATCCTTGATTGAAGATTATTTAAAGCAAAATGCAGTCAATATTATAGGAGGTTGCTGCGGTACCACCCCCGATCATATTCGATTGATTGCAGAGGCTGCTAAAAAATATCCACCAAGAAACCCTAATCACCCACAACATGCCTAGTCAGAAACGTAAACCTTTATTGTTGTCGGGCTTAGAGCCTCTGGTGATTTCAGATGCAACTAATTTTGTGAATATTGGGGAACGTACCAATGTAACTGGATCAAGAAAATTTTTACGTTTAATAGAGAAAAATCAATACAGTGAGGCCATCGAAGTTGCCCGTGAACAAGTTTTAGGAGGCGCACAGATCATTGATGTCAATATGGATGAAGGAATGATCGATGGAGTACAAGCCATGACAAGGTTCTTGAACTTAATGGCTGCCGAACCCGATATTGCCCGTATTCCTGTGATGATCGATAGCTCGAAATGGGAGATTATTGAGGCAGGACTGAAAGTAGTTCAAGGAAAAAGTGTGGTCAATTCCATTAGTTTAAAAGAAGGAGAGGCAACTTTTATCGCCCAAGCGATGACCATAAAAAAGTATGGCGCTGCGGTTATCGTGATGGCTTTTGATGAAGAAGGTCAAGCTGATTCTTTGGAGCGACGAATCGAAATCTGTAAGCGTTCGTATGATATTTTGGTTGAAAAAGTCCACTTCGCACCCGAAGACATTATTTTTGATCCTAATATTTTTCCAGTAGCCACTGGAATGGAGGAACACCGTAAAAATGCAGTTGACTTTTTTCATGCGACTCAATGGATTCGTGAACATTTGCCCCATGCCAGCGTCAGTGGAGGAGTGAGTAATGTTTCGTTTTCTTTTCGGGGGAATAATACAGTGCGGGAGGCCATGCACGCTTCTTTTCTGTACCATGCCATTCAGCACGGGATGAATATGGGGATTGTAAATCCGTCGATGTTGGAAGTGTATGACGAGGTACCCAAAGAATTGATGGTTCATGTAGAAGATGTCTTACTTGACCGAAGGGAAGACGCGACAGAGCGTTTATTGGAATATGCCGAAAATGTAGTTTCCGTTAAAAAGGAAGGAAAAAAACAAGACATTACATGGCGACAAGAAGAGCTAAAAAGTAGAATTACCCATGCTTTAATTAAAGGGATAGATACCTTTATTGTGGAAGACACGGAGGAGGCGAGAAAGGAAGCAAATAGACCGATTGATGTCATTGAAGGGCCGTTGATGGATGGAATGAATGTGGTAGGAGATCTCTTTGGAGCCGGGAAAATGTTTTTACCCCAAGTGGTAAAATCTGCTCGAGTCATGAAAAAAGCAGTTGCCTATTTACAACCCTTTATTGAAGCAGAAAAAAACGAGGGCGCACAATTTGCAGGAAAAGTAGTTATGGCTACAGTCAAAGGCGATGTACACGATATTGGGAAAAATATTGTGAGTGTGGTTTTGGCATGTAACAATTATGAGATTGTCGATTTAGGCGTTATGGTTCCACCCGAGGTTATTATTCTGCGAGCAGTAGAAGAGCAAGCAGATGTCATTGGTCTCTCAGGTTTGATTACACCCTCTTTGGATGAGATGGTTTATCTGGCAAAAGAATTGGACCGTCAAAACATCAAAATTCCAGTGCTAATTGGAGGGGCAACAACCTCTAAAGCACATACAGCCGTTAAAATAGCTCCTGTTTCTCAAGGGCCTGTAATTCATGTCAATGACGCTTCTCGGGCGGTCGCTGTAGTCAGTAATTTATTGCAAAAGGATCAAAGAGAACCTTATATTTTAAAAATCAGGGAGGAATATGAAGTCTTTAAAGCAAAGTTTTTAGCGCGTACTTCCTCTAAAACCTATTTGACTTATGAGCAGGCACAACAAAATGCCTTGTCTTTGGCATGGAATCAATTTACTCCCACCGTGCCTAAAACAATGGGAGGAATTACATTAACCGACGTACCCTTAGCGGATTTAGTTCCGTTTATTGATTGGTCTCCTTTTTTCCGTTCTTGGGATTTACATGGCAAATACCCTGATATTTTAACCGATACTGTGGTGGGAGAGCAAGCGCAAAGTTTATTTGCCGATGCCCAAAGGATGTTGACTCAACTTATCAATGAAAAATGGTTAACCGCAAAAGCCCGTTTTGGTATGTTTCCTGCCAATACTGTTGGCGATGATATTGAGATCTATACTGACAAGGAACGAAACACAGTGCAAGCCACTTGGCTCACACTTCGCCAACAATTGAAAAAAACAAAAGACCAACCCAATATTGCCCTGTCGGATTATATTGCACCCAAGTCCTCAGGAGTGCAAGATTATATGGGTGCTTTTTGTGTGTGTACGGGTTTTGGAACTGCCGAAAGAGCAAAAGCCTTTGAAGAAGAAAATGATGATTACAATTCCATTATGATTAAAGCCTTAGCAGATCGCTTGGCAGAGGCTTTTGCTGAATACCTGCACTTAATGGTGCGAAAAGAATACTGGGGCTATGCTGCTGATGAGAAACTGACCAATGAGGAATTGATCAAAGAAACCTATAAGGGGATTCGTCCTGCACCAGGTTATCCCGCTTGTCCAGATCATTTGGAAAAAAAGACCCTTTGGGATCTTTTAAAGGTAGAAGAAGAAATAGGCGTACAGCTGACAGAAAGTTTAGCCATGTGGCCGGCAGCAGCAGTTTCTGGGTACTATTTTGCACATCCCGAAGCCAAGTATTTTGGTTTGGGAAAAATCAAAGAAGATCAATTGGTATCCTACAGCCAAAGAAGAAAAATTTCATTGGACGAAGCCCGAAAATGGTTGAATCCTAATTTAATAGAAGACTAGATGAAAGTAACGGAACATATCGCCAAAGCTGAAGGGAAAACACAGTTTACCTTTGAAATACTTCCTCCTTTAAAAGGGCAACACATCAATGCATTGTTTAATTCTATAGACGAGCTGATGGAGTTTAAACCCCCTTTTATTGACGTTACCTACCACCGCGAGGAACATGTCTATAAGGATAGAGGAAATGGATTACTTGAATTGAAAGTTATTAAAAAACGCCCCGGAACAGTGGGAATCTGTGCTGCTATTCAGAGCAAATATAAAGTAGATGCAGTACCCCATATCTTGTGTGGAGGGTTTTCTAAGGAGGATACCGAAAACTTTTTGGTAGATTTAGATTATTTGGAGATAGACAATGTGGTGGCACTGCGGGGAGATTCGGTAAAGTCAGAAACCTATTTTACACCCAACAAAGATGGACACGCTTACGCCAGTGAATTGGTTCAACAAATAGCCGCACTAAATCAAGGGAACTATTTAGACGAAGAATTGTTAAATTCTCATGCCACTCATTTTTGTATCGGGGTATCGGGCTATCCTGAAAAACATATGGAAGCCCCCAGTTTGGAAAGCGATCTGCATTTTTTGAAGAAAAAAATCAAAGCAGGAGCAGACTATGTTGTAACCCAAATGTTTTTTGACAATCAAAAGTTTTTTGACTTTGTGGCGAAAGCCAGAGCCGAAGGAATTACGGTCCCAATTATCCCCGGATTAAAGCCACTTTCTACCCTGAAACAACTCAATATGATTCCTCATCGATTTCATGTAGACCTACCCGAAGCCTTAATTAAAGAAGTCATAAAGTGTAAGGACAATAAAGCCGTACGCCAAGTGGGAGTAGAGTGGTGCATACAGCAAAGTAAAGAGCTCATGACTTCCACCGTCCCTTTCTTGCATTATTACTCCATGGGAAAATCCGATAATATTAAACAAATTGCAGAAGAGGTTTTTTAAGGGGTCAATTTCTTAAAGAGCTGTTCCAGACTTTCGTTTTTGAATTGAAGGCTAAGAATTTTCAATCCATTGTCATGGGCAAAATCAAAGACAGCCGGGCGCATGTCTTGGGTACCGCTGAGGTGTAATTCGTAATCAAAATCATGGGTATTGACTACTTTTTGGACATTGGGAAGTTTTTCTAAAGCGACCAATTCGATACGGTAATCGAAACTCACTTCAATAATTTGTTCTTGTTTGCTTCGCAATTCCTCTAAGGCTTGATCCAAAACAATTTCTCCTTTATTGATGATAATTACCCGATCGCAAAGGGCATCTACCTCTTGTAAAATATGGGTGGAAAGTAAAACGGTTTTATCTTTTCCCAATTGGCGAATTAATTTTCGAATTTCGACAAGTTGATTGGGGTCTAAGCCTGTGGTGGGTTCGTCCAAAATGAGCAATTGGGGATCATGTATCAAAGCTGCTGCCAAGCCTACCCGTTGCCGATAGCCTTTGGAAAGCGTTTGAATTTTATGACGTTGGTGGTCTAAAAGCCCTGTCTTTTTTAGAATCTCTTTGTAGGGTGGGTTGTTGAGTTTGTATAGATTGCCTATATATTTTAAATATTCTACCACATACATTTCATTGTACAGCGGATTGTTTTCGGGTAAATAGCCCACTTGTTTTTGGATACGCTGCAAGTCGGTTTTTAAGTCTAAACCCTCATAAGAAATTTCTCCTTCCCATTCTTTATAATAGCCAGTAAGGATTTTTATTAGGGAGGATTTTCCAGCGCCATTGGGGCCCAATAAACCCACTACTTCCCCTTTTTTTAATGTCACAGAGACTCCTTTTAAGGCTTTTACAGCCCCATAGCTTTTAGAAACATTTTGAAGAAGAAGCGACATTTATTTTTTGATTTAAAGATAAGGAGTTTGTTTTTTAAGCCCTACGAGATCGTAAACTTTCTATCACTACGGTAGTCAATATCATTCCCCCTCCAATAAGACTGCTAGCTGGAGGGATTTCATTTAAGAAGAAAAAGGCAATGAGAATTCCAAAGATGGGTTGAATGCTGTTCATGATGCTTGCCGTTGATACCGTGAAATATGTTAAACTATTTAAAAACAAAGTATGTCCTAAGGCAGTAGTAACTAAGCCTAAAAACATCAAATAAGGAATTTGTGGACTAAAGCTATCGAGCGGGTACAGCATCAACACAGGAAAAAGAAGTAAAAGGGTGGTGCCCAATTGATAAAACATCAATAATGACCCATTGATTTTTTTAATTCGTTTTTTTAGGATCAAGTTTCGAAGGGCATAGGTCAAAGCAGAAAACAAACCCATTAGGAGTCCCTTACTTTGTTCGCTTTCAAAATCAAAGGCAGGAACGAGCAGATAAATTCCAATTAAAATAAAAACTCCAAAGATCAAATGAATGGGATGAAGTTTTGTTTTAAAGAAGAGGGGTTCTAGAAAAACGGTCAGGATAGGAAAAGTAAAAAGGGACAACATTCCAATAGCTACACCACTCCATTGAAGTGCAAAAAAATAGGTCACCCAATGCAGGGTGAGTAGGGTACCACTCCAAAGAAGGGTAGTGCTGTTTTTTATAAACTCTTTTTTGATACGCTCTTTTTTCCACAAGCAATAAGCGCCCAAGACAAGAAAGGCGACCAGGGCTCTTGACCAAATAATCAAGGGGGGCGGAAGCGGAATAAAACGTCCCAAGGGCCCCGAAGTACTAATACACAATGTCCCGAGATTGAGAAGTGTTAAATAATAATAGTGCTGGTTTTTCATCTACGAGTGTATCGGCTTAAAATCATGCGTTAAAGTACTAAAATTTGGAAAAGGGAAATTATTTATATGTCCCAAAGGAGGGTGTCTGCTCTTTTTTATGGGCAGCGATTATACTGGGAGTTACTGTAATTCTCCTGTCATTGACTATGTTCGCTCTGATCACTTAAGCGGAATTAATATCTAACAATTTAGCGATACTCTAAGTGGGAAATCAATAGCAAAAGGATATACTTTTCAATAATTTGGGGAAATTTCATATTCACGAAAGTAAAAAAAATTCCTAAAAATTTGTTTTTGACAAAAGCTATGCTACTTTTGCAGGGATTTAATGTCAATATGAACACGAATTTCTTTTATTACAACAACTTTTATTACTTCTATTCGGAAGCAGGAAGGACTTTGTAATATTTAGAATACGATATATAAAAACAAAAAAGTCCTGATTTATCGGGACTTTTTTTTTGGAACTAATGAAAGAAAACAAAAACGTAGCAATTCAAGGGATCAAAGGATCTTTCCACCATGCAGTAGCACAGAGCTACTATGGTGAGGGTCTATCATTGCTAGAATGTGAAACCTTTGATGCAAGCGTAAAAGCGCTTTTGGAGAATGCCGCTGATCAGGCTGTGATGGCCATTGAAAATTCAATTGCAGGATCAATCATTCCAAATTATGCCTTGATCGATCAAAATGATTTACAGATCGTAGGAGAGTATTCGCTAAGTATCCATCATAATTTAATGGCCTTGCCTGGACAAACTTTGACCGATCTCCAGGAAGTGCATTCGCATCCCATGGCCTTGTTGCAGTGTAAAGATTTTTTCAAAGCCCATCCCCATATTCGACTGGTGGAGGCTGAAGATACAGCTGATGAAGCACGTCGTATCGCTGAGAATGCCATTTCAGGAATAGCAGCAATTGCCAGTGAGCAAGCGGCTGCCTTGTATGGCTTATCGATTTTAGCCCCGTCCATCCAAACGATTAAAAATAATATAACT
>JAQWJV010000045.1 GCA_029248185.1 Flavobacteriaceae bacterium | reverse complement strand
CCCGCGACCCCATGCGTGACAGGCATGTATTCTAACCAACTGAACTACCAGACCTAATTAGCGTGTGCAAATATACGCTGCATTTTGAATCTGCCAAACAAAACTTACGAAAAGAGATCAATTTTGTATTAGAGGAAATTAAAGGATGGCGTCAATTGCCTCTGCGTAAGTTGTTTTAGGGGAAACTCCAACATGTCTTCCTACTAACTCTCCTTTGTCAAAAACGAGTACCGTTGGAATATTTCTGACTCCATACTTAGCTGCAAACTCTTGGTTCGCATCAACGTCAACTTTCCCAACAACCGCTTTTCCTGTATAACCATTGCTCAATTCTTCAATGATTGGACCCACCATTCTACATGGACCACACCAAGCCGCCCAAAAATCGACTACTACGGGCTTATCTGATTTTAAAACAACTTCATCAAAAGTTGCGTCTGTAATTTCTAATGCCATTTTATTCTATTTTATACCCGCAAATGTAATTATTTTAAACTACACAACTTGATATGCCAAAATCAAATTTCCTTATGCCTGAATGGATTTTCCCAATGCCATTAATTTAGCTTGTAATGCCATTGTTTTTCATCTAATAATTTGAGTAACTCAGGTGTGATTTTAACTTTTTGCTTTTTACTGTTCAAAGTCAATTTTACTTTTTTATCCGAATCATAAACGTTAAACATGAGCGGTTTATCCCCTTTAAAAGACTTTAGCTCATCGCGTAACTGAAATATACTTTCATTTTTAAGTTGAGAAATTTCAAGCTGTAGGGTTAATTTCTTGGCATTGTTCTCAACCGTATTTTGAAGCATCTCAAAGTGTAAATATTGCATTCGTGGTGCTCCAACTTTTCCTGTCTCTCTATTAGTCCAGCCCTCTCGAATCATCAGTCGCAAACGAATAAATTGGTTAACTACTAAGAAGTGTCTATATTTTAAATAGTCTTCTCCAAAAATTCGAAACTCATATTGATCTGTAAAATCTTCTACAATAAAACGGGCCCAACCTTTTCCATTTCTACTTTCTAAATGTTGAATTTCATTCACAATTCCACCGATGGAAAACTCACGATTTACCAGTCGATCTAAATCCCCTAATTGATTGAGAGAAAGGGTGACAAAATGTTCGATCTCATGGGTAAAATCATCCAATGGATGGGAGGAAATGTAAATTCCCACAACCTCTTTTTCTTTTTTTAACCGAATCAAATTGGTCCAAGCTTCACAATCAGGAATCGTTAAGTCCTGATAAGTGCTTGTTGTTTCCTCACTAAATAAAATCGTTTGAGAGGAATTTAAATTCTCTTGGTATTTGGAGCCAAAACGCAGCACTTTTTCTAGAAAAGTAACTCCATCTCCATCGGGATTAAAATACTGTGCCCGTTTTACATTAGGAAAAGAATCAAATCCGCCTGCCAAAGTTAAATTTTCAAACGCCTTTTTATTGGCAGCTCTCAAATCAATTCGCTTTACCAAATCAAAAATAGACTCATATCGTTGATCTTTTCTGTGTTCTATAATAGTTTCTACGGCTCCCTTTCCCACACCTTTTATTGCTCCCATTCCAAAGCGAATGGCCTGCTCGTCGTTCACTGCAAATTTGTAAAAAGATTCATTAACATCCGGTCCCAAAACCTTGAGTCCTAATCGACGGCATTCCTCCATAAAAAAGGTGACTTGTTTAATGTCACTCATATTATTGGAAAGAACTGCTGCCATATATTCTGCTGGATAATGTGCTTTTAAATAAGCTGTTTGATATCCAATGAATGCATAACAGGTTGAGTGTGATTTGTTGAATGCATAAGCGGCAAAAGCTTCCCAATCTTTCCAAATTTTCTCTAAAATTTCTTCAGGATGTCCATTGCCTTTTCCCCCTTCAATAAATTGTGGTTTTAGTTTTTGAAGTAAGGCAAAAATCTTTTTCCCCATTGCTTTTCTCAATACATCTGCATCACCTTTGGAAAAGCCAGCCAACTTCTGTGACAAAAGCATTACTTGCTCCTGATAAACCGTAATTCCGTAGGTTTCTTCCAAATATTCTGCCATCACTGGAAGATCATAACTAATCTCTTCGTTTCCATTTTTACGATCTACAAAACTTGGAATATATTCCAAAGGACCGGGACGATAGAGTGCATTCATCGCAATCAAATCTGCAAAAACAGTAGGCTTTAAATCTTTGAGGTATTTCTGCATCCCTGCCGATTCATATTGAAAAATCCCAACCGTATCTCCTCTTTGGAATAATTCATAGGTTTTTTGATCATCCAAAGGGAAAGCATCGGGATCTAAATCAATATTGTGCTTATATTTTACCAGCTTCACCGTATCCTTAATTAAGGTTAAGGTTTTGAGTCCCAAGAAATCCATCTTTAACAAACCAGCGTCTTCAACCACCGAATTATCAAATTGAGTGACATATAATTCAGAATCTTTAGCCGTAGCCACAGGTACAAATTGGGTGATATCATCTGGGGTAATAATAACTCCACAAGCGTGAGTTCCCGTATTTCGCAACGATCCCTCAAGAACAATAGCTTGCTGAATCGTCTCTCCCGACAAATTGTCCTCTTCTGCTAAGTTTTTAATTTCATTCACTCGTAAAACCTCATCATTTCTGAGCTTCTCCTTTAACTCTTGGTCCGAGGAAGAAAAAAGTTTTGCCAGTTTGATATTAGGGAGCAGTTTTGCGATACGGTCGGCTTCCCCTAAAGGTAGGTCCAAAACTCGAGCCGTATCCCGAATGGAAGATTTGGCTGCCATTGTCCCATAAGTAATAATTTGAGCCACTTGATTGGAACCGTATTTTTCAATAACATAATCCATTACCTTGCTCCGACCTTCATCATCGAAGTCAATATCTATATCGGGCATACTGACCCGATCCGGATTCAAAAAGCGCTCAAAAAGTAAGTCGTATTTAATGGGATCAATATTGGTGATTTTCAAGCAATAGGCAACAACAGAACCTGCAGCCGAACCTCGTCCAGGCCCAACAGAAACATCCAAATCCCTTGCTGCTGCAATTAAATCCTGGACAATCAGAAAATAACCTGGATAGCCTGTTTTGGCAATAACCCCTAATTCAAAATCAATCCGTTCTTTAATCTCTTCATGCAAGGTTCCATAGCGCTCTTCAGCACCCAAATACGTTAAGAAATGTAGGTAGGCATTCTCTCCCTTTTTACCGTCAGGATCGTCAGAAACTTGATAATTCTCAGGAATATCAAATTTGGGAAGCAATACTTCACGTGCCAAATCAAAAGGCAAAATTTTAGCAACTAAAGCTTCAATATTAAGAATGGCCTCTGGAATATCCTTAAATAATAGCTTCATTTCCTCGGGCGACTTATAATAATATTCATGGTTGGGAAACCCGTATCGAAACCCTCGCCCTCGTCCAATGGGCGTGGCTTGCTTTTCCCCTTCCTTTACACACAATAAAATATCATGGGCATTAGCTTCTTCTTTTTTGGTGTAATAAGTGTTGTTTGTAGCAATTAGTGGAATGTTATATTGCCTAGCAAGCTTGACCAAAACAGCATTGGCTCGGTCTTCGCCCTCCTCGCCATGACGCATGAGCTCAATGTAAAAATCCTCTTTAAATTCAGCATGCCACCATTGCAAAGCCTCTTCAGCTTGTCGATCTCCTAGATTTAATATTTTTGAGGCAAGCTCTCCATAAGTATTTCCAGACAACACAATCAGATCCTCCTTGTACTGTTTGATAATTTCTCGATCAATCCTAGGAACGTAATAAAATCCATTTACATAGGCCATGGAAGTCATTTTTGCCAGGTTGTGATAGCCTTTTTTATTCTTTGCTAAAAAGACCATCTGATAGCCATCATCTCTTCTGGATCTATCGGTATGGTCCTCACAAACATAAAACTCACATCCAATGATGGGTTTTATTTGCTGTTCCTCAGGCTCCAATCCCTTGTTGTGCGCCTTGATTGCTTTGATAAAATGAAAAGCCCCCATCAAATTGGCATGATCGGTAATGGCTACTGCAGGCATTTTATTGTTTGCTGTGGCTTCTACCAACTGACTGATTCGTGAGGTAGCTTGGAGCACTGAAAACTGCGAATGATTATGCAAATGCACAAAAGTAGCATCCGCTAAAGCCGACGTATCCTCTTCTGAAACTGAAATGGGAGTCGCTTCTTTCTTCTTTAACTTTTCTGAGGCTTTTTTAAGATTTTGATGGCTTAACCCAATGGCCTTAAAAGGGGCTTGTGCTTTAAGTTCTTCTGTCTGGAAGGCTTGATTTTCAAAAGCTTTAGGGTGAATTTTTTGCTGTCTCAGTAACTCCAAAAATGCTCGTGTGGTTGCCTCAACATCTGCAGTGGCATTGTGAGCCTCTTTAAAAGTTTCTTTGAATAGAAAAAAATACAATTCAGAAAGAGTAGGTAATTTAAACTTTCCACCCCTTCCCCCTGGTAATTGGCATAATTGTGCTGTTTCCTCGGTACAAGTATCAATCACAAACTTACCTTCCAAAACGTCTGTCAAGCCAGCACGTAAATATTCGGCACCCATAATATTGCGATCGAAGCCTACATTATGCCCCACCACAAAATCAACAGCATCGAGTGCAGCATGAAATTTTTCGAGCACCTCTTCTAAGAGCACTCCTTGTTCTTCGGCTAAAGCGGTAGATATTCCATGTATTTTTTCAGAATCAAAGGGAATGGTAAATCCATCAGGCTGGATTAAATAATTTTCATGTCGAATAAGCTCCCCTTTTGCATCGTGAATCTGCCATGCAATTTGAATACAGCGAGGCCAGTTTTCACCGTCAGATAAAGGGGCGTCCCAGCGTTTAGGAAGTCCTGTCGTTTCGGTATCAAAGATTAAATACATAAAAACGAATGTACCGATTTCCCCTTGAGCGGAAAAATGGTTTTATCCTGAGTTATTAACGAAAATGAATTCAGATTAAAAAACCAAATCCGTACCTTCACCAAAAAAAGAGTATCAACAAAACCCTAGCCGTTTTTGACCCATTAGACTCACAAAAAGCGATAGAAGCCGCCTTTTTTGAGAAAGAGTGCGTCCATATTAAAGGTTTTGTTGGTTCAGGTTTTTCCTTTCGAATTGCAGCTGCTTTCCAAAAAAACCAACAGAACCTCCTTTTAATTCTTGACAATGCAGAGCAAGCTGCTTATTATCTCAATGATTTAGAACGCCTTTTAACACCTGCAGATGTACTCTATTTTCCTGCAAGTTACAGACAAGCCTATGCACAAGAGACGACAGATAATGCTAATGTTTTATTGCGTTCAGAAGTACTTAAAAAGATAAGTGGGTCAAAAAAACCACGTATTGTCATCAGCTATCCTCAAGCGGTTTTTGAAAAAATTATCTCACAACACACCCTCAAGCGTATCACTTTTAAAATTAGTAAAGACGCCGTTCTTTCATTAAACTTCATCAACGAAAGTTTATTTGAAATGGGATTCCAACGTGTCGATTTTGTGACCAGTCCGGGAGAGTTTGCTGTTCGGGGAGGAATTATTGATGTGTTTTCTTTTGCCTATCAACATCCATATCGAATTGAATTTTTTGACGATACGGTAGAGCGTCTCTGTAGTTTTGATGTACAAAGCCAACGCTCCATTACGGCATTTGATTCTGTGGAATTATTGCCCGACACTTCCAATAATGATTTTACGGACAAACGAAAATCCATACTAGATTTTTTTCCTTCCAATAGTAGTTTTCTATTTTCCAATTATGATAAAACTACCGCCAGACTGCAACAGCTTTTTGAAAAAGCCATAGAAATATACAATTCTAAAGAGGTCACTACCCAATATCCACCCGAAACGCTTTTTATGAATAGGGAAGAATGGATCCAGGACAGTCTCAACAAATCCGTTTTTGTTCTGGAACGAACTGAAGAACTTCCCATAACCTCTCAAATTCATGTAAAACAAAGTCCACAACCTGCCTTCAACAAACAGTTTGATTTACTGATTGCACACCTCAATGAAAACAATAAAAGAGGTTATGAAAACACTCTATTTTGCAGTAATGAACAACAAACCAAACGCTTCCATGATATTTTTCAGGAATTAGAAAAAACCGTTCACTATAAAACGGAGGTACTATCTATTTATGAAGGTTTTGAGGATTTAGAGGTGCAATGGGCCTGTTTTTCAGATCATCAAATTTTTGAACGTTATCATAAATACCAACTCAAATCGGATACTGCACGAAAGCAAGCGTTAAATCTAAAAGAGCTAATACAAATGGAGGTGGGCGATTATGTAACCCACATAGATCATGGTATCGGAACCTTTGGAGGTTT
This sequence comes from Flavobacteriaceae bacterium, assembly GCA_029248185.1. Taxonomy (GTDB): domain Bacteria; phylum Bacteroidota; class Bacteroidia; order Flavobacteriales; family Flavobacteriaceae; genus MS024-2A. Next base: position 28,454 of record JAQWJV010000045.1, on the reverse strand, counting down.
ACAACGCATTGAAGTCGAAGGGAAATGGCAAGAAGCCATTAAACTGATCTATGGAGAACGCGATATTTTATATCTAAGCATTCATTCGCTACACAAAATAAGTAAGTATAATGGGAAAGATGGGGCCGTTCCAAAAATCTATAAATTGGGTTCTAAAGCTTGGAAAGCTTTAAAACAAAAAACAAAAACCAAGGTTAAAGAAATTGCATTCAACCTAATTGAATTGTATGCCAAAAGGAGACAAAAAATAGGTTTTGCATTTGATCCCGATAGTTATTTGCAATGGGAGCTAGAAGCCTCATTTATGTATGAAGATACTCCCGACCAAGAAAAAACAACCCAAGCCATAAAAGCAGATATGGAATCCCAACAGCCAATGGATCGTCTGGTTTGTGGAGATGTTGGATTTGGAAAAACAGAAGTCGCCATTAGAGCCGCTTTCAAAGCCGCAGACAACAGCAAACAAGTAGTAGTACTGGTACCCACTACCATCTTGGCTTTTCAGCATTTTAAAACTTTTTCTGCTCGCTTGAAAGAACTGCCCGTTCGAGTAGATTATTTGAATCGGTTTCGCACTACAAAAGATAAAAATCAAATTTTACAGGATTTGGCAGAAGGCAAAATTGATATTCTAATTGGAACGCATCAACTAGTAAATAAAAATGTAGTTTTTAAAGATTTAGGATTACTTATTGTTGATGAAGAGCAAAAATTTGGAGTAGCGGTAAAAGAAAAAATACGTTCCTTGAAAGCCAATATTGATGTATTGACTTTAACGGCCACACCCATTCCCAGAACCTTACAATTTAGTTTGATGGCGGCTCGAGATTTATCCGTGATAGCTACACCTCCACCCAATCGTTTTCCTATAGAAAGTGAAGTTGTTCGTTTTAGTGAAACACTAATTCGAGATGCCATTATGTATGAATTACAACGTGGAGGTCAAGTCTTTTTCATTCATAATCGAGTAGAAAACATTAATGAAATTGCAGGCTTGGTGCAACGTTTGATTCCTGATGCTAGAATTGCGATCGGTCACGGTCAAATGGAAGGAACCAAACTGGAGAAAACCTTGTTGAGCTTTATGCAAGGCGATTTTGATATTCTTATCGCTACAACCATTATTGAGAATGGGTTAGATGTCCCAAATGCTAATACTATTTTTATTAATAATGCCAATAATTTTGGCCTTAGTGACCTACACCAAATGAGAGGACGTGTAGGGAGAAGTAACAAGAAAGCTTTTTGTTATTTTATTACTCCACCCCATAGTGCGATGAGTAGTGATGCGCAAAAAAGAATCAAAACCATTGAGCAATTCTCTGCAATCGGGTCTGGTATTCAGATTGCGATGAAGGATCTAGAAATTCGAGGTGCAGGAGATTTATTGGGAGGCGAACAAAGTGGATTTATCAATGAAATGGGTTTTGAAACCTATCAAAAAATTCTCCATGAAGCCATTGATGAATTGAAAGAAAATGAATTTAAAGCACTGTATCAAGACGAGCTAAATGATGAATTAAAATCTTACGTTAAAGAAGTACAAATTGATACCGATTTGGAATTATTTTTTCCTCACGATTATCTCAATATTGTGAAAGAACGTCTTTCCCTTTACCAAGAATTGAGTCAGCTTAAAACTAGTATCGAGTTGGATGATTTTGAAAATAAACTTACAGACCGTTTTGGACCTCTACCAGAGCCAGCCATTGAACTTTTAGAAAGTATGAAACTCAAATGGGTAGCTACACAATTGGGAATGGAGCGCTTGATTATCAAAAGAGGAAGTTGTATTTGCTATTTTATTTCAGACCAACAAAGTGACTTCTTTCAGACAGAAGCGTTCACCTTTTTACTTACCCAAGTTCAAAAAACACCCGATCGTATCAAACTGAAAGAGAAAAACACTCCAAACGGATTGAAATTACTACTAGCGATTCAATCAATTTCTGAAATTCAAACCCTAACCACACTATTGAATAGTTTCGTTCTGCCTACAAAGACTTTAAATTCTTGATTTCCTCAAAAGCAATATTTACTTCGTCTTCGTGGATCAAAATTGTAAACTCATTTGAGGTAGAAATCACTTCATAAACATTGACTCCTTCCCAAGAAAGACGCTGAAAAATAAAATAATAAATCCCGGGAATGGTCACATTATCCGAGGGAAGCTTTATCGTTATAGAAGATAAATTATCCATTTTAGAATGACAAATTTCTTCCTGAAACAAATCATCAACAAGGGACGCAATATTCTGACTCACAATAATATTAGATTCTGAAACTCCCCTTGAGGAGGTATAAAAAACTTCTTTTTTATGCTCAAGTTCTTTCAGCAAATTTGCCTGATTCAAGAGTAGGGTGTCAGATACTAAAAAGTTGTAATCAACCAGAGAGGAACGGACTGTGATATCTCCCATATTCTTTAAAACACTTGAAATTTTTGAAGAATCAGTCGTAAATTCAGCTTCATCCGAAACCCGTTTTAACGACATTACAATTGCACCTCGATTTACTGGCCTCTTTAATGTTGCTTCTATTTCTGGCTTGATTTGACGTGCGAGAGAAGTTAAATTTATAATTCCGTCTGAAAGAGCTGCAGATAAATAAGGTTTTGTTTTGACATAGGTCGCAACAGTAGATGCAATGGTTTTCATTTAAAAGTATTTTTAACAAAAGTAGTTATTTCAAACAAAATGTTATAGATAAAACATTATTCCCAAGCATAAAATGCATTTTCTATATGCTTACAATTCCATTTTTGATTGTTGAGCGTGAAAGCTATGACATCAAAACGTACATCAAAATCGATCCCATATTTTTCGATATAGTGATTGACAGCACCCACCAAGAGTTTAATTTTTTTTGAGGAAATAAAACTTTCAGGTGCCCCAAAAAATTCTGAGGAACGTGCCTTTACTTCAACACAGATCAATGTATCCTTATACTGCATCAGTAAATCAATTTCTGCTTTACCAAAACGATAGTTTTTTTCTAAAAGAATGTAACCTTTATCCAACAAAAAAGAAAGTGCTTTTTGTTCAGCTTCTTGACCAAAGAGGTTGTGTTGTGCCATGAAGAAATGATTTGAGCTAATTAAAGATACGATGTTCTCTTCCGAATGAGGGAGATATTTGCTTATTTTTGACAAAAATTGAAAAGATTATCATGCCAAAACGCTATACCGTCACAGCAGCACTTCCCTATACCAATGGACCCATTCACATAGGCCATCTGGCAGGGGTGTATGTTCCTGCTGATATTTATACCCGATACCTTCGCGGCCAAGGCAAAGATGTACTTTTTATTTGTGGAAGTGATGAACACGGTGTTGCTATTTCCTTAAAAGCAAAAAAAGAAGGAAAAACACCCCAAGAAATTATTGATCAATACGATCAAATAATAAGAGATTCTTTTCAAAAGTTTGGAATCGCTTTTGATAATTATTCCAGAACCTCAAGAAAGGTTCATTATGAAACAGCGCAAGAAATTTTTAAAAAGTTAGACACTAAGTCTGTTTTTGAATTAAAAGAATCGGAACAATTATTTGATGCAGAAGCCCAACAATTTCTTGCGGATCGTTTTGTCACAGGTATTTGTCCCATTTGTCAACACCCTGAAGCATATGGAGATCAGTGTGAAAGTTGCGGAAGTAGTCTTAGTGCCACAGAATTAATTGATCCCAAATCAACAATTAGCGGAGTAAAACCCTCCTTAAAATCAACCAAACATTGGTATTTGCCCTTGAATCGCTATGAAGATTTCATTAAAAAATGGATTCTAGAGGGACATAAAAAAGATTGGAAACCCAATGTTTATGGTCAAGTTAAATCATGGATAGACAATGGCTTACAACCAAGAGCGGTTACCCGTGATTTAGATTGGGGAATACCTGTTCCCGTTAAAGATGGTGAAGGAAAAGTACTTTACGTATGGTTTGATGCTCCCATTGGATATATTTCCTCTACAAAAGAATGGGCCCAAGAAAATGGAAAAGATTGGGAGCCCTACTGGAAAGACGATGAAACTCAATTGGTTCACTTTATTGGAAAAGATAATATTGTCTTTCATTGTATCATTTTCCCTATCATTCTTCATGCAAATGGAGATTATATTTTGCCAGAAAATGTACCTGCAAATGAATTTCTAAACCTAGAAGGACAAAAAATTTCTACCTCTAAAAACTGGGCGGTTTGGCTACATGAATACTTAGATGAATTTCCTGAGCAGCAAGATGTACTTCGCTATGTATTGACAGCCAATGCTCCGGAAACCAAAGACAATGATTTCACTTGGGACGAATTTCAAGCAAGAAATAACAATGAATTGGTAGCTATTTATGGAAATTTCATTAACCGAGTCCTGGTGCTGACACATAAATATTATGGGGGTATCGTTCCTGAGGCAGTAAATTTGAGCCCTGTCGACCAAACTGTTCTTGATGAAATGGCTTTACTTCCTCAAAAAATGGGTCTCGCAATCGAACAATATCGTTTTAGAGAGGCAAGCCAAATTTTGATGCAATTGGCCCGTTTAGGAAATAAATATCTAGCAGATGCAGAACCCTGGAAGCTTATCAAAACAGATGCTCAAAGAGTAGCGACTATTATGCATACCGCCCTTCAAATTGCAACGGGTCTGAGTATTCTAAGTGAACCCATCCTTCCCTTTACAGCAAAAAAATTAAAAAAAATGCTGCAACTTGATTCAAAAAATCTTAATTGGCAAAGTGTTTCAAGTGGCTCAATCCTAATTGACTCAGGACACCAAATCGGTGAAGCCTCCTTGCTATTTCAAAAGATTGAAAACGAACAAATGGAGCAGCAACGCTCCAAATTAAAAACTAGTGAGGCTAAAAATAAAATCAAAACTTTAAAAATTGCTCCCCTAAAACCAACTACCAAGTATCCTAATTTTGAAGCTTTAGATCTCAAGGTTGCAACGGTAATTGCCGCGGAGAAGGTCAATAAAACAAAAAAGTTATTGCAACTGACGGTTGATTTAGGAGATGAACAACGTACGGTAGTTTCAGGTATTGCTCAGGATTTTAAGCCCGATGATTTAATCGGAAAACAAGTAAGCTTGTTAACCAATTTACATCCTAGAACACTAAAAGGAACAGAAAGTAATGGAATGATTTTACTAGGAGAAAATGCTGAAGGTAGCTTTGTCTTTGTCAATCCTGAAAACAAAGATGCCAAAAAAGGGGTGTCAATTCATTAAATGGAACTGACTTCATTTATCCCAATTGCTTTCGATCCTATTTACAGACTTCCCCTCCCTGAAAATCATCGTTTCCCCATGGAAAAATATGAGTTACTCCCCCAGCAACTCGTACTAGAGGGAACATGCGAAGCCACTGATTTTTATGAGCCCATCCCAGCAACATTAAAAACCGTGTTGCGAGTTCATAATGAAAATTATGTAAAACGATTGTGTGCCTTATCCTTATCAAAAAGTGAAGTGCGAAGTATTGGATTTCCACTTTCCCAAGAACTCGTTGAAAGAGAATTTGTGATTGCTGGTGGGACCTTAATGGGCTGTGAAAAAGCATTTAAAACTGGTATTGCCATGAATATAGCAGGTGGTACGCACCATGCCTTTTATGATCGCGGGGAAGCTTTTTGCCTTTTGAATGATCAAGCCATTGCTGCCCAATATTTACTGGACACAAAACAAGCCAAGCGAATACTCATTCTAGACTTGGATGTCCACCAAGGGAATGGAACAGCTGCTATTTTTGAAAAAAATCCAGCTGTATTTACCCTATCCATTCATGGTGCCAAAAATTATCCTTTTAGAAAAGAAAAAAGTGATTTAGATGTGGCCCTCGATGACAAAACTGAAGACGAAACGTATTTAACTCAAATAAAAAAAATCATTCCTGCTCTATTCAATGAAATTCAACCTGATTTTGTTTTTTATCTCTGTGGTGTAGATGTTTTGGCTTCCGATAAATTAGGTCGCTTAGGATTGACTTTGGAAGGCTGTAAAAGAAGGGATGCTTTTGTATTAGGCCAATGCAAACAGAGAAACATTCCTGTCCAATGCAGTATGGGAGGGGGGTATTCTAAGGATATAAAAATTATTATTGAGGCGCACGCAAATACTTTCAGAGTGGCAAAAGAAATTTTTACTTAACGCCAAGTATTACTTTTCATATTAAGTGCAGCAATCACAATATCTTTTCTACTCACCTGACCTACAAGCCGGTTGTCTTTTGTAACTGGATATCTCCTTCTACTTGATTTTGAAAATAAAGCTGCAGCATCAAAAACACTCAGGTTAGATTCGATTGTATCTACCTTTTTAGTCATGAAATAGGATACTGATTTATCTAAAATAGGCATATTAAAATAGCGGCTATCTGAAATCTCTTTCATACAATCAGCCTCCGAAATAACTCCAACCAAATCTCCTTGCTCATTTACCACAGGACCCCCCGAAATTCTATGTTTTATAAAGGCTGCCATAACTTCATGAATCGTATCCTCAGGTTTAAAAACGATTAACTGATGGGTCATAATATCTGAAACAGTTAATTTACTGGGAGTAATTCGCTCTTTGCGAGCCCTTTCTCCTTGAAAGCTTTTTACAGGCATAATCGAATATTTTGAAGTTTCTTGAATATACTCTTTTTTTTTTAAAAGTTAGAGAATCTCTTTTATTGGGACTTATGGACTCAAAATATATCCCTATTTTCGAAACAATGAAAACAATTGGAATTATAGGATGTGGTTGGCTAGGAATCCCTTTAGGAAAAGCCTTACAACAAAAGGAATTTATAGTTCGTGGAACACGAAGAAGTGAAAAGGGAATCCAATTACTTAAAGAAAATGGGATTAATGCTTTTCAGTTAGAGGTACTCCCAAATAAGGTTTCAGGCGATCTTTCCTTTTTTTCAGGATTAGAATCGCTACTTATTTCCATACCTCCCGAACGAAAAAAAGACCCTACTTCTTTTGTACCTAAAATTAAATCCCTTTTGAATATAATCCAAGAATCAGGGATTCAACGACTCCTGTTTTTGAGCAGTAGTTCCGTTTATGGTAAAAGTGGGGGTGTTTTTGATGAAAATACAATTCCAGTTCCTGAAACACAAGCTGCCAAAGCGCTTTATGAGGTTGAGCAAATCATCATGAATTGTAACATTCCCTCCGTGGTTATTCGTCTTGGAGGACTCATTGGCGAAAACAGAAACCCAATTATTCATTTACAGAATAGAAAAATTTCAAATCCCAATGGGAGTATCAATTTTGTTCATCAGATTGATGCAATCAATGGAATTTCTGGACTTTTAGAACAAACCAAAAGAAATGGAATTTATAATCTAGTTTCACCCCACCATCCCAGCAGAAGAGCGTATTATAGTTTTATTGCTAAAAAGCTAAAATTCCCTAAACCCGAATTTGAAAAAGGAGAAACTACAGTTAGAATCATCAAAGGAGAAAAAATCGTTGCAGAAACAACTTTCGACTATATTGTCAATAATCTGTTAATATAAAAGAGGAGTTCCCTTTCAAATCAATTACACATTTACCTATCTTAAATGTATCAAATCAAGATGGGGAAACAAAACCAATATATCGCTCAACTCGAAAAGCTTCTAACGCATTTAAAAAATGCAAAACTAGGATATTTAAAGGCTGCAGACCATGCTAACTCTCCTGAGGAAAAACGGTATTTAAATCAAGAGGCCCTTTTAAGAAATCGTTATTTTCAAGAAGCACTTAATGAAATCCAAAACCTTGGCGTGTCCTATGACGATTTAGTGGTTAGTGGTTTTAATTTCAATCAGTTGTTAATATCTTCTATAGATACACTAAAAGCGACTGCACTTGAAAAATGTTTAGAAGCAGATACCATATTGATTGAAATCTATCAAGCCATTGGTAAAATTGATTGTGATACTACAAAATTTAAAAACAATCTCGATAGGCTCTTGGAAGCAGCTGAAAAAAATGAAATTCTAGTATCAAATTATCCCACAAAGAAAGAAATTGATTCTCGGTATTAATCTACCTCAACCGTTTCGGAAGAAACAGCGGCTGATTCTTCTTTCAAACTCAACATCCTAGAAAGAAATGCATTGTAAGCTTCATACACCTTTTCGATAGAAGGAACCAAAGAGTCTTTTTTGTAATGTCTAGTAAAGTATCTTGATTTTAAAACTTGCATTTCCATTACTTTTAAACGACTTCTGAGCTGAGGAACATCTAGTGAACCAGGGAATTGTTTTTTCGAAATATTTTTAACTCTAGTTGTTAAAGCCAATAAATCAACTTCTACATCCTCAAAATTCAATTCCGATAGCCTTGCCATGGATTGATATAATTTTTCAAAATCCTCCCAATCCTCAAGCCCTTCTTCTTGCAAATACGCAGTTGGATAGTCATTTAAAGAAAATTTAGGGATCTGCTCTTCCGCCTGAACATCAATAGTAGTTGAGGATACAGTCTGTTCTAGCGTTAGTTTATTTTTGCAGGAAAAAGAAATACATAAGAGTAAAATAAAGTATGTTGCCTTTTTCGTCATTGTAAGTAGTTTATAATCCAGAGGTGTTCATTTTCAACAAAAGTATCAAGAAAAATAAGAATTGAAGTAAATATAAGTGAATGGGATAAGGTCCTGCTATTTTGATGCTCGATTTGTGAAAAACCCACTGAAGGGGAAGGGCTACAATGGTCCATCCAAAATAATTATGGAAGGAGGCTCATCCTCCCTCAAAAGTCCAAAAATCAAGTTTAGGAGCAATAGGTTCCATTACCAAATCTAAGAACAACATTAAACTCACACCTATAAGAACTCTTAGCCATAAGTTGTTAGAAAAAAATTGGGCGATAAAACCAGTAATAAAGACTAAAATGCACCAGTTTACTCCAATCATTAAAGGGACGTCAAGTACTTTATATCCTAATGCATCCCCGTAGGCATAATTTCCAAAAAGAAAACCAAATTTCACACCAATAATTTCTGCAGTCATCCCCACAACAAAGCAAAGTAAAAGCATCAAAAGTGTTTTCCTGTTAAGGTGGGTATTGATTAACAACAATGCAAAACTAAGCAGTAGATTCAGGGGTGTTGCTTTTACAAACCAAGTTGCATCGCTATAAATGATGCCCATAATCCCTGATACATGAAATAACCAAATTAATCCAATGGCTATATTTTGTTTTGTTAAAAGAGAAAGACGATTCATTTTATGCCTCAGGTATCAGTTCATCTACTATTTTGGCTGAGAGTAAACACAATGGAATCCCTCCCCCGGGATGTACGCTTCCCCCACAAAAATAAAGGTTTTTTAAGTGATTTGAAAAATTAGGGTGCCTTAAAAAAGCAGCCATAGAATCATTACTAGACGAGCCATATAATGCACCCAGATGAGACTGTGTTTTGGATTCAATCAATGGCGGAGTTAGCAAGGATTCACAGACTATCAGTGGCGCAAGATCAACCCCAAGCTTGTTAGATAATTTGGAAAGAATAAAAGTACGTAATTGGTTCACTATTACTTCCCAATCTTGCCCTCTGTCAGCAGGTGTGTTTATCATTACAAACCAGTTCTCGCATCCTTCAGGGGCATCTCCTGGAATGTCTTTTGAAGTGATATTTACATAAATTGTAGGGTCATCTGAAACGGTTTGCTTATTGAAAATCGCGTTAAACTCTTCCTTATAATCGTCTGAAAAAAAGATGTTGTGCAATTCAAGTTCTTTAAAACGATGCTGTATACCCCAATAGAAAATAACCGCAGAACTTGAGCGTTCTTGTTGAAGCTGCTTTTTTGGAAATTTTTGGGAGGGAAGTAATTTTTTGTAGGTAGGGTAGACATCCGCATTAGATACCACAATATCAGCATCAAAAAACGAATTTTTGACACGAACTCCTTTGGTCGTATTTTGCTCAGTAATTATTTCATCTACAGCCGTTTGAAAATCAAAAGTAACCCCCGATCTAAGGGCCAACTCATAGAGTGCTTTGGTAATTGAAACCATTCCCCCTTCCGGAACAAAAGTCCCATAGGTTCCCTCCAAATGTTGAATAAGTGTCATCATTCCAGAGGTTTGGTAAGGGTCTGAGCCATTGTAGGTGGCATATCGATCAAAAAGTTGAATCAATTTTGAGGACGAAAATGCTTGGCTATTGGCTTGGTGTAATGTCTTATGAAGTTCAAAAACAGGAAGCTGGAGTATCGCCTTTACAGTATCCTGTGACAAGTAGGTTTTGAGTTTATGCAGAGAATGCTGAAGAAATAAAGAAGCTGTAAGATCGTATTTCTTTTTTGCCTTTTTGAGGTATTTATCAACCCTTTCTTGAGGCTCCCCAAATGTATCTTCAATCTCTTTTAAAAAATTATTTTTATCTGAATAAGCACTGAAGCTTGTATGATCAGACCAGAAATAATTACAAGCAACCTTTTTTTTATGGTAGTTAAAATGTACTCTATAATCTTCCCCTGCAAGGTCAAACAGTTCTGTGACAAACTGTGGCATGGTAAATAATGACGGTCCTGCGTCAAATCGATATCCTTCCAATTCAAAAGCAGAAAGCTTCCCCCCTGGATAAGGATTGATCTCAAATACATGTGTTTTATACCCTTTCAAGGCAAGACGAATACTGGTAGCTAACCCAGCAACTCCTGAACCAATAATAATTGCTTTTTTCATTTTTTTAAGGAAAATGTTTTGTCAGAAATCAAATAAAAACGTGAGAATAAATCCTCTTTATACCACTTTTTTTGTCTCGTTTTTTTAACAATCTCAGCATGTTTTTTACCCTTGTATGCAAAAGAATTTACGGCTTCAAAATTATCCCAAATACTCAATGTGGCTTGCTGAATAAAAGGCCATTCCCCTATCCCCTTAAAATAGTGAACTCCATTGGCACTTTGGATGGCTTTACTGGCCGCTGGAACAGCACGCCAAAAAGAGAATAATCTTGACCAACGTAATGTCGCTCGTGTAATTACAACCGCTTTGAGACTTAAATTCTGCTGTTGTTTGATCGCCACTTCTTGTTGAAATGGGTTGACTCCACTCCATTTACCATGACTTTTTACAGGGGTTAAAATCAAATTACGCTTTGAATTCGCTTTTTTTTGGTACGCTAAATAAATCGAATTTTGATGAATAAAATTTTCATAATCAGCTTTTTGCTCCCAAACACCCAAAAAAGCGTAAGTAGAGAAATCAGGCCAAAGACTGAAACCACTTCCACCACCGGTCCCTAAAAACTTAAAAAAAGTTAATCCTTTAACATTCCCTATTAAAAAAGGTGCAATTCCCATTTGTTTAAATCCCCAAAATTTATTCTTTGTAAATGTAAAAAAAGTAACTGTGGTGATAGGGTGCATAAAAATCAAGTTATTATAGTTGAATTACTAATGTAACAGTTTTTAAAGTAAAGTAGTAGAAGGAAAAAAGAAAACGTCTCTGTTTAGATTTTAGAACTTAACTTATGGAAGTAATCTACAGAGACGTTTGAAACCAAATTGAATTTAAACTTGTTTAAAGATATGTAAAAAAAGTTATACAGATTATGTTTTTGTTGAAGTTTTTTTTTGGAGATTCTTAAAAAAAAAATGAATCCGCATAATTTTATATTGTAACTAATTGAAAATGTGTTGTATATATTTTATGTCGCATTAGTATTTTTTTAATAATTTAGTAAATAAAAATTTAATTAAACATTTTATGAAAAAGTTCAAACATTTTGACACTTTTATTTACACCTTAATTGTCCTGAATATTCTGGCAATGATCCTGGAATCTCATGAATCAATCCAACTCCAATTTAGTGTCTTCTTCCAATATTTTGAATTAATCTCGATATCCATTTTTTCATTTGAATATCTTTTTAGAATATATATCAACTACAAAGAAGAACGGTGGACAGGTGTCAAAAAATATGTCTTTAGCTTTTTTGGAATCATCGATTTAATCTCAATACTTCCTTTTTACATTAAAAAGTTTGTACTGCTTGATGGTAGATTTTTCAGAATTCTTCGATTATTCCGCCTTTCAAGAATTTTTAAATTGGGGAGAGGAAGTAAATCTTTGAAATTATTTACCAAAGCCATTGGTGAAGTAAAAAGCGAATTATACTTTACCCTATTTCTTTCATTGCTAACCATCCTTTTTTCTGCATCGGCCATTTATTTCCTGGAGCATGACGCACAACCTGAAATATTTTCAAGTATAACTGCTTCGATTTGGTGGGCAACCGTTTCACTTGCAACTGTTGGATATGGAGATATTGTTCCAATTACTGTTTGGGGAAAAGTTTTTGCTTCTATTATTTCCTTAATTGGCATTGGAGTAGTGGCCATCCCCACGGGAATTATTAGCGCTTCTTTTGTTTCCGAAATTAATAGTTCGAAAGAGAACCATTAAATTTATATCTTTCGATAAAATCCAGTAAAATTAAAAAAACTTGACACGAATTTCACTCCTGTACTGTTTGTTATTTACTCTCATTTTAAGTGCTCAAAATGAGACTTATCAACTTGAAAATAAAAACGTTTTGATTGTTTATGGTGGATGGAGCGGTCATCAGCCAGAAGTTTTCGCAACAAAAATAGCGTCTTGGTTGGAAAAACAAAAAGCCCATGTTACACTCTCTCAATCAACTGAAATTTATCTTGATAAAACTGTGATGAATCAAGTCGACTTAATTATTCAACACATCACCATGAGTACGATCAAAAATCTAGAATCCAAAGCCTTGCAAACAGCAATTAAAAACGGTGTCGGTCTTGCTGGATGTCATGGAGGATTGGGAGATAGTTTCAGAAATGACACTGAATATCAATATATGGTGGGGGGGCAATTTGTTAAACACCCCGGAGGTCAGGTTGATTACACCGTTGAAATTTCGTCCCCTAAACACAAGATCACAGAAGGAATCAATGATTTTTCCTTACACAGTGAGCAGTACTATATGCACATTGATCCAGCAATAGAAATACTAGCAACTACTCGCTTTTCTGGAGCACATGATTCTTGGATAGAAGGCATTGAAATTCCAGTCGTTTGGACTAAATCGTATGGAAAAGGACGTGTGTTTTATTCTTCTTTGGGACATTCAGAGGATATTTTTGAAATCCCCGAAGCCTGGAAAATAATGTTAAGAGGCATTTCTTGGGCAGTAAGAGAGTAATTTCGTAAACCCTTTTCAATTTTCAATTCAGATATCCTTTTCCACGCATTGCTTTTGTAATACCTTTGTCAGATTATGAAAAAAAAGATTGTAATTATAGGCTCAGGATTTTCCTCCCTTTCTGCAGCATCATACCTTGCCAAAAAAAGCTTTGATGTGCATGTTTATGAAAAAAATCAGACCTTGGGCGGTCGGGCAAGACAGCTAAAAAAAGACGGCTTTACCTTTGATATGGGTCCTTCTTGGTATTGGATGCCTGATGTATTTGAATCTTTTTTTAACGATTTTGGCAAAAGCACTCAAGACTTTTATAAACTGAACCGATTAGACCCAGGTTATCAAGTTGTATTTGGAGAAAATGAAATAATTTCCATTGGAGATTCCCTAGATAAAATTTACACCGTTTTTGAAGAGGAAGAGAAAGGAAGTAGTGAAAAACTGAAACAGTTTATTGCTAGTGCCAAGGAAAATTATGAAATCGCAATTAAAGATTTAGTTTATCGTCCAGGTTTATCTCCACTAGAACTGGTAACACCAACAACTATTAAAAAAGTAAACTATTTTTTAAGTAATATAAAAAAGGATGTATACAAGGATTTCAAAAGTCCTAAACTCAGACAAATTCTTCAATTTCCAGTGTTATTTTTAGGAGCAAAACCTTCAAATACACCTTCTTTTTACAACTTTATGAATTTTGCTGACTTCGGTATGGGAACATGGCATCCTGAAAATGGAATGTATAGTATTGTGGAAGCCATGGTTTCATTGGCCGAATCACAGGGCGTTACTTTTCATACGCAGTCTCCCATTGAAAAAATAACGGTCGATGCCACAGGAACAGCTACTGGAATCCAAATCAAAGGAGAACAAATCAAGGCTGATGTTGTTCTCTCAGGTGCTGATTATCATCATTCAGAAACACTTTTAGAACCCAAATACAGAGCCTATAGTGAAGCCTACTGGGACAAGAAAGTATTTGCCCCTTCCTCACTTCTCTTCTATATTGGGTTAGATAAAAAGGTGGAAAATCTTGCACATCATACCCTCTTTTTTGATGTCGATTTTGACGAACATGCACGTGTGATTTATGATCAACCCGAATGGCCAAAAAATCCTTTATTTTATGCTAATTTTCCTTCCGTTTCTGATCCTATCATGGCTCCTGAAGGGAAAGAAGCTTGCTTTCTATTAATTCCCATTGCTCCAGGCATTGAAGACACGCCAGAGCTTCGGGAAAAGTATTTAAATATAGTGCTCAATCGTCTAGAAAAACTAACCGATCAATCCCTAAAAAAAGAGATGCTTTTTTGTGAGTCGTTTTGTGTCAATGATTTTATTGAGGAATATAATTCTTATAAAGGGAATGCCTACGGATTGGCCAATACACTATTCCAAACTGCGTTTTTAAGACCTAAATTGAAAAGTAAAAAAGTAGCAAATTTATTTTTCACTGGACAACTTACGGTTCCAGGGCCTGGCGTTCCACCAGCACTAATCTCTGGGAAGTTGGTTTCTGAATTAATATGTGAGGCTAATCTTTAGGATTTAAAACCCACCAAATAAATTCATATTCGCTATTTCTTACTGCAATAACAGAATCCAGTATTTTTGTGCTTTCAACTAACTTTGACTTGTAATTATCCAGTTGATCAAAAACTTGATATTGCCATAAATCCAAACGTTGATATAAAATGTATTTCATGAATTTATCCTTTTGAATGTAGGTTCTGTTTTCAATCCAAAATTCCGGAGCATCAATATCTACAAAAGGTAAGTCATACACCCACTTATTGGCAACCCTGTCTTTAAATTGGTTTACAAGACGTTCTTCTATTTTACCCGTATTTTCAATTAAATAGCCAAGTTCCACCCCATCGTATATTTTGGTCATTTCCAAACCAACCTCTTTAGGTAAAAGCCTAAAAGTTCCATCTAATTTTATGGCATCAAAAATGACTCTCTCTGGATTAAATGGGTTTCGATTTACGTACAAACTCATTGGAGCAAAGTAATATTTTCCATCAGGCTCTTCTTCATCTTCCATGAAGTCAATAAAAACATTTTCATCCTCCTTCTCCCATTTCTCGTATTGTTTGGTGTAGAAGTTGACAATCCAATTTAAGTTCTCAGTATACTCATCGGTGTAGAGAATAATTTGATCGATCTCCTCTCTTAAATTGGATAAGTTTTCAATCCCGTCTGAACGATTATCAGAGACTCCGCCTTGCTGTTCTATTCCAAAAGATACGGTTACACCAAAAACGAGAATGACAAACTCAACAATTGATTTTTTAAACCTATCAAAGAAATCTTTAATATTAAAACGATCTCCAAGCGTAATAAGGCGTATAAACCAATTTAAATTTTCTTTTTCAATTCCTGCTGTTTTTCTTGCATTCGCATATTCTTCCTCAGAAATAAATCCGTCTTTATTCGTGTCTATTTTATTAAAATCGTCTTTAGTGGCCATAATTATTTGGTTCTATACTATTTTTCAAAACTTTAGTATAAACGGATTAAGTTCATCTATGTATTTTATAAATATAATAAATAAGAATATTTCCTGTTTACTAAAAACACAAAAAACACCTTATGGTTAGAGAATATGTAAGATGGAGTTACTCTTATTTAAAAATAAACGGAAGAGATGGATCATAAATTTGGCTAATGAGCTTAAACAACTCATGCTCAAATGCATCATAAGCTTCAGTATTCATTAAAAGTGGTTCTTTAGTATTGTAACTGATTTTTTTTGAAGCTACTAAAAAAGTGTTTTCAAAGTTTTTTAAAGGAATCACTCCAGCGACACCGTCTTGATCTGGAAATTCAGCTTTTAAAATATAATGGTAGAGTAAGACCTGAAAAAGGGCACTTTTCTTGGAGTCTGAAATAATTTCATTCCAATCACTAAAAGCAAGATCTGTCCCAGTAACATTTCCTGTTTTATAATCTACAATTCTAAGCACTCCATTTAAAGTATCAATTCGGTCTACAGTACCCTTAAAAACAATACGCTTTTGTATGTTTTCTATCCAAACTGGGTTAGAAAATTCATGTTCCAATGCTTTAATTATTAATGTATTCCCTTGTGAAACTAACAAACGTTCCTGAATAAGAAATGACTTTAAAATTTTCTCTATCACATTGTAAATGATAAAATTCTTTCCTGTTCTTAAGTCATCGTTTTTATATAAAGAATCGAAATTTTGCTTGAGCACAATGGGTAATTGTTCTAACATCTGATTAAAATCATCTTCAACTAAACTTACATTCAAAAAGGGTAAGTAGAGCACCTCCAAAACTTGATGCATAATAGTTCCTTTGTCCATTGCGCTCAAATTAGTTTCTATGGTTTTTAAAGGCTTTATTTTAAGCATACGTTCCTCATAAAATTGGTAGGGATTTCGAATGTATTGCGTCAAAGAAGAGGGAGAAAATCCTTCTTCGGCTATTGAATCTAACTGCTCTAGAACCGCATTTGTTTTATAAGCTTGCTGTATAGAGATAGGTTCTTTTTCAACGGAAAGTTCTACTTGTTTGAATGTTAGTTTATGGTTTAAAGATTGAAAATATTCTAATTGAATCAAAAACCTACTTTTTTCTCCTGAAAAAAGCCCTTCCGGAGTAGAGTTATACAATAGATAAACCTTTTTTGAACGTTGTAATAGTCTGAAGAAGTGATAAGCATAAAGATGATCTTGTTCAATAAATGTATTCATCTCGAACTTCTTTTTGACATCAAAAGGAATCAAAGAAGCGGGGGTTTTTCCAAAAGGAATGATTCCTTCATTGACATGGGTTATGATCACATTGTCAAAATCCAACAAACGTGTTTCTAACAAACCCATGATTTGAAGTTTGGAGAGTGCATCTCCAGAAAAATCGAGGGTTTCTTTTTCTAAAAGTAGATCAAATACCATTTTAACATCGTTGAGGGTTGACATAAATGGTCTTGTTTCATGAAGCTTGACTATTTGTTCCCAAAGATCTCTAAAACACGCACTGTAATGAAGTTGGAGTGGATCGTCATCCTTTACTAAATAATATTCCTGAATCGCATTTGTTAGCTGTATCATTCGTTCGAGAAAAATCGAAATATTCTTGAATGGACTAAATATTATTTTTTGAATTTCACCCCCTTGAGTCAAGGTTTTACTTGCAATAAACAAACGGTTGGATTGTTCAAGGTCTTTCAAAATAGCCTTTATTTTTGATCCTTTCTGATCTAAAATAGAGTCTATGTAGACGATATGCATAAGCTCCTTTACCAAAAGTAACGGATATCCAGAATCCTCATCATACTCCAATAAGTTAAAAAGAGTATGAAAAAATTCTGCATAAGTCGAGCGTTTTAATGGATAACCCATTGTAATGTTCCAGGGCAACTCTTTTGGAGGTAGCGCTGAAAGTGTTGGGTGCAATAAACTTTCGTCTCCAAGAGCAATTACAGTAGATTCATTAGCGTTCTTTTCAAACAAGGATGATGCTAATTGAACCGCAAGCTTTGCTTGAGTGGTATTCTTTCCAACACTAATGATTTCAATTTGTTTTTCTGCTGCAAATAATTCAGGAAAGGCATCTTTAGGCTTTGCTTTTAAAGCATTCCACTTTGAATAGTACTGGCGAATAAAGTGACCTGCTCCCTGAAAAGGATCATTGAAAAATTGCTGATCGATATCCCATAAAACTTCAGCTTTCCCTGTTGCCAAAAGTTCTTGAAAAATGGTTTCCTCTGCTTTTGTTAGCGCGTTAAACCCCACGAAATAATGAAAAGGTAGTTGCTGTTCCGTGTAAAAGGCAAGATTTCTAACCGCTTCACGAAGTTGCATACCCGCATATCCCTGCTGCTGATTCAATAAATGTTTGTAAAGTAATTCATAAAGTTTAGGGATCTCTTTTTGAAAATCTAAATGCCTATTGGTTAAACGCTCTGATGCCTCAGGGTCCCATTTATCGATTTCATTGATCGCTCCCATAAAATCAAAAAGAGCATTGGGGTCAGTCAATTGAGAATCAAGATCATTAAACTCTTGGATTATAGATGGTGCCCAGTTAAAAAACTGATCCATCTTATCCTGCTTCTTTTTGGGAGTATTATTGAGATAAACATCAAAAAAAACATACAACAAATCCAACTTGGAGATTCTCTCAAGACCTGATAATTCCTTGATAAAACCTTCGATACTTATAATCTCAGGTGCAAGCTTTGGAACAGTGATTTTCTTTTTTAAGGCTTCTTTTAAAAAAGTAATGGATCGAATACTGGGAACAATAATCTTAACCCGATCTAACTCATCTTGAGAAGCAGTAATTATTTTAGCAACATCGTCTAAAAAAGTTTGCATCCCTAAATGTAAAAAATCGGGTTAAGCTAGCCTTACAATAAATCGAATTTTATTGATCTAAATTAAATTGAACTCTTCTGTTATAACGTCTTCCTTCTGAGGTTTGATTCGATCTGATTGGACGGGTTTCTCCATAACTAGCGTTTTTAAGTCTACTAACAGGGATTCCTTTTTCCGTTAAGTATCTTAAAACTGCTGCCGCTCGTTTTTCTGAAAGTGTTTGATTATAATCCAATTCACCTATACCGTCCGTATGTCCCTCAATTTCAACCTTTATATTAGGATATTGAATCAAAATCAAATAAACTTCATCTAAAGAAATTAAAGATTGTTTTGTTAAAGTATCCTTATTGGTTTCGAATAAAATCAATTGCTCTATCTCTTTCAGACGATCTTTTACCTGCTCAGTCATTTTGGGGCAACCATCATTTTCAATCAATCCAAATAACTCAGGGCATTTATCATCACTATCACGGATACCATCTCCATCACGATCAGGACATCCATTAAATTCAAGTAATCCCTTAATTTCTGGACATTCATCTTCACTATCACGGATACCATCTCCATCAGTATCTGGACAGCCATTTAAAAGGGCTAATCCTGGGATTTCAGGGCAATCATCTTCATTATCCTGCACACCATCACCATCGGTATCTGGACAGCCATCAAAAATAGCAAGTCCTGGTATTTCTGGGCATTTATCTTTTTTATCTAAAATTCCATCAAAATCACTATCCATATGAAAAAGAAAAGCGACACCCAACATATGTTGAAAGTGTTTCACTCCATAGGTTTCACCTGTATTTTTAAACAATGATTCCAAAATTATTCCTGTTTTTTTGTTTTTTCCAAGCCAATATTCTATACCAGCACCTAAATTAAAATATCCTGCTCCTTGCTCATCAAAAATTGCATACCCTCCTCCTATTTCTAAAAAAGGCATAAAACTTTTACTTTTAATGATATTTCTCAAATTGTATGAAATAACCCCATCTACATTGTAATAATTGTCAGAAGCTATTTGATCTCCATAAGCCGTAATTTTATTCACACTTAAACGTGTTCCAAAAGAAAATCCAGCGTCTATATATTTTTTAACACCCAATACACTAGGATAAGGAGTAACATTCCAGTGATCAAAATTTAAAAATTCTTCAAAAAGGTCACCTGAACCCGAGATACCAGTGGGAAAAGTGTCAACCGCATTAATACCGATAAAGAATTGCCAGGGACTGCTCTCATTTTGAGCATTAATGTTTAAATGAAATAAAAAAACGAAAGTAATTAGTAGAACATAGTTTTTTTTATTGCATGTTGAATTTGAGGATAATGTAGGTTCCATAAATTTAGGTTCTTGGTTGTATTTGGGATTCAAATTTAGTTATATAAAAACTCCACTAAAGATAAAAATTAATTCCTAATCTATTTCATTATATTTTTTGAACAGAGATTTCATCATCGATGTAAACCAAAACTTTTTCGACAGGTGAAAATCCAAGATCTTTATAAATTAAGGCATATTCATTAATCTGATGACCATCTGCTTTTTTAGGCTTCCCCGTTTTATAATCAATAACAATAGCACTTCCATCAGGGAGCAAATTGACTCTATCAGGCCTTAACGTTTCACCATAAGGAACTAAAACATCCTGTTCACAATAGACAGATTGATCCCTTTCAAAATACCTTGACAACATGGGATGTTCTATAATTTTTTGAACAGTATTGCTTATGGATCTCTGATTTTTTTTCGTCAATCTATTCTTATTAAATATTTTTTCTAGCTCCTCATTAAGCATGTCAGCATAGATCACTTTAGATAAAATTTCATGAACCATGAGTCCTTTAATTTGTGCTAATCTGGTTTTAGCATTTGGTGTCCTATTTGCAACAAGTCGTTTTTTCCAATGGCTTGAAACAGTCTGATTTACTTGAGTTTTTTTAATTTCTACTCCCTTAAACTTTATATTGTTTCGTTTGAATTCACCCCATTCAAAAGGCGATATAGTGTCTAGTTTTTTACCCTGTTGAAGAACAAAACGGTTAAATAAATCGGAATAGGTAGAAGTTCTCAACGAAGTGCTTTCTTGCGTAATAATATAGAGTTGTTCCTTTGCTCGGGTCAAGGCAACATATAAAACATTTACTGCATCCAGTTGTTGTGATAAAACGTGTTTTGCATATAGTGATTTTCCCATCTCACCATACAATTCCATTTCTTTAGATGCTGTTATCCATCCCCATTGAACAGATGAAAGGGGCCCCTCCTGAAATGGAAACCATATTTTGTCCTTAAGATTTGGATTTAAAGCTGTGTCCATAAAAGGTAAAATCACTACAGGAAATTCAAGACCTTTGGCTTGATGAATGGTCATCACGTGTATTGCATTTGCTACTGCGGGACTTGCAATTCTCAATTTATCTTCTTGTCGCTCCCAATATTTTAAATAGCTTGATATGGTCTGAGATTGTATTGAAGAAAATTCAAAAACATCTTCCAAAAAGGCACTTAAAAAAGGATCCGTAGGGGGTAATAGAGCCACAAATTGTTCCATTATATATTCTGAGGCATCCAAAATAGAATGTTGTGCACTCTTTTTTAAAGAAAAATTAAATTCAATTTCATTAGCCAACGCTTTAAAAAAAGAACTGCTGGAGAGGTGAACAAAGGATTTAATAAAAGTGTGATATTCATAATTAGGTAGGGAATACGAGTCCCAAAAAGCATCTAAAATAAGTTTATGTTGAACAGCATCATTAGGTTCAATAGAAAGTCTCAAAATAGCCAAGACAAATTGAACTTTTTTGGAATGCTTCACCACTAATGCCTCTGAAGACAGGATAGAATATCCTTGTTGTGTTAATCCTTCCCCTATCGCTGAGGCTTGATCTCGTTTGCGAACCAAAACAGCAATATCCCCAGCGGTGTAGTGACCCTCTAGGGCTCGTTTTACAGCTGCCAAAGTTTTGGCGACATATAGTGCATTATTCTCCTCTTTTAGCCCTCCTTTTGGTAAGGCTTCAATAGAAACATAACCCCCTTCTTTTTGGCTTTTTTGTTGACTCCCAGCGCCATATATGTCTTTAAAAACTTGTGCATCTAAGCATTCAGAGAGGGATAAAAAAAAGCTGTTATTAAATCGAACTATGGATTCCCCTGAACGATAATTCATTTCTAAATTTTCAATCTGAGCTTGAACTTGAAAAGGATTATCGATTTTATTCAGTAAACTTACAAACTGCTGAATGTCTCCACC
Organism: Flavobacteriaceae bacterium; assembly: GCA_029248185.1. Classification (GTDB taxonomy): domain Bacteria; phylum Bacteroidota; class Bacteroidia; order Flavobacteriales; family Flavobacteriaceae; genus MS024-2A. Next base: position 6,691 of record JAQWJV010000045.1, on the reverse strand, counting down.
TCTCCACCGATAAATTGCTTGTTTTGGATCTCCCACAAGCAAAAGCGATCCCTGCTCCCCACTCAATGACTCACTCTCCAATGCATTTGAAATCAAAGGAACCAAATTGGACCATTGCAATTGTGAAGTATCTTGAAATTCATCTAAAAAATAATGTTGATAGCGTTCTCCCAAACGTTCATAAATAAATGGAGCTGATGCATCTTGAACCAATTTACTTATTTTACTATTAAACTCTCCTAAAAGACGTACTTCTTTTTTATTTTGAAGAGTGTCTAATCGTTCCTCAATTAATTGAAGTAAACTTCGAGGAATCAAAGATTTTAAGGTTCGCTTTGCAAGTAAGAAAATTCCTACGTGTTCTTTTATACTGATGTAGGCCTCTATTAATTGGGGCTTAATTTTTTCAATTTGCTCTTTTTTTAATGGATCTAATCCTTTTTTATAAAGGGGCTTTTCTCCTTGTAATTCTTGTTCTAATTGATTGGTGTATAATTTAGAATATTCTCCTTTTTTAGCCTTTTGAAAATGCTTGGGGAGGGTTCCTCTAATAAAGTCATCCGTCAGAAGTCCATTTTCCTGAAGTAATGAAAGAGTTTCCTCAGCTATACTTACTATTTTATGTTCAGCATTTCTTTGTTCATTTTGAAGAATGATTCGGTCTTCTTTATGTTCTGCTTGCGTTTTTTTCTTTAGATCAGCTAGTGGATACCGATCATTTTCATTTAATAAAATTGACGCAAAATCATCCAGATCTTTTTGAATATTCCAACTTTGTTCCTGCCTTACTTTATCAATACTGAATTGGGTCAATAAGTGGGTGAGGAATCCTTCATTCCCTACTTCATCAATTATTGAAGTTACCGCTTCCTCAAGAAGAGTTGAAGGATCAAGTACAACTTCAAAACCATAGGGTAATTGAAGTTCTCTTGAAAAACTTCGAATGATTCTATGTGTAAATTTATCTAGCGTAATGATATCAAAACTTCCGAATTCAAATAAAATTTGATGCAACATATACTCTGCTCTTCGAACTAATTCTTCAGAGTCAATCTTTAATGCTTTACACAAAATTTGTTCAATGTTCTTGTCTTTACTATCCTTTTGTGATAAATCAAGTAAAGTGGCTAAAATCCTTTCTTTCATTTCATTGACGGCCTTATTAGTAAACGTCAAAGCCAAAAGATTTCGATAAGATTTAGTGTTTTTAGAACCTAAAAGCTGAATCAAATAACGCAATACCAAGGTATAGGTCTTCCCAGAACCTGCCGCCGCGTTAATGATATGAAAGCTATTGTGATTCAATTGATTTAAAAGTGTAATAAAAGTAAGGCTTTTAAAAAGTTAAGCTCTTTTTAAAAAAAGAAATTTTAATTTTGTCTAAATCTTAAAAATAAAAATTATGGCTTTTGAATTACCCTCATTACCCTATGCATATGATGCATTAGAACCTAATATTGATGCACGTACGATGGAAATCCATCACAGCAAGCATCACAATGGTTATACCACTAACCTAAACAATGCAATTGCGGACACGCCTTTGGCAGATCAATCTATAGAAGAAATTCTTTCCGGATTGGATCTCAACAATAAAGCAGTACGTAATAATGGTGGTGGATTTTATAACCACAGACTTTTTTGGAATATTATGTCTCCCCAAGGAGGTGGTCTTCCTTCTGGTGCTTTAGCGGATGCTATTGATACCGCTTTTGGTTCCTTTGAAAACTTCAAAACAGCGTTTGCCAAAGCTGCTGCAACTCAATTTGGATCCGGCTGGGCATGGCTATGCGTACACCCAGGAGGAACTGTAAAGGTTTGTGGAACAGCTAACCAAGACAATCCATTAATGCCAGGGATAGGTTGTGGAGGCACGCCTATTTTAGCAATTGATGTTTGGGAACACGCTTATTACCTCAACTATCAGAATCGACGCCCTGATTATATTGAAGCGTTTTTCAATGTAATCGATTGGAATAAGGTGAGTGAACTTTACACTAAAGGGATGTAACCTAATTTGAGGTTATTATAAAATAAAAGGGAGGAATAAATTCCTCCCTTTTGCCCCAAATCTTACCATGAACTTAACCTACTTATGTTCAGGTGAGGTAAATGTAATTTTACTTTCCATCCAAGACGTATTTTATAGTTAAAATGTTTTTTTATTGGTTAAAGTGTGAATCGCTTTACAAAAGTGTGTAAAAATAAAAAGGAGGAATAAATTCCTCCTTTTTGCCCCAAATCTTACCATGAACTTAACCTACTTATGTTCTGGTTCTTCAAAGATGAAATAACTTGAACTCCACAAGGTATTAATTCGTTTAAATGCGGTAATTATCGATAAATCGATTAATATGCCCTTTCTTTGTTTTTATTGACAAAATTGATAAAGGCTTGATTTACCACTCTACTCCCACCAGCAGTAGGGTAATCCCCCGTAAAATACCAATCCCCTAGATTATCGGGACAGGCTTTGTGTAATCCACTAACTTTCTGGAAAATTACTTTAATATCAGCTTTTATACTCTCATTTCTTAGAATCTGAGCAATTTTCTCTGATATTTCTTCATCCGTGTAAGGATCATAAATGGCTTTCACAAAATTAGGAGGAGAAACCACCTTATCTAATTTACTTTGTAAGCAATTTTCATAAACCGATTGGATAACTGCATCATGAGTCCCGTCGTCTTGATGTAATGCTAAAGCAGCCCTAAAAGCAATAAACTCCTCTAACCTTGCCATATCAATTCCATAACAGTCAGGATAACGAATTTGAGGTGCACTTGAAACCACAACAATCTTTTTGGGTCCCAATCGATCCAACATGCGTAAAATACTTTTTTGAAGTGTTGTCCCCCTTACAATACTATCATCCACGATAACCAGATTATCTGTGTTTTTTACAACACCATAGGTGATATCATAAACATGCGCAACCAAATCATCTCTACCTGAATCTTCTGTTATAAAGGTTCTTAACTTAGCGTCTTTTATAGCAATCTTCTCGATTCTTGGCTTTTGGCTTAACATCTTAGTAAGCACTTCGATGTTAGGAGTTCCTTCTTTATGCAGTTCATTCTTAAACTGTTCTCGAACATGATCCTGTACCGCACCTATCATTCCATAAAAGGAGGTTTCGGCTGTATTGGGAATAAATGAAAAAACAGTATTTTCAAGATCTCCGCCAATTGCCTTATGTACAAGTGGGAAAAGTGCACAGCCTAAATCTTTACGCTCCTGATAAATTGCAGCATCACTACCTCTAGAAAAATAAATACGCTCAAAAGAACATGCTTTTTTCTCTCTTGCCTCAAGAATCGTTGAAATATCTGACTCTCCTGATTTTTTTGTAATGAGTGCCTGTCCAGGTTCTAATTCTTTAATGGTTTCAAAAGGAACATTAAAAACTGTTTGGATAACGGGTCGTTCTGATGCAACAACAACAATTTCGTCATCGCTATAATAATAGGCGGGTCTAATTCCGTTAGGATCCCGAATCACAAAGGAATCTCCATGGCCTAACAAGCCTGCCATTGCATAACCACCATCCCAGTTTTTGGATGCCTTTCGAAGTATTTTAGCTATGTTTAATCGCTCTGCTATTAAGGGAGAAGCTTCCGCTTTGGTGTATCCTTCTTTTTTTAATTTTTTATAGATTTTTGCAACTGCATCATCTAAGAAATGGCCGATTTTTTCCATGACAGTTATGGTATCCGCTTTTTCTTTGGGGTGTTGTCCCAAATCGACCAGATTATCAAAGAGTTCGTTAACATTTGTTAAATTAAAATTCCCTGCAACAATTAAGTTTCTGTGCATCCAATTATTTTGTCTTAAAAAAGGATGCACACTTTCTATATTATTCTTTCCAAAAGTCCCATAACGAACATGCCCTAACATTAACTCTCCCACGTATGGAACGGCTTGTTTTAATCTTTCAGGGTGTAGGAGTAATTCTGGATCTAGATCAATTTGTTTTTGAACTCGATCATTGATCGTTTTAAAAATATCTTGAATGGGTTGTTGTTCCGCAGAACGCACTCTACTGATATAGCGTTGCCCAGGAGACATATCATATTTAATGCTTGCAAAACCAGCTCCATCTTGACCTCTATTGTGCTGCTTTTCCATCAAGAGGTACATTTTATTTATTCCATAAAGCGCACTACCATACTTTTCTTTATAAAATGATAAAGGTTTTTTTAGTTGTATCAGGGCAATTCCACACTCGTGCTTAATAGCGTCGCTCATGAGCAAATTTTGATGTTATGTTAATTCAATTTCAAACTCTGTTAATGATTTAAAGGCAATAATTCGTTGTTTCAATAATGGCCCAGTTAATTCTTCCAAGGATTTGGTTCCAAATTTTTGCACAGTAAAAGAAGCCATGGCAGATCCCATTATAGTGGCGGTTTTCATTTCTTCAAAAGAGATTCTTCCACATTGTGAAAGATGACCCACAAATCCTCCAATAAAACTATCGCCGGCACCCGTTGGATCAAAAACTTCCTCTAATGGCAATGCAGGAGCACAAAATATTTTATTATCGTGAAAAAGTAAAGCACCATGCTCCCCTTTCTTTATTATCACATATTCAGGACCCATAGCATGTAATTTTTGTGCTGCCTCAACTAAAGAATGGGTCTCGGTTATCATTCTTGCTTCTTCGTCGTTTATTGAGATGACATCCACTTTAGCGATCACCTCGTCTAGCTTGTCTCTGTAACTTTCAATCCAAAAATTCATTGTATCCAGTACGACTAAAGCTGGTTCCTCCTCCATTTGACTCAAAACTTCTAGCTGTAAATTTGGATCTAAATTTCCTAAAAGGACAATACTCGCATCTTTAAAATGATCAGGAACAATAGGCTTAAATTTGGTTAAAACATTGAGTTGTGTCTCTAATGTTGTTCTAGAATTTAGATCGTTATGATACTTTCCACTCCAAAAAAATGTTTTTTCTCCAGGAATGGAAACCACTCCAGATAAATCCATCCCTTTGTCCTTTAATAATTTAATGTGTCCTTTTTCAAAGTCGTCTCCTATTACAGAGACTAAACCGCATTGAGTATCAAATTGAGACGCTGCAAGCCCTATATAAGTTGCGCAACCCCCTAATATTTTACCCGTTTTTCCGAAGGGAGTTTCGATTGCGTCATAAGCCATAGTGCCAACGACTAAAAGTTTTTTATTCATACAACAAAAGTAAAAAAGTCTGAGCTCCTTTTTCGATTTCTGATAAACATTTATTAAAGACTATAAACAATCGTTCTATCCTTTCGTTGTTTCTTTTTCAATCTGTTCATAGACAACATCAGGAATTAAATTTTTCCCTTTGGCTGCAGCAACTGCTAATTGATCACAGCGTTCATTTTGAGGATGCTGATTGTGTCCTTTAACCCACTGAAAATGAACCGTGTGTTTTCTATAGATAATTAGAAATCGTTTCCACAAATCACTGTTCTTTTTATCCTTAAATCCTTTTTTCTCCCAGCCAAAAACCCATTTCTTCTCCACGGAATCGATCACATATTTTGAATCTGAATAAACAACAACCTCCAATGGCTGCTTTTTCAAAAGCTCCAAACCTACAATCACCGCCATCAACTCCATCCTGTTATTAGTCGTTCTTACAAAACCCTGAGAAAACTCTTTGACATAAGACATTCCCTCCCATTCTAGGCGAAGACCATAACCGCCTGGACCCGGATTTCCTAGTGAAGATCCATCGGTATAAAGATAAACGCCCTTAGATTTCATCAATATCCTTATATAATAGAGAAGCTATGGTTTTTGGAAAATGCTGTTGTTCCAAAAGCTGAATTTTGTTTGCAATATCCGACTCCTGATCCTGATTAGAGAGGGGAACCGTCGTTTGAAAAATAAAATCACCCTTGTCATACTCTTCATTCACATAATGAATGGTAATCCCTGTTTCGTGCTCATTATTTTCTTTTACCGCTTTATGTATATGACGACCATACATTCCTTTACCTCCATATTTTGGTAAAAGGGCAGGATGTATATTAATGATTTTAGAAGGAAAGGCTTGAACCCAATCCGGTCCGATTTTCCATAAAAATCCTGCCAACACAATCAAATCAGGGTTTAAAGTTTTTATTTCTTGAAGAAGATTTCCATTGGTAAACCTAGTTCGATCAAAAACAATCCCTTTCACACCAAAAGGAATTATTCGCTTTAAAACACCTGCTTTTGGATTATTGGTAAAAACACCTAAAACTCCAATATTATCATCGTGTTCAAAAAAACGGCAAATATTTTCCACATTTGAACCGTTTCCTGATGCGAGTAAAATAATCTTTTTCAACATTTTTTATTCTTAGCACAAGCCTAAACTGCGGGATGCGATGAGTTACACTAACTTTGATTTCAAAATTAAACTTAATATTTCAGAGCAATCTAGCGTAATCCTCTAAAGTTTTATATTTTTGTTGACACTTTAATTAAAAAGAATATTAATTATGTCAGACATTTCCTCAAGAGTAAAGGCAATCATAGTAGATAAACTAGGGGTTGACGAAAATGAAGTTGTTGCAGAAGCAAGCTTTACAAATGACTTAGGAGCCGACTCCTTAGACACAGTGGAATTGATCATGGAATTCGAAAAAGAATTTGATATCCAAATCCCAGACGACCAAGCAGAAAATATTGCAACTGTAGGTCAAGCGATCCA
>JAQWJV010000010.1 GCA_029248185.1 Flavobacteriaceae bacterium | reverse complement strand
CGCCCAAAAGAGCACAGGATTTTAAGTCCGGCGTGTCTACCAATTCCACCACTCGAGCAAGCGACAGAGCGAAAGACGGGATTTGAACCCGCGACCCTCACCTTGGCAAGGTGATGCTCTACCCCTGAGCTACTTTCGCATTGTGGATTGCAAATGTAAAATAATTTTAATTCTTTCTAAATTAAAGTGGGCATTTTTAATAAAAAAAAATGGAGTCTTTTTGTGGATTAGATTTACCCTTGAATTTCAGCCTATTTTTGAGTCAAACGACGTTTGATTTGATTGAGTTGCATGAGTGCCTCTACAGGAGTTAGGGTGTCAATATCCAAACTGGTAATCTCATCTCGCAATGCTTCCAAAAGAGGGTCATCTAAATTAAAAAAGCTAAGTTGTAAATTCTCTGCTGTAGTTTTCTCCCCTTTTTCCGTTTTTTTTAGTCCATGGGAAGCTTCCAAAACTTTCAATTTATCCTGGGCCGTACGAAGAACATGCTGGGGCATTCCAGCCATTTTGGCGACATGAATCCCAAAACTGTGGGCACTCCCGCCTGGGATTAGTTTACGTAAAAACAACACACTTTCATTGGTTTCTTTAATGGAAACGTTAAAATTCTTGATCCGACTGTGGCGTTGTGTCATTTCGTTCAACTCATGGTAATGGGTTGCGAAAAGTACTTTGGGTCGAAAGGGATGTTCGTGTAAATACTCGGCAATAGCCCACGCAATAGAAATTCCGTCATAGGTACTGGTCCCTCTTCCTATTTCATCCAAAAGCACTAAACTCCGTTCGGATATATTATTTAAAATAGATGCCGTTTCATTCATTTCCACCATAAAGGTGGAAGCTCCCATCGAGATATTATCACTGGCTCCCACTCTTGTGAAAATTTTATCTACAACGCCCAAAGTGGCTTGGGTTGCTGGAACATAACTCCCCAACTGGGCTAGTAAAGAAATTAAAGCGGTTTGCCTTAAAATCGCTGATTTTCCAGACATATTAGGTCCAGTAATCATCATGATTTGTTGGGTCTCTCGATTTAATTTTAAATCATTGGCAATATAGGGAGTTCCCAAAGGGAGCTGCTGTTCAATCACAGGATGACGTGCCCCTTGAAGCTCCAATTCGTTTCCCTGTGTGAGGGTGGGGCGACAATAATTATTTTTCAAAGCTGTTTTGGCAAAACAACTCAAAACATCCCATTGAGCGACCGCATGTGCATTCTGCTTTAATACCTCCAACTCTTTTTGCAATTGCTGAATCAATTCAGCATACAACTGCTGCTCCAGAGCCAAAATACGATCTCCGGCTTGAAGAATTTCAGTTTCAAAAGTTTTGAGCTCTTCAGTAATATACCGTTCAGCATTGACCAATGTTTGCTTGCGAATCCAATCACTGGGAACTTTGTCCTTATGGGTATTTCGTACTTCAATATAATAGCCAAATACATTGTTAAAGGCTATTTTTAAAGAGGGGATTTGTGAGCGCTCCGTTTCCCTTTCCAACATAGCATCCAAACGAGATTGAGACTGATCCTTCAGACCTCTTAAGGCATCCAAATCGGAGGAGAATCCTTCGGCGATGACCTTCCCCTTGGAAACCAAAACAGGAGCTTCAGGATGAATCGTATCTTGAATTAAAGCAATGACAGAAGCACAAGAAGAAAGTGTTTTTAACTGTGCTTTGATTGTGGGGTTGGAACCTTTTTCAAGTTGCTTTTTTAAACCTTCCACTTCACTCAAAGAATCTTGTAATTGATACAAGGCTCGGGGACTAATTTTTTCAGTAGCGATTTTAGCCATTACCCTTTCAATGTCAATAATATTGGATAAAGCTTGCTGAGTGTATTGTGAAATTTCTTCCTGCTCAATAAATGCCTGAACGATTTCATGACGAGATTCAATTTGCTGCTGTTCTTTTAATGGAAAGGCCAACCAGCTTCGCATCAAGCGCCCCCCCATAGCCGTTTGGGTGTGATCCAAAATGGAAATTAAAGGAATGCCTTCAGGGTGAGTAGAGTGAAAAAGTTCTAAATTACGTTGAGTAAAACGATCCAACCAAACATAACCCTCTTGGGTAATGGGTAAAATACGAGTGATGTGTTGTAATTTTCTGTGTTGCGCATCTGAGAGATAATGCAATATTGCTCCCGCTGCACTGATTCCAACAGTATATTTTTGAACACCAAATCCTTCTAAAGAGTTCGTTTGAAAATGAGTCGTTAGTTTTTCACGAGCTGTCCCCAATTCAAACGCCCAATCTTCCATATAAAAACAATGGTATTGTAAACCATATTGCTCTAGAAATAATTTCTTTGTGGGCTTAGGAACTAAAATTTCACTGGGTGCAAAACTTTGTAATAATTGTTCGATTTGTTCAACTGACCCCTCAGCTACCCAAAAATCTCCAGTAGAAATATCTAAAAAGGAGACTCCCCATTTTTTATTAAAAAACACGGCCGCCAAATAATTGTGCTGCTTCTGATCTAAGACATCATCATGCAGAGATACACCGGGGGTGATCAACTCGGTAACCCCCCTTTTGACAATTGTTTTGGTCATTTTAGGATCTTCCAACTGATCACAAATGGCCACTCGACACCCCGCTTTTACCAATTTTGGCAAATAGGTATTTAACGAATGATGAGGAAATCCGGCCAATTCTGTTTCACTGGTACTCCCCGCCCCTCTTTTTGTTAAAATAATTCCTAAAATTCCTGCAGCTTTTACTGCATCGGCGCCAAAGGTTTCATAAAAATCTCCCACACGAAACAACAATAAGGCATCCGGATATTTTGCCTTTATCCGGTTGTATTGTTTCATTAAAGGGGTTTCTTTTGCTGCTTTAGCCAAAATGGAACGTTTTTACGAAAGTATTTAAAAAATTATTGTTTTCCAGAAAAACAAAGATGCAAATAGCTTTATAAATGTAAGAGGTTGTATTTTTGTTTTTTGTCAAAAGTTATGCGCAAATTAAAGAATGAAGAACTAATTCGGAAAACAGTAGCTGATTTTAAGCATGCTGAGAAAACACCCTTAATTCTGATTTTAGATAATATTAGAAGCCTCAACAATATTGGATCCGTATTCCGAACCGCAGATGCCTTTTTGATTGAAAAAATCTATCTCTGTGGAATAACGGCTACTCCCCCTCACAAGGACATTCACAAAACTGCTTTGGGAGCTACTGATAATGTAGCGTGGGAATATGTTGAGAATACCCTTGAGATTGTACAAAAACTTTTAAAAGAAGAAACCTCTGTTTGGGCAATAGAGCAAACTGAAAAAGCTATTTTTCTAGACGACTTTTCACCTGAAAAAAACATCAAACATGCTTTTGTTTTAGGTAATGAAGTTCGTGGTGTGTCTCAAGAAGTGGTGAATGCCTGTGGGCAAGCCCTAGAAATTCCACAGTTTGGAACAAAACACTCATTGAATATTAGCGTGGCAACTGGGATAGTGGTTTGGGATTATTTTACAAAAATGTAGTTTTATAAATTTTTCTGAGAATTCGTTGAAAAGCAACTTCATCCGATTCAAAATTCAAATCATCTACGGCCAAACTTAGGATAGGAAAAGGAAAATCCGTTTGAATTAAATGGTCATATCCTTGCCCAATTTTCATCAAATACTCTTCCTGAATATCTTGCTCATAGCTTCGCCCACGTTTCTTAATTTGTTTCAGTAAATGAGAAACATCCGCATAAAGATAAACCAAAAGAGAGGGCTGTTTTTGTGAGCTAACAACTCTTAAAAAAGCTTCTTGATAGACTTTAAAATCATCTGCTTTTAAATTCTGAGCCGCAAAAACAAGAGATTTATTTAAAAAATAATCCGAAACCACTCTGTTGGGATTATTCTTCCAAAATTCCGCCGCTTGATCGACCCTATCTTTTAAAAAAAAGGTTTCAACCGGCAAAGCATATTTTTTGGGATCTTGATAAAAAGGCGCTAAATAAGGATTATCAACAAATGCTTCTAAAAGAAGCGCTGCTTGATATTGCTCTCCCATTTTTTTGGCTAGGGTTGATTTTCCCACCCCAATATTCCCTTCAATTACCGTATAGGGGTAATGCTCAAAAATAGGAGGAGACCAAAATGAAAAAGGGAAGGGTTTGCAAATAGCCGAATCAATAGACTGTTGTTTTAATTCAGAACTGGTTTTTTGCAAAAGGGGGTGCATCCATGTTTTGGCAATCTCTTCTAGAGGATATAAAACAAAATTTCTCAATTCCAATCTTGGGTGAGGAAGCGTTAAATTCTCTGTGGATAAAATTAGATCTTCATAGCCAAGCAAATCCAAATCAATAGTCCGTGGTGCATATCCATTTGCTTTAGCACGTGAACGTCCCAGACGTTCTTCAACCTTCAAGAGTACCTCCATTAAATCATAAGGAGACAAATCGGTTTGTAATCCTGCACAAGCATTATAAAAAGGGGTACTTTCAAAACCCCACGGAGGTGTTTCATAAATCCGAGATAGTGATGAAATTCCTATATCGTGCCCTTCCAAAAGACAGAGAGCCCGTATCAAATAATCCAATCGATCACCTTGATTGCTGCCTAGTGAAATAAAAATGTGTTGCTTTTTGGTCATAGTGTGAACTCTGGTACAAAGCTACAAAACCCTATATTTGCAGAACCAAAAGTTATAACATGAATTTTCTAAAAAGTTTTTTTGCCTCCATTTTAGGAACCCTCACAGCCTTGGTTCTTTTTTTGGTCATCCTACTACTTCTCATCTCTGGAATTGCTAGTCTGATCAATTCTCCATCAGGAGGCACCACTGTAAGACAAAATAGTGTACTTGAACTTGATTTAAACATTCCCATAGTTGATCGTACGCCCAGTTTTGACGAGTTCCAACGTTTTTTGGGAATTGATGAAGAGGTTTTAGGCCTGCCAGAAATTATTTCAGCAATTGATAAAGCGAGTACAAACAACAATATAGAGGGAATCCGATTACGCACTGATTTTATGGATGCAGGTTGGGCGCAAACAAGAAGCATCAGAAATGCATTAAAGCACTTCAAAAAAAGTGGAAAATTCATCTATGCATACGGTGATATCTTTTCTCAAAAAGGATATTACCTGGCTTCCGTTTCGGATTCTATTTTCCTCAACCCTGTAGGTATATTAGAATTCAAAGGATTGGCTTCCGAAGTTTTATATTACAAAGACTTTCAAGATGAGTATGGAATTAAAATGGAAGTCATTCGACACGGAAAATACAAGAGTGCTGTAGAGCCCTATTTAGAAAACGAAATGAGTTCCAATAACCGCTATCAAATCAAAACGCTCTTGAATGACATCTGGGAAACAGTACGAGAAGAAATTGCATTGGAACGTAATTTAGATCCAATTACGATAGATGAAATCATCAATAATCAGCGTATTGTTGTCCCCGAAGATGGGATAAAGGAAAAGCTTATCGATGGACTGGTGTATGAAGACGATTTTGATCAAAGAATCAAAATGCAGCTTGAAATTTCATCCGACCAAGAACTAAATAGCTCTTCAATTGCAGAAGTGAATAGGGCAACCTCAACCTATGATAGCTCCATTACAGATCGAATCGCAGTGGTTTTCGCCCGGGGACCTATCCTGTATGGTGAAGGAACAGAGAGTATGATTGCTCAAGGTGTTTTTGTAGAAACCCTCCAAGAATTAGCTGAAGATGAATGGATTAAAGCCGTTGTCCTTCGGGTGGAATCTCCTGGAGGAAATGCGTTGACCTCTGACCTCTTATGGAGAGCAATTGAAAATTTAAAAACCAAAAAACCCGTCCTTGTTTCCATGGGAAATGTAGCTGCTTCTGGAGGATATTATATCGCTGCGGGTGCAGATCAAATTTTTGCTGATCCGCTAACCATCACGGGATCTATTGGTGTGTTCGCCTCTTTACCCAATATTCGTGGGATGACCAAAAAGCTAGGGATTCATGCTCAGACCGTAGAAACCCATCAGAACGCCTTAGGTTACAGCTTTTTTCAACCCATATCGGATTCGTTTAAAGCAAGAACAATCAAAAGTATTGAAAACACTTATACCAACTTTAAACAGCGTATAATCGATGGAAGAGGATTGACTCCCGAGGCAGTAGAAGAAATCGCTCAAGGGCGAGTTTGGAGTGGAAAACAAGCACAAAAAATTGGTCTTGTTGATCATTTAGGCGGATTACAAGAGACCATCGCTGCAGCTGCAAAGGCTGCTGATTTAGAGGTTTACAATACTGTAGACTATCCGAATTTTGAAGAAAATTTAGAAAGTGTTCTCTCAGAAGCACTCCCCTCGCTTCAATCCAACACAACATGGATGCATTGGGTTCCAAAAAACCTGAGACAACAACTCCAGCATACCGATCCCAAAAACCCCTTACTTTCCATTCAAATGCTTATTCCTTTTGATTTAAGTATTGAATAAAATGACAGCAAAAAAACAAGAACTCGCAAAAAAAATATACCTCTACTTGGCAGCCTTATTCATTACCTCCCTTGTAGTTTCCAATTTGATTTTTCAAAAATTTTTTTATTGGCGTCCAGTAAATATTTCCATTTTTGGAAACCAACTTTTTGAACTTTCTGTTGGAATACTCCCTTATCCCATTACTTTTTTAATCACCGATCTCATTTCAGAAATCTACGGTAAAAAGAAAGCTAATGATGTGGTAGTAGCAGGAATTTTCGCTTCTTTCTTTTCTATGGGAATACTGTTGATTGCCAATTGGGTTCCCGCACTAGACCATTCGCCTATCGACGACACTACTTTCAACCAAGTATTTGCTCTTTCACCCGTTGCAGTTTTCGCTTCCATGATTGCTTATCTCTTGGCTCAATTGGTCGATATTCGAATTTATCATTTTTGGAAAAATTTAACCCAAGGAAGAATGCTATGGCTACGGAATAATTTTTCAACTTTTAGTTCTCAATTGATCGATACCGTTATGGTCATTGGTTTACTCAGTGTTTTTGGAATTTTAAATTGGAATTTGTTTTGGGGCTTAGTCCTTTCCGGATTCCTATTTAAAATACTGGTAGCTTTATTCGATACTCCTTTTCTGTATCTATTTGTAGGACTCTTTAGAAGAACATTCCAACTCAAACCCAACGAAGAAATCAAACTCTAAGTTTTATGCAAAAAGAATCTGAAGGAATACGACTAAATAAATACCTGAGTGAAATTGGACATTGTTCCAGAAGAGCTGCCGATAGACTGATTGATGAAGGACGGATTCAAGTCAATGGAGCTCCTGTTGTTATGGGACAAAAAGTAACTCCTCAAGATCGAATCGAAGTTGATGGAATCGTGGTAGAAGATCTTCAAGAACGCCATGTTTACCTTGCTTTTAACAAACCTGTTGGAATTGTTTGTACCACAGATACACGAGTAGAAAAAGACAACATCATTGATTATATTAATTATCCTTCCAGAATCTTTCCTGTAGGAAGGCTGGACAAACCCAGTGAGGGTCTGATTCTCTTGACTAATGATGGAGATATTGTCAATAAAATTTTAAGAGCTCGAAATAATCACGAAAAAGAATATATAGTAACAGTTAACAAACCCGTAACTCAGGAATTTGTTGATCGAATGGCAAATGGAATTCCAATTTTAGATACGGTAACTCGTAAATGTGTGGTAGAGCAAATTCATAAAAATCAATTTAGAATCATCCTCACCCAAGGCCTAAATCGACAAATTCGAAGAATGTGTGAATATTTGGATTATCGGGTGGTAAAATTAAAGCGAATTCGTATCATGAATATTGAGCTTAATGTAGGGGTTGGAAAATATCGAGATTTAACCAAAAAGGAATTCGTTGAATTGCAAAACCTAATTGCCGATTCAGACAAACATATTTCTTAGTCAATCGACAGTTTAACTCGTTGTCCCTCATTGGAACGAACATTGAAAACTGTTTGATCTTCAAACAATAAATACTGCCCTTTAATTCCTGTTAATTTTCCCTCAAACAATGGAGTCTTAATGAGGTTGAGACTGCTTACTTTTTCTGGATAATGTAAAACAGGAAATTGCAACTTCTGAACCCAAAAATCGTGTTCCTTAATGTAGGGCTTCAATTCGTTAGGAAGGCAATCGAGAGCCTTAATTCGCTCTTCTTCCCAAGCTATTGGTTCAGCTTGATGCTGCAACATTTTTCTCCAATTAGTTTTATCAGAAAAATGAGCTTTTAATGCAACTTCCCCTACTCCAGCCAAATAGCGATTGGGCACTTCAATTAATACAGCAGCCTCGTGAGCTCCTTGATCTATCCATCGAGTAGGTAATTGACTTTTTCTAGTGACACCAACTTTCAAATGACTACTCAATGCCAAATATACTACATGGGGTTGTAACTGCATTTTTTGTTCATATTCTAGGTCCCGATCGACTTCTCCCAAATGCGCTTTACTCAATTCAGGACGCATAATCCAATCGCCCGTAGCTGGACTCTCAAAAAAACATGATTTACAGTAGCCTTGTCTAAAAATAGGGAGTAATTGATTACAATGTAAACACTGTGATCCTGAATGCTGGATTTGTATTATTCTTCCCAAACACTGATTCATATGAAGAAAACCCTCCTTGGTGTTTAAAAAATAATTGATTGGATCTGCCAATTCCGTTTGCATTTTTTTTAAGGTACCTTCAAACATTTGCTTAAGAAGAATTAATTATTTTTATCTTCGAAAGGTAATCATATTTTTATGCCCATACCCCTCTTTAACTCAATTGCTTCTTGGATTCTAAAAAAACGCATCCATCAAATAGAACTGTTCATCAAATACCCACATGAGGTCCAAGAAGAATTACTACACCAGCTTTTGAGTAAAGCAAACCTGACCGAAATCGGAATGCGTTATGGGTTTGATTCCATCAAAAATTATACTGATTTTAAAAATCAAGTACCATTAAGCAATTACGAGACGTTTGAATCTCAAATTGAGCGCTGCCGTAAAGGTACCCAGAATATATTTTGGCCTACACCAATTAAATGGTTTGCGAAGTCTAGCGGGACCACTAATTCCAAAAGTAAGTTTATACCCGTAAGTACAGAAGCTCTTGAGGATTGTCATTATAAAGCGGGAAAAGACATGCTCTCTTTATATTTTAATAATAATGAAGACTCTCAATTGTTGAATGGAAAATGTTTGCGATTGGGAGGAAGTAGTGAGTTGTACAATAACAATAACAGCTACTTTGGAGATCTTTCAGCCATTATCATTCAAAACCTTCCCTTTTGGGCTGAATTGAGCAGTACACCCAGCAATAAAACTTCTTTAATGGCAGAATGGGAAACCAAAATGAAAGCAATTGTAAAAGAATCCATTCCCGAAAAAGTCACTAGCCTAGCTGGGGTTCCTTCATGGATGATGGTCTTATTACAAAATGTTATAGAAGAAACAGGTCAAAAAAATATTAGTGCTGTTTGGCCAGATGCAGAAGTTTATTTTCATGGGGGGGTGAGTTTTAAACCCTATCGTAAATCATATGAAAAACTCTTTCCAAAATCTAATTTCCAGTTTTATGAAATTTATAATGCCTCAGAAGGCTTTTTTGGCATTCAAGATCGAAACAAATCGGATGAACTTCTGTTAATGTTAGACTATGGTATCTTTTATGAATTCATCCCTTTTCAACCGGATTCTAATGCCGATGAAAACAAGGTGATCCCGCTTTCCCAAGTTGAACTGGGAGTAAACTATGCCTTAGTCATAACAACCAATGCCGGATTGTGGCGCTATCAAATTGGAGATACCGTCCGTTTTACTTGTCTTTCCCCCTATCGTATACAGGTAACTGGACGAACCAAACACCACATCAATGCCTTTGGAGAAGAACTTATAATTGATAATACTGAAAAAGCTTTGGCAAGAGTAAGCGCAGTAACTCAATGCGTTATATCCAATTATACTGCGGCTCCAATTTTCATGAAGGAGGGAACAAAAGGAGCACATGAATGGATTATAGAGTTTGATAAAGCCCCTGAAAACCTTGAGGATTTTTCCAAACTTTTGGACCAAGCAATTCAAAATGAAAATTCAGATTATGAAGCGAAACGCTATAAAAACATGACCTTACAGAACCTACAATTACACACAGCAAGAAAAGGTCTTTTTTATGACTGGCATAGAAAAAATAAAAAGCTTGGTGGACAAAACAAAGTACCACGTCTTTCTAGTTCAAGAAAATTATTGGAAGAACTGCTAGAAATGAATCGTTAAGAAACGATTTTAAGTTTGGGAAGTTCAATTTTAGAAAGTTTGGACTCGGCATATTGCTTGGTGACCTTTAAACTCTTGATCTCCGACTGAGGTAATTCGAACATCGCATCGTTTAAAATGGCTTCACACAAGGATCGCAATCCTCTTGCCCCAAGCTTATATTGTAGTGCTTTATCTACAATAAAATTCAATGCACCAGAAGTAAATTGCAGCTCGATTTCATCCATTTTAAAAAGATGAACATACTGTTTTACTAAAGCGTTTTTTGGGCTGGTTAAAATTTCTCTTAATGTCTCCTTATCTAAAGGATTCATGTAAGTCAATACCGGGAGACGCCCAATGATTTCTGGAATCAACCCAAAGGAACGTATGTCACGGGGGGTAATATATTGTAACATATTTTCCTGATCTACATTTCGTTGTTCTTGCGCTGTTTTATACCCTATGGCCTGCAGATTGAGACGCTTACTAATATGTGAATCAATTCCATCAAATGCCCCACCTGCAATAAAGAGAATGTTTGAAGTATCAACTTCAATGAATTTTTGATCGGGATGTTTACGTCCTCCTTTCGGTGGCACATTAACCACGGTGCCTTCTAGAAGCTTTAATAATGCTTGTTGTACTCCTTCTCCAGAAACATCTCTGGTAATGGAAGGATTGTCGCCTTTACGTGCAATTTTATCAATTTCATCTATAAAGACTATCCCTTTTTGCGCACGATCAACGTCATAATCCGCAGCTTGGAGTAAGCGAGACAAGATACTCTCGACATCTTCTCCTACATAGCCTGCTTCGGTCAAAACTGTTGCATCAACAATAGCTAAAGGAACCTTTAACATTCGGGAAATGGTTTGCGCTAAAAGTGTCTTTCCCGTCCCTGTAGGTCCAACAAGTAGCACATTACTTTTTTGAATTTCAACAGGATCATCATCCTTTTTAGAAGCCGACTGCAACAAGCGTTTGTAATGATTATAAATCGCTACCGTCAAAACTCTTTTGGAAGATTCTTGTCCAATAATATAGGTGTCTAAAAAAGATTTAATTTCTTTGGGTGGCTTGAGTTCAATTTGAACATCTTCCGAACTTTCAACTGTACTTTCCTCTTGAACAATGCCATGGGCTTGAACAATACAGCGATCACAAATATGAGCATCCAAGCCTGCAATAAGTAATTGAGTTTCTGGCTTTGGCCTTCCACAAAACGAACAATTTAAATCAGGTTTACTCATAATAATGGGTTCTTATTTTGGTGAGTTTTGTAAAACCTCATCAACCATTCCGTAAGTTTTGGCTTCTTCAGCCTTCATCCAGTAATCACGATCACTATCGTGTGTTACTTTTTCCATTTTTTGTCCAGAATGTTTAGAGATAATTTGATACAATTCGTCTTTCAATTTTAAAATCTCTCGTGTTGTAATTTCAATATCGGATGCTTGTCCTTGTG
Source organism: Flavobacteriaceae bacterium (assembly GCA_029248185.1). Classification (GTDB taxonomy): domain Bacteria; phylum Bacteroidota; class Bacteroidia; order Flavobacteriales; family Flavobacteriaceae; genus MS024-2A. Next base: position 70,907 of record JAQWJV010000010.1, on the reverse strand, counting down.
CGCCACCTAAGGGCTGATGAATCATCACTCGAGCATGCGGTAAGGCGGATCGTTTTCCTTCATGGCCTGCACATAGCAATACCGCACCCATGGAAGCTGCAATACCTGTACAGATAGTCGCTACATTTGGACTAATAAATTGCATAGTGTCATATATCCCCAATCCAGCATAGACACTTCCTCCCGGGGAGTTGATATACATCTGAATATCTCGATTCGCATCCGTGCTTTGTAAAAATAACAACTGAGCCTGAATAATATTTGCAACATTGTCATCAATACCCGTTCCTAAAAACATGATACGATCCATCATTAATCTTGAAAAAACATCCATTTGAGCAACATTCATTTGTCGCTCTTCTATGATATAGGGGGTCATACTACTTACGATATTATCGTAATACATTGAGTTGATCCCGTGATGTTTGGTTGCGTATTTTTTAAATTCTTTACCGTAGTCCATGTTTTTTATTTTAATTAAAAATAATGAAAATATTAAGCTTTTCCGTAGGCTTCTTTAATAAAGGCGTCAAAACCAACTTTTTTAACTTTAAGAGGCGCATTATCTTTAAAAAAGGTCAACATTTTGTTACTCATCAATTGTTCAGAAATTCTTCTGGTCTCATCCTGATTTGACAACACATTAGAAACAATTCCTTCAATTTGTGTTGGATCCGGTTGTTGTCCGTATTGCATCATCTGATTTTGAACCAAAGTGGCTGTAAAATCTTTTAACTCTTCAAAAGTCATTTCCAACTTGTGCTCATCAATAATCTTTCCTTCGATGAGTTGATAACGAATTCCTTTCTCTGACTTATCAAATTCTTCAATAGCAGCCTCAGGGGCTAACGGTTCTTTACCAGCAGTTTGCATCCATCTTTTAAGAAAATCAGCAGGCAAATTGAATTTGGTTTTTTCTACTAAATATTCTGTAATATCATTTAACAACTTTTGATCTGCTTGTGGTTCAAATTGTTTTTGAAGTCCTTCTTTGATTTTAACTTTCAATTCTGCTTCTGAAGTTACCGTTCCGGGTTCGTAGAGTTTGTCAAATAAATCCTGATTCAATTCAGCAGGAATACGTTCGTTAATTTCTTTAACTTCAAGAGTAATTTCAGCCTTACCTATAGCTTTAAGTTGATCATCGTCTATTGAAAGTAATTGCTTTGCTTTTGCGTCATCAGAAAAAAGTCCTTTTCCTGAAAGAGTAAGGACAGTTCCAACAGTAGCTTCCTTTATTGCGCTAACTGCCTTTTTAGCCTTGATGTCCTCTAAAGTAATTGCAGCCATTTTCTCAAGTTCAAGCTCTTCATTTCTGAATTGAGCTGTAATCTCAAAACCCTTGGCAGGATGTTTTTGAGATACTAATTTACCGTATTGTTTTCTTACATAATCCATTTGTTCCTTTAGCATTTTAGCATCGGGTTCAATTTCATAACGCACCACCTTCTTGAGAATATCCAACTTTACGTCAAACTTGGGAGCTAAACCCAACTCAAATTCAAAATCCATACTATCAGCAGACCAATCTAATTCTTGTTCTGGAGCTTTTGGAAGAGGATTTCCTAAAAGGTCTAACTTTTCTTCTTTGATAAAGGTATCTAGTTGTTCACGAAGAATTTTATTGACCTCATCTGCAGTAACAGCTTGCTCATATTGCTTTTTGATCATGCCCATCGGAACATGTCCCTTTCTAAATCCAGGAATATTCGCTGTTTTTCTATAGTTAGCCAATACTTCGTTCACTTTCTCTCGATAATCAGTGCGGTCTAAAGTAATGTTTATTGTTGCGTTTAGGGCGTCTAAATCAGTTCTGCTGATGTTCATTTTTTGATAAAATTTTAGTGCGCAAAAATACACTTTTTTATTGCGTTCACCAACTTTTACTTGCGCTTAGGTTGGCATTCAAACTTAAAGATGATGGAAATACATCAAATCAGCAGCTTAGCTCCCACAAATAATTCGTATCTAAACTCAGATAAAAGAAAAATAAATTATATTTGCACCCCGGAATTAATAATCAGAGGATCGGGAATCCTCACAAATTAATATGTTATGCCAGTAAAAATTAGACTACAAAGACACGGTAAAAAAGGAAAACCCTTCTATTGGGTGGTTGCCGCAGATGCACGAGCAAAGAGAGATGGTCGTTATCTTGAAAAACTCGGAACGTACAATCCAAATTCAAACCCTGCCACAGTTGATATCCACATTGATCATGCAGTTTCATGGTTGGAAAAAGGAGCTCAACCAACCGATACAGCTCGTACCCTTTTATCGTATAAAGGTGTCATGTTGAAGCATCATTTAAATGGAGGTGTTCGTAAAGGAGCATTAACCCAAGAAGAAGCAGACAAAAAATTAGCCGCTTGGTTGGAAGAAAAGGATGCTAAGATCCAAGCGAAGAAAGACGGTTTAACTCAAGCTGATGCTGATGCCAAAGCAAAGCGTTTAGCCGATGAGAAAGCAGTAAGTGACAAGCGTTTAGCCGATGCTGCTGCTCTAGAAGCAGAAGCAGAAGCCGCTGCAACAGCTGCTGCTGCCGAGGAGGCTGCCGCTGAAACAACTGAAGAAGTTGTAGAAGAAGCGCCTGCTACTGAAGAAGAAGCACCTGCAACTGAAGAAGCAGCACCAGCAACTGAAGAAGAAGCAGCTGCTCCTGAAGCTGATGAAGCTTCCGAAGCAAAAGAGGGATAATAACCTTTTCTTTTCCACGATGAAAAAAGAAGCATGTTTTTATTTAGGTACCATCGTTGGAAAATATAGTTTTAAGGGAGAAGTACTTGTCAAAATAGACAGTGACTCTCCTGAAGATTACCTTACATTGGAATCAATTTTTGTGGATTTACCCACAGGATTGGTTCCTTTTTTTATTCGCAAATGTCAACTCCATAAATCTTCATTACTTCGTATTGACTTTGAAGAAGTCAGAGATGAAGCAGCAGCAGATACTTTACTCAAAAAAGAATTGTATTTACCACTCAGCCTACTTCCCCCTTTGGAAGGAAATAAATTTTATTATCATGAAGTCATTGGATTTACAATATTGGAGGAGGGTAAAACAATAGGAAGCATTAAAACAGTTCATGACCAAGGAGCACAAGCCCTTTTTGAAATTGATCGAGAGGGTGCTACTGCATTAATTCCAGTTCACGATGATTTTATCGTAAATGTTGACCGAACTGCCAAAACCATCACCGTAACATTACCCGAAGGACTTTTAGATCTTTAAGGACTAGAAGTACAGTACAAAACCAAAAGAAGGCAGGGGAGAACTATTTCCTTCATCGGTAGAGACAGAAACTAAACTGCGTGGAAGTATAACTTCACCACTGGCATTTCTATTAAGACCATATTCTTCAGGCGTCGGGTTGGGTTGCCCCAAAAAGTTTTGGATTTCAAAAAAGAAATTGAAGGATAGCTTTTCAAAATTCCACTTTTTATCAATTCTAATATCAGCCAAATTGAATGCATTTAGCTTAACTTCCCCCAATCGGTAATAGTCCAAAATAATTTCTGGATAAGCCTCTAAACTTGCCTCAAGATCTGTAGGAACATAGGGGTTTTTTCCAGCAAACCTCCAGCGGGCACTTAGTTCCCAATTCCTTTTTAATTTATACCCTCCCGTAAAAGAAATCAAATGACGACTATCCCAAACAGAGGGTCTGGAACGTTGATCCAAACCTGTAAATTCACTGAAGAAATAGGTGTAAGCAAAGACACCATAAAAATTATTAGATAGTTTTTGCTGAAATAAAAATTCCAATCCAGAACTCTGTCCCGTACCCTCAGAAACTATTTCTTCGTTACCCAGCACTTCAAAACCACCTCCTTTATTAGCTAAGGAAACTCCATCTACAACGGATACAGGATAATTTGAATAATTTTTAACAAAACCTTCCAAGGTAAATCTTGAGGATGGCGTAACATTATATTCTAAACCGGCTACAAAATGATCACTTCTAACATAAGAAGCCTCCTGATTCACAAAAAGTGATCGCTCGTTTTGAAATCCAAGCATTGTATAAGTTGGTATCTTAAAATAGCGCCCTGCAGTTGCGTTTAACTTCCACTGTTGATTCTCTGTTAGAGCATACGAAAATGCAATTCTTGGAGACAAATTATCCATTAAGTTAGATCCTGTAGAAAAACTATCTGCGTCTGTTCTTAGACCCAAAGTAAGATCCATTCGATCATTGAAAAGTTTTCGTGATCCCTTAACAAAAAAACCATATTTAATGAAATCTAAAGTAGTATTGTATGCAATGTCATAGTAATTAAAAATTGTATTGTTTTGATAGCTGGATTGTTGAATATTAAATCCCGAAGACCATTTCCATTGATCGCTGTAAAAGGTGGTTTGGTAGCGTAATTTTGTTTCCCATTCATAAGAATCGTTTTGGAAAATAGTCCCTGTCCGGGTTGTATTATCTTCATAGCGCGAAAAAACATTCTCCAAACGATTGGTGCTCAATGCAGTCATCATAAACCCTTTACCGTTTTTATAATTTCGCTTCCATGATAAGCCTACAGTTGTACTTCGTTGATCAATAATGGGAACTTGATCTAAAGTAGCTTGTTGTTCGGCATCAAATTCATCGGGTGCTTTTACCGAAAAGTCATCGATCGCTCCTATCCCTATAAATGTTAACGAGTTATATTTATCAATTTCATGTTTAATTTTCCATTGATAATCCCAATAATCAGGACGAATAGGAAGACCAATAAGCTCGAATAAGAATTGCAAGTAACTTCGCCTAACTGAAAATAAAAAAGTTGTATTGGCTGGACGCTCCTTATCTTTTCTAAACAAAGGTCCTTCCAAAGTTATTCCTGCTTCACTGGCTCCAAAACGAAAGTTACCCCCAAATTCATTTGCATTTCCCTCTCTTTGTTCAAAGGCTAATACCCCCGATAGCGGATTATCATATTCGGCACCAAAGGCAGAACTGGAGAGTGTAACATCACGTACAAAAGAAACGTTAATCATTCCAACAGGACCCCCTGCACTCCCTTGAGTACTAAAATGATTGATGTTTGGAATTTCAATTCCATCTAAGTAATATACGGTCTCATTGGGCGCACCCCCGCGTATGATAATATCGTTTCTAAAACCACCAATTGAAGGTGAAATTCCAGGCATACTTTGTACAACTTTTGTAATATCATTATTTCCTCCAGGATAGGTTTCTATTTCAACAGCTGAGAAACTTTGAGTAGATAAGGGGGTATCCCGTGTGGTACGAAAAGGACTTCTAACAATAACAACCTCATCTAAAGTTTCTACAACTTCTTCCAATTCAAAAAGAAGGGGACGATTACCCACCGACTTTACTATCACATTATATAGGGTTTCGCTTTCATAACCCAAAAAACTTGCAATTACATTGTAGGACTTGTAAGGTATTTCATTGACCGTAAAATAACCCTCTTCGTCTGTCACTACTCCTATTCCTGTTCCTTCCAATAGGAGTGTTGCCCCAGGTAGAGGCTGTTGGCTTTGAAGATCAAGAATACGTCCACTAAGGCTTCCTGTATTTTGTGCCTGTGCAAAAGCGATAAAAAATAAAAAACCGAGGAAGTGAAATTTATTCATGAATTAGAACTTTATTTTTGAATTTTGTAAAATAATTTGTTTAATTTTTCACAAATTTAATTAAACATTTTAAATTAGCAGTATGAAAAACAGAAGAACCTTTTTAAAAACTGCATGCAAACCGATTGTTTTAGCGGCATTTGGAATTCCAATACTCGAAGCGTGCTCTACAGAAGAAACACCTGAATCTTCCACTTCTTCAGGAAGTCAGAGTCAGGCTACTCCTAAAGAACCACTTCAAATTGACCTAACAAGTAGTCAATTTTTAGATCTTGAAGTCGTAGGAGGATGGATTAATTATCGAGACGAAGATCTTTTATTAATTCGAATCAGTGCAAATGAAATACGTGCTTTTGATAATAGTTGTCCTCATCAGGGCAATCGAGATCGCTGGTCTTTTGACGGATCAAAATTTACTTGTGGATACCACAACAATTCATATTCAAACTCTTGTAGCGGTTCACTGACTTGTTATACCACTGAAATAGATGGCACAATTTTAACCGTCAACCTCTAGTTTTTTTACGCTTGGACTTTCTTTCCGTCTTTCTTTGAGCTTTTTGAAGTGATATTTTTTTCTTTTCATTTTCAATTTCCCTTCGTTCAGCCTGCTCGAGATCATAATCTTCTCTCAACTCCGTAATATCAGTTGGAGATATTTCCTGCTGATCTGAGGCTTGCAATGAAATATCCTCTACAGAAAAACTAGCTTTAATTGTTTGCTTGCGCATTACCTCCTTTGCGGCTTTTAGATTGTAATAAAAACCCGGGTCTATCATTTTATTCGCTATAAAATGTTCTTTCTTTTTTTTATCCCAGCGAACAAACATAAAACCTCCATTTACAGAATCTAATTTCACCCGATACACATGAGCATAATTAGGTAAGGTCTGATAGATTTGAATTTCTTCAGGAGCATAACCAGCTACATATAGTAATTCTTGAACAAAAGCAAATTGGGTCTCTAAAGAAGGATCATCATAAAATCCCTCAATTTCGGGGAGTCTTTCTTGCGCATTTGCTTTAATTAAAAAAAAACAAAGAATAACAAAAATAGTCTGGGTCACTTTCATAATGCTAATTTATCAAATTTCTCCCGATACTTTCTCAAGTAGAATTTCTCTTGTTCTCTACGCTCAAGGTTAATAAAAGCTCTAATCAATAAAAAGAGCCCTAACAATTGAAAGATAGATATGGGAATTGAAAAAACTTCTTCTTCAAAAAAACGCTTGTTGTAAGTAAGCATAACATCTTTAATTGAAAGGAATAATACACCTAAAAAAAGTATCAGTTTAGTTGTATTCGTTTTTTTAAATAATTGCATTACTGTAAAACTTCCAAAAACAGCGGTGGTCAAACCATGAACAAGAGCAAGAAGTTTCATCTCTCCCAAAGAGGAAAAGACATGAGTAAGAAAAACAATCAAATAAGAAAAATAAAAAATGAGTCCTAATAAATGTTCCCTAAAAAAATACTCCCTTTTAAAATTGATGAATTGAATAAAAAAAAGGCTATTGGATATCCAAAAAGAAGATACAATCCATTTTTGAAACTCTGGATTAAAATTGATTAAAAGAAATAGGTTCCCCATCCAAGAAAAAAAAAGAGCATACAAAATAAAGTTACTCTTCATTTTGGAATTAAACCAATAATAAAAAAAAACTGAGGGAACTAGAAGCGTGTTAATGATGGTCTCGAAAGTTAGTGGAGGTAAACTAAAATTCAAGTCCATATCTAAAAAAAAGAATAGCATAATAATAAAGTTTGGAGCATCATTTTAAAAATAGTATGGCTAATTAATACGAGAAAACGAACTGAACTTGAACATTACGTCCTATTTCATCAGCATAAAAACGCATTCTGTTTAAATAGTCTCTGTATTTGCTTTGGGTAATATTGTAAAACATAAATCGTAGGCTAGTTTTAGATTTTTCAATGTTACCCAAATATAATGAAAAAAATACATCCAATTTTTGATAGGCTGAAGGAGGAGTGCTTACATCAACCTCTTGCTCAATTAAACCATCCTCTTGTAAGGTTGTTACATTAAAATTGAGATCTGGAAAGCGGTTTTGTGTTGCGGTAAAATGATGCATTACTTTAATGTCAAAACGCTTTTTGGGAGAACTATATTGAATACTTTGGGAGCTATTGAAAGGGGGGATATTAATGATAGGCAACTCATTTTTCATATCCTGAGCATGGGTATATGAAGCGTTAATATCAAAGTTCAACTGATCTGTGAAATCAAAGCCCAAAACGGTATCCACCCCCCAAACCAAGGCATCTGTTGCTTCATATTGCCAAACTGGAAAAGCCCCTCTGATGGTTTGTTGAAGTGCTTTGGGAGCAATAAAAATATAATTGTTGATTTTTGAAAAATAGGGCTCAATAGCTCCCTTGAGTTTGCCTTGTGTTTTTGTTAAACTGAAAAGAAATTTATTTGAACTCTCTTTATCTAAAGTCAAGCTTCCAAATTCTATAGTGGCTAATGAATGATGTAGCCCATCGCTAAATAATTCAGATGCATTAGGAGACCGCTGGGATAAAACATAAGAAAAACTAGTATTAAATTGTTCGCTTAGTTCAATCGAAATTCCTGTTTGAGCTGCAAAATTTAAAAAATTCAATGCTGGGTTTACTAAAATTTGATTCCCGATATTATTTACTTCAAACTGAGGGAAAATAGTATTGTAGTTTCTGCTCTTCCAATCGGACACATTATAATACTTCTGTACATCCCAACCGACACGATCCAGACGAACCCCCCAATCCCAATGAAAAGAATTTGAAGGCTTATAAGATCCCACTAAATAACTACCCAATTGTGTTTTAATATAATCAGGAATCAATCTTTTAACCCCAGTATTTGGATCTGAATAATTATCTTGAAGCATTGCATTTATGCCCCATTCCATTTCCCAATTAAACCCTTTCTTCCATTGTAAACTTCCCAACACACTGTGGGTTTGTAACTTTAAATCAATTGCAGGAACATCCAAAGGAACCCCTCTTCTTATATCAAATTCTTTTCGTGTATTTACTTGATAATTATAATCCCATTTCCATTTTAATTTGTCATTGAATTGATTAAAATAAATCAAGTGAATATTTTGATGTAAGCCTTGCTGTTTTGGGGCATTGATCCTATAAGTAAAGGGTTCAATTCTTAGGGGTTTATCCTCTTTGAGCGCTCTTAATAAATCTTGAATATTTCCAATGTGTGCCGAACGTAAAATCCCCGTTTCATTTTGAAACCGAGAATAATTCAACTCCCAACCCTTACTGATTTTACTTCTTCCTAATTTGAATGAAATATTCATTTCTCTCATTCCTGTATTTGAAAGAACATACTGCGGTGAACTTAAATCTCCAAAACGTTTTGCTGTCAATTGACCATTAATGTAATAGCCATTTGAGCTGGTCTTCATTAATTTTGAGGTAATACTCCCTCCCCAGCCATTGGTTGCTGCATTCATAATAGTTTGTCCAAAAAGACTGTCACTTAAAATTAATCGATGAGGAGATAAAACGATAATCCCACCTGGAGTATCTCCCCCATATTTTAAAGCAGTAGCACCTTTAACTAACTGCACACTTTGAAAAGCGTTTAAATCAATATTAGGTGCGTGATCGGGACCCCATTCTTGATCTCGCAATCGAATACCGTTTGCAATAATTCCCACTCGACTTCCATACATCCCATGAATCATGGGTTTAGCGATTGAGTTTCCTGTTTTCAATGAAGACACTCCTGCCAAAGTTGTCAGTGCATCTGCTAAGCTTTGATTACTAAAACGTGAGATTTGATCAGCATTCAATCGAGACTCTTTAGCGTTCCCATTAAGTCCTTTGAGTCGATTATCTGAAATAATTATTTCTTCTAGAGCATTGATATGATGCTCTAACTCAAAATTAAGGGTTGTATTTGAATTTATTGAAACTTTCTTTCGAATTGAATTACATTCAGCATGCTCTATCAAAAAGACAACACTTCCAGCACAAAGTGCCTTTAAAACATAAGTTCCATTTTCTTGTGTTTGTGCAAAACTATCGGTGCCTTCTATTCGTATTATAGCACCGTAAATAGGGGACCCATCATGCAAATCTTTGACCGTTCCACTAAGAATAAAATCACAGTTCTGTGACCATAAAGGAAATCCCTTTAAAAAGAATACTAGAACTGTGATTTTAAAAAAACTCTTTATCATTCTTCAATGATACGGATGGGGATATCTACTGACACATCGGTTTCACCTCCAAATCCATCCCTGGTTGTAGCGCTTTTCGTTGTGGGTTCGTGAATTAAAAAAACACGAACGATTCCAGAATTAGCCGCATTTGTATTCCAAATGGAATTAATATAAACAGGATTTTGATTACTATCAAGTGCATCTGAACTGCCTTGGCCGTAAGTAACACTTACACCAGAAAATTCATAAAATACTTGATGTTCATCTGCTTCTTCGATTATTTCTTCATTGATATTCTCAATATCATTAGGATCACTTTCATCTAAAAAAGTAATTTGAACATCATATTCAGCATTTGCTTTGAGAATAATTTCTGCTGAATTTGCTGCTTCTGTTTCCCAACGCACCGTTTGGTCAGGTTCGCCTTGAGTTGAAAAATTGAGTACAACAGTCGTAATTAATTCTTCTTCGTTAACTACTCCGGGAGTGTCTTTAGAACAAGATGAAACAGAGATTAAAAAAAGTAATAAAAGGGTATTTTTTGTATAAGAAATTATTGTATTGTCCATAAGGGATCGATATTATTTATTAAAAAAAAATGAATGGGGTCAATAACTGAAAAAGTCATTGACATTTATTTTAAATAAATAATGCCGGGGGTGCTCTGGACCTATAACGCTTATACGTAACTGATTTAAAAGAGGGATTGTATCTGCTTTTCTCTTCTGTTAAAAGGAAAAAAACATGCGCCTCAAAAACATCTTCAACTTCGTGAACTAGGGGTTGAAAAAAATAATCCAATGCATCGTTATGAGTATTGGATTCGTGAATATGGGTCTTGTTATTTTTACATGTTTTTGGATTGGAATGAAACTCAAAACTATGAATGAGTTTTAATCCAAGAGGCAATAAAAAAACCATGACTAATCCTACTGAAAGCAGTCTGATAAAGAAAGGAAAAATATTTTTTTTAGAATTCAAATTAGAGTTTTCTTACTTTTATATTTCTGTACGAAATTACACCTGGATGGTCTTGTAAACAAAGATGACCTTCTTTAAACTTACCGAAACCTGACATTTCTTTGAATTTACTTTTGGCAACCATAGCGTCCCATTTTTCACCATACAAAGGAAAACGATTAATTTCCATTCCATTGTGGACCACGGTTCCTTTGTTCTCTTCGTAATTGATTGTAATGTGGTAGCTATTCCATTCGCCAGCTGGTTTAGCCATAACATGATCAGGCGCAATCATATCATATAAGGCACCCGCAGTATGAATTTGATTTTTTTTATCATCTGCATAAATATCTGCATCGATAATTTGAATTTCAGGACCTGTTACGTAAGGTGCATCATAATCTGTACTCTCATTAACACCCCACATGAATCCGCTGTTGGAATTAGGGGAGAGTTTCCAATCGAATTTTATCTCAAAGTTGGTGAACTTCTCATCAGAAATTAAACTTTTATTTCCATCTCCTTCTGCTTTTTCTGAATCGTAAGTAAAAACACCATCGGTAACAGTCCAACCTGTTTTTTGACCCGACTCATTTTGATAAATATGCCATCCGCTCAAACTTGTTAAAGGGCTCATGTCTAGCCACTGATTTTCCTCCATTTCGGTGGCTTCGTTCTTAACGTTTTCAGCATTCTTCGCTTTGTTTTGGCAACTAAAAAATAGGACAGTAACACATAAGGTTACTATTTTCAAATTATTCATCATTTCACTAAAATTTGTTTAAAAGTACTAATTTATTTAAAACATTTCTAGTACTACTTTACTGAATTTGGTAAAGATCAAAATTGCATTTCAGGAACAACTGCAGGAATTTCTAGTTTTCCAGCTGTTGCCTCTTTGATTTCTTGTATACTAACTCCTGGAGCACGCTCAACTAATAAAAATCCTTGAGAGGTAATGTCCAAGACTGCCAACTCGGTTACGATTCTTTTTACACATCGCAATCCTGTAAGTGGTAGCGTACATTTTGAAAGTAATTTAGAATTTCCTTTTCGATTGACATGCATCATTGCGACGATAATATTATCTGCAGAAGCCACAAGATCCATGGCTCCTCCCATCCCTTTGACTAATTTTCCTGGGATCTTCCAATTGGCAATATCGCCCTTGTCTGAAACTTCCATTGCCCCTAGTATTGTGAGGTCTACATGCTTTCCTCGAATCATACCAAAACTCATTGCAGAATCAAAAAAGCTAGCTCCAGGGAGACTTGTTATCGTTTGTTTCCCTGCATTGATTAAATCTGCATCTTCCTCTCCTTCATAAGGAAATGGCCCCATCCCCAAAATACCATTTTCACTTTGAAACTCCACTTGAATTCCTTTAGGAACATAATTTGCAACTAATGTTGGAATACCTATCCCCAAGTTCACATAAAAACCGTCTTTCAATTCCTTAGCAATGCGTTTTGCAATGTCCTTTTTGTCTAAAGCCATGACTCAGATGTTTCGCAAGGTTCGCTGCTCAATTCTTTTTTCATAATCTTGTCCCTGAAAAATGCGGTTTACGAGAATTCCTGGAACATGAATCTGATTAGGATCTAATTCTCCTGCCGGCACTAACTCCTCAACCTCGGCCACGGTCACTTTCGCTGCACCACACATTAATGGATTAAAATTTCTTGCCGTTCCCTTAAAAATTAGGTTACCAGTTACATCGCCTTTCCATGCTTTTACGAAAGCAAAATCAGCTTGATAAGCTTCTTCCATAACATAGTTTTTTCCATGAAAGGATCTATTTTCTTTACCTGTAGCAACTTCAGTACCAAAACCTGCTGGAGTGAAAAAAGCAGGGATTCCAGCTTGTGCTGCCCTACATTTTTCTGCAAGGGTTCCTTGAGGGGTTAAAATAACCTCCAATTCACCTGACAACATTTGCTGTTCAAACTCTGCGTTTTCGCCCACATAAGAGGCTATCATGGTTTTTATTTGCTTTTGCTGTAATAATAATCCCAAACCAAAGTCATCAACCCCGGCATTATTGGATATACAGGTTAGGTCTGAACTTCCTAAACGAACTAGTTCTGAAATTGCATTTTCTGGAATTCCACACAAGCCAAAACCTCCTAACATCAATGTCATACCAGAGGAAACACCCTCGAGAGCTTCTTTAACGGAATGTACGGTTTTGTTTATCATTGGGGAAAGTTACTTATATCACTGTTTTATTGCCTTAAGTTTTTCAATCAACTTAGGGACAACTTCAAAGGCATCCCCTACGATTCCATAATCTGCAGCTTTAAAAAACGGGGCTTCGGGATCGTTATTTATGACAACCTTTACTTTAGAGGAGTTTATTCCTGCTAAATGTTGGATAGCTCCAGAAACTCCAATTGCTATATACAAATTGGAAGCTACGGGTTTTCCCGTTTGACCCACATGTTCACTATGTGGACGCCAACCCATGTCTGAAACAGGTTTAGAACATGCTGTGGCTGCTCCTAAAACACTTGCCAAATCCTCAATCAAATGCCAATTTTCTGGCCCTTTTAAACCTCTACCTCCCGATACAACAATATCTGCATCAGCAATGGTAACTTTGTCTGATATTGAATCTGTAGCTGTTACTTTGAGTGTTGAGTTTGAATTGAGGTATTCTGCTTCAGTATATTCCGCCTCTGATGTGTACTCTTTCAAACCAAAGGCATTTGATGACAGACTTATTACCGTCTTACTTTGATTACTTACACAGGCATTAAAAGCTTTATTTGTAAAACAGGAACGTTTTACTGTGACAGGATCATATGCGCTAGGTAATGCCACCACATTAGAAACATAAGCTGCCTTAATAGCTGCCGCAAGAATAGGTCCTAAATATCGACCATTTGCAGTAGCGCTAACTACAACAAGGGTTGCTGTTTCATTTTCTATGACCGCAGCCAAACTCGCACTGTATCGATCGACATTAAAAAAGGTATCCCCCGTAGTGTTGATATTACACACTTTATCTACGCCATGGTTATTAAGCATAGAGGCGTCATTCACATTGAAGGTAACTGCTACTAAATTGGTTTGTATTGCATTTGCAATGGCTCTCCCATAGGAGGCAACTTCTAATCCTGCTTTTTTGATTATTCCGTTCTGAGACTCAACATAAACAACTACTGACATAATCTATGGGTTTTAAAGTACTTTGGCTTCGTTTTGTAATAATTCTATTAAGGTATCTACCTCTGCCGCATCCACCAATCTAACTGGACCTTTTGCCTGAGGTTTTTCAAAATGTTGTATGGTTGTTGCAGCATCAACTTCAACAGCGATTTCAACGGTTAAGGGCTTCTGTCGTGCCTGCATAATTCCACGCATATTAGGGATGATTAAATCCGATTCCTCTACCAGTCCCTTTTGCGCTCCCAATACAAGGGGGAGACTTGCGCTTAGGATTTCTTTTCCACCGTCAATTTCTCGTTCTAGAGTTGCGGTTGACCCCTCCATTTCAAATTGAACACAATTTGCCAAATAAGGTATCGACAAAAATGAAGCCAACATACCTCCAACCATTGCTCCATTATAGTCAATGGACTCTCGCCCTGTTATAATTAGATCGTAATTCTCTTTTTCACAAAGAGCCGCTAATTGTTTTGCAACAAAAAAACCATCGGAAGGGAGTGCATCAATTCGTATCGCCTGATCGGCTCCAATAGCCAAACATTTTCTTAAGATGGGTTCGCAACCTGTATCCCCTACTGTTACCACCGTAACTTTTGCTCCGGCTTTTTGCTGAAGCCAGATAGCACGAGTTAAGCCAAACTCGTCATTAGGATTTATAATGAACTGAACACCACTTGGATCAAAAGACTTGTTTTCATCTTTAAAATTAATTTTTGAAGTAGTGTCTGGTACATTACTTATACAAACTAAAATATTCATTTAATCAGATTTTAATACGAATCTACTAAAAAAAATGACACAGTGTCATTTTTTTTAAATTAATTATCAAATCTTATGAATAGTAGTCTAAGCAGTAATTTAAATATACTGATTAATGATATTTTCAAAACGTTCTTGCTTCCCACTAATTCTTTTTGGATCCTCACCATTGAGTGCGATTTTTGCAATTTCTTCCAATGATAATTTTCCAGCTTCAAAGGCTTTACCCTTAGTCGAATCGAAGGAAGCATATCTTTCCTCTCTCATTGCTGAATAGGGAGACTCTGTTAAGATTTTTTCTGCGACCAACAGGGCCCTAGCGAAAATATCTGCTCCACCAATATGAGCATGGAACAAATCTTCTAAGTCGGTAGAATTTCTTCGGATTTTTGCATCAAAATTAATTCCTCCTCCTTGAAGTCCACCCGCTTGGAGGAAGACAAGCATCGCTTCAGTAACTTCATAAAGATTTACTGGAAATTGATCTGTGTCCCAACCGTTTTGATTGTCACCTCTATTCGCATCCACACTTCCCAACATGCCAGCATTTGCTGCAACAGCCAATTCATGTTCAAAAGTATGTTGCGCCAAGGTCGCATGGTTTACTTCAATATTAAGTTTGAAATCTTTGTCTAAATTATGTTCTCTCAAAAATCCGATCGCAGTTGCTGCATCAAAATCATACTGATGCTTCATTGGTTCCATGGGTTTAGGCTCGATAAAAAAGCTTCCTTTAAATCCTTGTCCTCTTGCATAATCTCTTGCCATAGTTAACATTTGAGCCATATGATCCAACTCTCTCCCCATATCGGTATTTAGCAGTGACATATAGCCTTCACGACCTCCCCAAAAAACATAATTTTCACCTCCCAATTCTATGGTAATGTCCAGTGCCATTTTAATTTGAGCACCCGCTCTTGCTACCACATTAAAATCAGGATTGGTGGCAGCACCGTTCATATAAATAGGATTTGAAAAACAATTTGCAGTTCCCCACAAAAGCTTAACACCAGAGGCTTTTTTCTTTTGAGCTATGTATTCAGAGATCTGATGTAATCGTTTTTCGTTTTTAGCTAAGGTTTCAGCCTCATCTACTAAATCTATATCATGGAAACAAAAATAATCGAACCCCATTTTAGTAATAAATTCAAAGGCAGCATCCGCTTTATCTTTGGCGCGCTGGATAGGATCGTTGGACTGATCCCATGGAAACTGTTGCGTACCGGGTCCAAAAGGATCGCCACCTTGTCCACAAAAGCTATGCCAGTAGGCAATTGCAAATCTAAAGTGTTCTCGCATAGATTTCCCCATGACCATTTGATCTGGATTATAAAACTTATACGCTAATGGATTGTCTGATGTTTTTCCTTCATAGGAAATGGCACCAATTCCATTATAAAATTCTTTTTCTCCTGTTAGTATCACAATAATTTAGTTTTGATTTTTTAAAGCATTTTTTAATTCCTCTTTCCACTTTTGATAAGCTTCAAAAAAGGCTTCATTTGTTTTCTCTGGCTGCACTACTGACACCCGATCAATGGCAGCAACTCTATCCGAATAATCTTGAATGGAATTGTTTTCAATACCTGCAGCTCTGGCAGCACCAATAGCACCTGTTGTATTATATATTTCTATGGGCTGTCCCAATAAACTAGAAACAGTAGATGAAAAAATAGAAGAGCGAAATAAATTATCATTTCCAGCTCTCACTACCTGAATATCCAGGGCATCTTCTCGCATAATTTCCATTCCGTAAGCAAAAGAAAAAGCAATTCCTTCCAAGGCAGCTCGGCATAAATGTCCTTTTCCATGAACATTTAAATTTAAGTTACTCAAACGAGCCCCGGGAGTCTTATTAAACAGCATCCGTTCCACACCATTTCCAAAGGGAAGAATTGTAAGCCCGTCGCTACCTATAGGAATCTCAGAAGCCCAATCATTCATTTCGTTAAAGCTTACTGCTTGAGTTATCCTTTTCAACCAACTATATTGTATACCCGCACCGTTAACGCAGAGTAAAGTCCCAATAACGGGTTTAGCTATTGTGTAATTTACATGCGCAAAGTGATTGACTCTGAAATACTCTTTTGAATTTTCTCTATCTGTAACCGCAAATAAGACTCCCGAAGTTCCACCAGTTGCAGCGACCTCTCCAGGTTTTAGTATATTCAATGCCAAAGCATTATTGGGCTGGTCTCCAGCTCTATATCGAATAGGAATCCCTAAAGGCAATCCGGTCTGAGAGGATGCTTCTGAGGTAACAAAGCCTTGATCCTCAAAATTTCCAACCACAGCTGGGGTTAATGAAGGGTCTATACCATAAAAATTCAGTAACCAATCTGCAACTTTTTTATCCTTGTAATCCCATAGCATTCCCTCAGAAAGACCATTCTTAGTGGTTGCCACTTCTCCCGTAAGCTTAAAAGCAATAAAATCACCCGGTAACATATAATGATGAATTTTACTGTAAAGTTCAGGCTCATTGTCTTTAACCCATTTCAGTTTACTGGCTGTAAAATTACCCGGTGCATTGAGTAGATGTGATCCATACTTTGCTTCGCCAATTTCTTTTGCAGCTTCATCTCCAATAGCTACTGCCCTACTATCACACCAAATGATGGATTTTCGTAGGCTTCTTTTTTCTTTATCCAGTAAGACAAGACCGTGCATTTGATACGAAATACCAAGGGCTAGAATTTGTTTTCCGTCAATTTTATTTTCTGCAATAATACGTTTTGTTCCCTGACATAAATGCGTCCACCACATTTCTGGATCCTGTTCGGCCCAACCTAACTGTAAAGCATCTATAGACATTTCGGTTTTGGGCTCCGTAACTACGGCAATTTTTTGGTTTGTTTTTGCATCCACCAAAGCAACTTTAACAGATGAACTCCCAATGTCATATCCAATGTAAAACATAGTTATTTTACTAAAAAATTTGATAGATCTAATGTTTTTTCACAACCAACTTGATCCATTACTTGTTTTAATTCTGTTTTTATAAGTTCCATAGTGTGTTCCCCTCCTTGCGTTCCAAGAGCTCCCACTCCATACATAAATGAGCGACCCAAAAAAGTAAATTTTGCCCCGCTAGCTAGGGTTCTAGCGACATCAGTACCTGAACGTAACCCACTATCCATCATAATGGTAATTTGATTTTCATATTTCTTATTTAAGCTTTGTAACGCGTGTAAGGTTGATTGTCCCGCATCCAACTGTCTTCCACCGTGGTTTGAAATAATCACACCATCTATCCCCAAGGATATCGCCTTTTCCATATCCGTTTCACTTGCCACTCCCTTCAAAACAATTTTACCTTTCCATTGGTCACGGATGGGTTTGATTTTTTCTACATTTAAACGTCCATCAAAGGTCTCATCCATGAATTTACCCAACTGTCTTAAATTCAGTCCTTTGGGCATGTAAGGAAGTAAAGTTTCAAACTGAGGCTGTCCGTTAATCAGTGTTTTTAAAGCCCATTCAGGACGCTTTAAAATTTGAACAAAATTATTTAAGGACATCTTCGGTGGCATCGCAAGGCCATTACGAATATCACGAGGTCGAAAACCGAAAGTGGGAACATCACTCAATAAAACTAACACAGGATAGCCCGCATTTGAGGCACGCTGAATAATATCGTCTCTCACTTCTTTTTTTGCTGGATAGTATAATTGAAACCATGCCTTACCTTCAGAAATTTTTCCAATTTTTTCAATACTGGCTGTTGACACTGTACTTAAAACAAAAGGGAGATTATGCTTCTTTGCCGCGTGGGCTAATATCTCAGGAGCTTTTGGCCACATCAATCCTTGAAGTCCAACGGGTGCCACTCCAAAAGGAGCAGCATAAGTTTCACCAAAAAGAGAAGTTGTTAAATCTACTTTTACCTTGTCTTTTAAATAATTTGGAATTAATTCTACACTACGAATATCCGAAGTATTTTTCCTTAGATTGACATCTTCATTACATCCACCATCCAAATATTCAAAAGCAAATTTTGGCATTTTACTTTTCGCTTTGAGGCGAAGGTCATCAACCGAAGGGTATTTTAGATTCAAAATCTTACTGCTTTTAAACGTAAATTTAAACTTTTTACTAAAAATAATGTCTAAATTTAAATTAAATAAACTTTCCATGAAATCCAAAAAAACTTTTTTATCTCGACGTTCCTTTATCGGGAAAACCACAACCTTGGCTGCTGGCATTCCTTTACTAGGAACAAAACTATGGGGAGCTCCCGCATACATCCCCAATTTGTTATCCCCGAATTCAAAAATAAATGGGGTTCAACTGGGACTTATTACTTATTCTTTTAGAGCAATGAAGGAGCAAAGTGCTGAAGCTACATTACAGTATATTTTAGATTGCGGAGTAAGTGGCGTAGAATTAATGGGAAGAACTGCAGAATCTTTTATTGGACGACCTATCAATAAAGTGGATCGCAGAAAATATTATGGATTACTTCGTAAAGAACGAAACAAAGACTTGTCCTCAGAAGACAAAAAAGAATTAGAAGACCTAAAGATGCAAAATGAATCCTATGACAAAGAAGTCGAAAAATGGAATGCGACTCGATCATTAGATGGCTTTGATCAACTCCGTAAAATGTACAACGATGCAGGGGTAGAGATTTATGCCTTTAAACCGGACTACCTACTCTCAGCAAAAAATTCAGATGAGAACATCCATTATGCAATGCAAGCGGGAAAAAGACTTGGTGCCTCTCATGTGACCCTTGAACTGCCTAGAGAGAGTGAACATACCCTCAAATTAGGGAAAATGGGAGAAAAAAATGGAATCAAAGTAGCCTACCACGGTCATGAACAACAGCATGCGCATTGGTGGGATACCGCTTTGGAACAATCTACTCATAATGCAATGAATTTAGATCTGGGTCATTATACTGCCGCTGGCAATACAGATTCTATCGAGTTTATTCAAAAAAATAACCAACACATCTTGAGTATGCATGTCAAGGACAGACAAAAACCAGAAAATGGTAAGAAAAATGTTGTCTTTGGAAACGGCGACACTCCTATAAAAGAGGTGCTTCAATTGATGCGAGACAATCAATATAATTTCCCTGCTACCATTGAATATGAGTATGACACTCCCGAGGACTCTTCCATCATTGCTGAAATAAAAAAATCCATTGCTTATTGTAAAAATGCTCTCGAATCCTAAGTTTTTATCAAACTATTCTGGGATAATATATGCCAAATGGTGTTGTTTTGTTTTCATTTTTTTAAATCTTAATTTCATTATGGCTCAAGGATATGAAACTCAGTCTTACGATGTAATCCAAACGTTTTCTGAGGGAGAAATTCGGTTTTATCCTTCTGTCATGAAAGTAAAAACCAACAATAAAGGAGGATTTTCGTCACTCTTCAAATACATTTCAGGAAATAATTCAGAACAACAAAAGATTGCTATGACCACCCCTGTTCATAGGGATAAAAATGGGGGAAGTGAGACTATGGAATTTGTACTTCCTAAACAATTTGATCTTGAAAATACGCCGCTTCCCACATCCAATAATGTAGAAGTCTATCAATCCAAAGCTGGATATTTCGCTGCATTTAAATTTAGCGGATACACCAACACAAAAAAAGAACAAATGATCATTGAAAAAGGAAAAAAGATATTAGCAGAAAATAATATTTCATTTACGGGCTCTCCAGTAGTTCTGATTTACAACAGCCCATATACTATCTTTAACCGAAAAAATGAGATTTTATTCGCCATAAAATTTTCAAAATAAAAAACACCCTTTAACTAAATTGAATTATGAAAAAATCAATATTGACTGTTATTTTAATTACACTTTTCCATTTTTATTCTCCCATTAATGCACAAGAAAAAACAATTTCAGCTTATAACCCAGAAGCCCAACTTGAGAGATTAGGAATTACGCTTCCGACACCTTCAACGCCCGTAGCCAATTATGTACAAGCCGTGCGCACAGGAAATCTATTATTCCTTTCTGGGAATGGTCCTGCAAAAGAGGATGGAACTTATATCACTGGAAAAGTGGGTGCGGATCTTACTATTGCGCAAGGGTATGAAGCTGCACGTATCACAGGAATAAATCAGTTAGCCATTTTAAAAGCTCAACTTGGGGATTTAAAGAGAGTAAAGCGAATTGTTAAAGTGTTGGGTATGGTTAATTCCGCCCCAGATTTTATGGACCCCCCCAAAGTAATCAATGGATTTTCAGACCTGATGGTTGAGGTCTTTGGAGAAAAAGGAAGACACGCTCGATCTGCTGTTGGTATGGCCTCACTTCCCATGGGAATTGCTGTTGAAATTGAACTTATTGTTGAAGTGGAGTAATTGAATATAAAAAAAAGTCCGAACATACGCTCGGACTTTTCTATTGTATGAAAATTTAAACTCTTAGTTAAATCCAAATTTCTTCAATCCCTCATGACTGACCTTTATCGCCTCAAGGGGTTTCATGTGAATTGTTACATCTTGTTCTACAAAATACGCTTTCATCCCTGAACGTTCTTTTTTTGCAAGAATACGTTCAAAGTCAATTGTTCCTTGTCCAACAGGGGCAAAACGACCTTTTTCATCCATGTCTTTCACATGCCACAGCTTAAATCGTCCAGGATACTTTTCGAAATACACTAATGGGTCTGCACCTGCTTTTGTTACCCAATATAAATCCATCTGAAAATTAACAAATTCAGGATCACAATGCTCAAGTAGATAATCAATTACCACTTCTCCATTAGCATCGGCTGTAAATTCAAAATCGTGATTATGATACAATAGCTTCAGTCCCATTGCCTTTGCTTTCTTTCCTAAAACATTTAAAATATTGGCTAAGTTTTCCGCTCCACCTTCCATACGCATTCCCTTTGCTCCTGACTTAAATAGTCCCATGGGAGGAATAGGAACAACAAAATATTCAAATCCAGCCGTTTTTACATCTGCCATCATTGCATCGGCATTATCCAAGGAAACATCAGAGTTATGTGAACTCAAAGGGGTGAGGTTAAGATAACTCAAAAGGGCCTTAAACTCTAGGGGAGAATAATCGTAAAACTTTCCCTCTTTGTAGCCTGCAGCTTCAATCGATACATAGCCTGCATCCGCTACTGCCTGAAGGGTTGTTTCAGGAGATTTACCCATGTCATTTCTGACCGTATACAATGCCAAGCCACCAAAAGCATCTTGCGCTAAAAGAGTTGAAAGGTTTGAGAAAAAGAAAACAAATAGACTTGTTATAAAAAGAGATAAGGTTTTGTGTTGTTTCATTAATTTTATTTTTGATAAATGTAAGGGATTAAATAAAACAGGGAATTATTTTACCGTTTTTTTAATTGTTAAATTTTCTCTAAAAAAAACACTTTTTTAGTTTCATTAAGGTGTTTCAAAATATACTGCAGTTCCCTCCCAATCCGGATCTGCTGCACCTATCCAAGAGTTTGTCAAAGTATCCAACGCCACAGCATGAACGCGCCCAAATCGTGCTTTTTCATCAATCATTTTAACAGGAAATACAGAAGGATCCAACTTGGCATTCAAAGACGCTAAACCTTCATGAGCTTCTATCCAAAGTGAGTCTTTATACGGATAGACCCGTGGCAACATAATGGATTTCTTTAGCGTATGTTTTTCAGAAAAATAACGGTGTGCAACTTGAGTAACTGCTGTTACAATTCTACTACCACCCGCGGCACCCAATGCGAGTAACACTTGATTATTTTTTGTAAATAAGGTAGGAGATATATGCGAATTAGAACGGTCTCCAGGCTTGTACTCTCCTAAGTAACCTCCTAGGGTCACCGCATATAAAAACCCAAGATCTTCTGTTGCAACTTTAGAACCCATATTAGGGCCTACGGTTTGGGTTAAAGAAACTACATTTCCATAGGCATCAGCAGTCGTTAAATGAGAAGTATGTCCCATAGCAACTGTCCAAGACTTGGGTAATTCACTTGGGATTTGAGCAACTCTTTTATGGGTTCCTCCTACTATAGATTCAGCAATAGTTTTAGCATTGTCATAAGATAGTATTTTGGTTAAAGAGTCTCTATCTACCTGATGCTTTCGTTGGGAGTAGGCTATTTTTGTTGCATCACCAACAGCTAGCGCCCATTCTTCCTCAGTAGTTGAGTTAGGTAAATTATCTAAAATTTGTAAAATCTGAATGCTTATCGCTCCAAAAGAAGGGAGGTATAAACTATGGACCTGGTTGCCCTGAAAAAGACCTGTAACAATTTCTGAATCTAATGCTTTATAGTTTTTCAAATCCTCCAATGTCAAGATTCCCCCATTGGACTGGATATCCTCTACCATTTTTTCGGCAACTGCACCTTCATAAAATCCCGCTTTACCTTGGGCTGCGATTTGTTTTAGTGTGTTGGCTAACTCTTTTTGAACGATCAATTCTCCCGCATTAAAAGAGGTTCCATCTTCTTTTAAAAAATGCTTTTTAGTACCCTTAAATTGAACTGTAATTTCCTTGACACTTTGTTGTCTTATCGCTTCCCCAGACAATAACTGAAAACCATTTTGGGCATACAAAATCGCAGGCTGCATTACTTGTGACAAAGTCAGCTTTCCATGCTCTGAATGAAGTTTTAAAAGTCCAGCTACTACACCGGGTATTCCAATGGTTTTGTACCCGTAGGCATTTTTTTCCTCTGAAGGAATATAATTTTTTGGTACTTGCGTAGCGGCATCTACTCCCCCAATTTTACCCGTTTCGGTTTGATAAATAGCCTGAAGTCTCCCTCCAATTCCACTCATACTAGGTTCAACCACAGCAAGGGTGAAAGCAGCAGAGACTGCAGCATCAAATGCATTTCCTCCCTGTTCAAACATCGCTTTTCCCGCTTTAGAGGCAAGAGGATGTGCAGCAGCAATAGTATTGTTGAGATAGGGTTTATTTATTTGTTGCTTGCAGGATACAAACACGATTAAAAAAACCAAGCTGAATTTAAATGAAATTTTATGCATTTTGAAGTAAAAAAAGGTTCGCACTAATGTACAAACCTTTTGAACTAATTATTCCACAAAAAAAAAGTTAAAACCATACAGATGAATTTTAATCCAAAAAATTATATCTTCCCAAGAATAATTTTGACTATTAGTAATTAAAAAGGAATAGAATCACCTTGTTTTTTTCGAATGAATAAGGGTTGAATGCACTAATGAAAAAAACACTTGGACTAAGTAGACAAATGGGGTTATTTGCTGTCATCGCTACAGGGGTATCCTCTATGGTAGGAGCTTCTATAAACGTTGTTCCCTTTATGATTCATAGAAGTGTTCCCAACATAGGTCCCTATGTCTTGTGGGCTTTTGCCTTTGCTGCTATTCCTGCACTATTTGCGGGCTTGGCCTATGCCATTCTATCCTCAGCAATGCCCCGGGCAGGAGGAAGCTATTTATACGCTAGTAGAGGTTTAAATCCCTATTTGGGTTTTGTTGCCAGCTTTTCTCAGTGGTTTGGCTTATCGATAGTTATTGGAGTTATTGCCTATATCTCTATTCCTTTTTTAAGGGATATTGCCTATAGCTCTGAGCTCTACGGGTTGGCTGAGTTACTTGATATCTCCATTGTGCGAGTGGCCATGGGATTGAGTTTGATATGGGGGTTTGTATACTTAAATATTAGAGGGATTAAGTCCTATACTAATCTGTTAATTCCAATGGTGATTGTCATTTTTTGCTTGGGGAGTATTGTGATTTTATCGGGTTTGTTTTATGATGCTGATGACTTTCTTGTGGCACTAAAAGAGAAAGAAGGTTTGGCTCATATGCTTTCCCCTAATCCCAATTTTGAATGGCGTATTTTTTTAGCTGCAGCCGCTATTTTGTTTTCAAGTTTTATTGGATTTGATGCTATTGCACAGACAGGAAGCGAAGCTAAAAATCCAACTAGAAATCTACCCCTAGCCATCCTCATTGCCATTTTAGGAGTTGGTCTTTTTTATTTTCTCTTTACCGCATCAGTTTATAAAATAATTCCGTGGAGTTATATTTCAGAACAAGCTCAAATCAAAGATATTACAGCCCCAGGTCTATTGAGTTATGTTTTACCAAAAGGACTTGATCTTCTTATTTTATTGGGTGCAGCAATTGCTTTGATCAATGATTTACCAGCCATGTTATTATCAGTATCGCGCCTCATGTTTGCCTGGGCAAAAGATTCCATTTTCCCAAAACAAATAACCAAAATTCATCCCCAAAACAAATCTCCATACATCGCGTTAATGTTAGCGGGAGTGATGTCCAGCATTGGAGTTTTGGGCTCTCACTTTGCAGGTGATTTTTTCCTAGGAATTGACATCATGGTTACTTCAATGTTAGTTAACTTTTTATTAATGAGTGTCACCCTGCTCACCCTAAAAAAATACAATCCTAAACTAAGTCAGGAAATCAAAATTATAAAAAACAGAATCCTACAACTCATCATTGGATGGGGTGGCATTATTTTCCTTACTGGATTTTTAATCATTCACCTTTATAAAGATCTCACAAGCGAAACAGAAGTATGGTATTTTCACTCCACTTATGTATGGCTTATTGTAATGGGTCTAGCGAGTATCGTCTTTTTCTATCAATGGAAACAACTCCAAAAAAAAGATACAAGCTTTTATCAACACTTTAAAAAATTACCAACCGAGTAAACATGAAAAAAACAGCATTATTATCCCCTACCCTTTCTATTCCCAGGCTAATCATTGGCTTGTGGCAAATAGCCGATATGGAAAAAGAAGGGCAGCAACTTGATCCTATCAAAACAGCAGGCTATATGAATGAATATGTAGAGGCAGGGTTTACAGCTTTTGATATGGCAGATCATTATGGATCCAGTGAAATCATTGCTGGGAAATGCAAAAATAACCATCCCATGGGCGCTTCCATTCAATTATTTACCAAATGGGTGCCAAAACCTGGGAGCATAGATAGGAAAGAAGTAAGAAACGCCATTGAAAATGCCCTGGACAGAATGCAACAATCCAGTATCAACATGATGCAATTTCATGCTTGGAATTATGCTGATCCTAGTTGGTTAGATGGGCTTTTGTTTTTAAAAGAACTCAAAGAAGAAGGATTGATTGAAGCCATTGGTGTCACCAATTTTGATGCTCACCATCTGCGAATTGCTTTGGCACATGGTATTCCTATTGTAAGTAATCAAATCTCTCACTCTGTCATAGATCGTCGGGCAATGAAGACTATGCAGCTTGTATGTGAGGAATTTGGTGTTCAAATCTTAGCCTATGGTACTTTGGCAGGTGGGTTTCTCTCTAATCGGTGGCTGGGTAAAAAAGAACCCGCCTTAGACACCCTACCCACTTGGTCCCAAATGAAATACAAACGTTTCATCGATGCTGCTGGTGGATGGAACGTTTTCCAACAACTACTCGACACTTTAAATCAAGTAGCCATTAAACATACAACATCGATTGCCAATATTGCTAGTCGATATGTTTTAGAAAATAAAAGTGTTGCAGCTGTAATTATTGGTGCTCGCCTTGGAGAAAGTGCCCACATCCAAGAACACCAAAATTTAATCGATATTATTTTTGAAGCGGATGATCTCATCCAGATTGAAAACGCAATTGCACTGCTCTCCCCTGTTCCTGGAAATTGTGGTGATGAATATCGTAAACCTCCCTTTTTAACAGCTTCTGGAGACCTCAGTCACCATTTAGACACTCGCCCAGCAGTCTATTCCGCAGTTGATAAATCACCCCAGAGAAAACATGTTTATAGTGGAACGGTATGGGAAGAATTTGCTGGATATTCGCGTGCTATAAAAAAAGGAAATCGGATTCTTGTTTCTGGGACAACTGCTACCCACCGCAACCAAGTTGTAGGAGGAACAGATGCTGCAGCCCAAACTCATTTTGTAATTGACAAAATTGAGGCAGCCATTGAATCTTTAAACGGATCATTAAAAGATGTGGTTCGAACTAGAATTTTCGTAAACAGTATCAAAGACTGGGAAGCAGTGGCTCGTGCACACGGTCACCGATTTAAAAATATTGACCCTGTCAATACGCTCGTTCAAGCTAAACTTGTGGGTGATGGGTATTTGGTAGAAATAGAAGCAGAGGCCCTATTGGATGAATAAACCCCAAATTAATTTGCTAATTTTCCATAGGCCTTAAAATACCTTGCCCATTTTTTCTTTTCAAACTGATTAATTTTCTTTTCAAAAGATAGGATCAAATTTTTAGCAACTTCAATACGATCCCAATCTTGCTTTGAGGGAATCGTTAGCCTTGAAACAGAAGCTTTTAAAGCTTCATTTGTTGCAGAATAAGGTGTGATTTTAGAGCTTTGCCATGCTCCAACTTGCCGATCTACAGCCTTGTCTCTCCCCACTAACTTCAAGAGTAATAATTCCTCTTTTAACTGATTTATCTTAAGCACTTCACTTTTATTTGGTCGTGTTGAATTGGACAAACGATCTAAAGTTGAATTTATCTGTTTTTCCCATGAACCCAATTTTACTAGTAAACCAGAAAGCAATTTAACCTGTTGGTCTATTGTCTTTTGATAAACATATAATTTCTCATCAACCTCTTGGTCCAAATCAAATCTCGGATCAGCAACTACTTTAAGGGTCTGTTCACTGCTCACATCCTGATACCTAAATTTTACGGTATACACTCCCGGTAAAACAGGAATTCCTCGTGAATCCTCATGAATCCATGCGCCGGGGAGGTTTGCCTTTTCCTCATCCAGTTTCCAGATAAGATAATTAAGTCCTTTCTTTAAATCAGAACTCACCAGCGTTTTAAGAACCTCTCCCTTTTCATTGTAAATCCTTGCAGTAATTGAATCCATTTTACTGGGTGAAGCCTCTAAAAAAAATGGCATCTCAATTTTTTGAAACACTTTATTTTCCCCTTCAAAAGTTGTATTAAATCCTGACCAAATATTCCCTGGAGGATTAATAAATAAGCCTTTTACCTGAACAGCTTTATTCATGGGAAGTGCAGTTAGTTTTTGCATTGATGGATTAGATACCAAGGCTCTTAAACTCAATAAATCATCCAATATCCAAATGGCACGGCCAAAAGTTCCAACCACTAGTGCTGATTCCTTTTCTTGAATGACTAAATCCATTGTTGACACCCTTGGGAAGCCATTCTTAAAAGGAGTCCAATCTCTTCCCTCATTGATACTGATCCATAAACCGTGTTCTGTGCCTAAAAAGAGCAGGTTTTTTTCAACAGGATCTTGAACAAAAGAGAGTGCATATCCTTTCACATCGTTCGCGTCAATAATACGTGACCACTGTTTTCCATAATCTTTCGTTTTGAAAAGGTAGGGAGCATAATCACCCTTTCGATAATTATTGACAACCACCCAAGCCGTCCCTTCCTCGTATCGTGAAGGATGAATTCGAGCTATCCATGCTTCATTGGGGAGTTCATCAATTTGTGGCGTTAAATTTTCCCATGTGGCACCTCCGTTTTGAGTTAACTGAACCTGACCATCATCTGTCCCAACCCAAATTATTTTTTTATTGAGAGGACTGGGAGCAATGGAAAGAATACTGTTATAATTTTCTGCACCAGAAATATCGAGTGTTAACCCCCCATAATCCCCCTTTTGATGATCTGTATTATTGGTGCTGAGATCAGGAGAAATAATCTCCCAGGTGGCCCCTTTATCTTCTGTTTTATGAACATATTGTGAGCCATAATATGCCGCTTTTTCATCGTGTGGATCTTTTGCAAATCCTGCATTCCAATTAAACCTCAACCCCTTTTTTGTAGAAATGGGTTGAGGAGCGATACTCTGATAATATCCTGTTCGCTTGTCATATCGATAAAGGTCTCCATTTTGTGAAGTTCCATAACCAAACCTAGAATTGTCTCTGTCAGGAGCAATGTAAAACCCATCCCCCCCAACTAGGTATTGCCAGTACAAAGTTCTAATCCCACCTCTTTTCCAAGTGTAGGCAGGTCCAGACCAATTACCATTATCTTGCATACCACCATAAACATTATAAGGAGTATCATAATCTACATTGATTTGATAAAATTGCGCTACGGGAATCGTCTCAGGGAAATACCAACTTTTACCATGATCTTGAGTGATTCCTATACCGCCATCGCCACCAATAATAAAATGCTGCGGATCTTTGGGATTAATCCACATGGCGTGAAAATCAGCATGAATTCCTTTGGTTTCGTCAGCCGGAATCATCGGACTGGGATCAAAAGTTTTTCCTCCATCATAACTTACTGATAAAGGTTGATAAATATTATATAGTCTATCTTCATCTTGGGTGTCTACCGCTAAATCCTGAAAATAAAAAGGGCGATTATTTGTGAATTTAGGATTACTATTGATCACAGTCCATGAAGTCCCTCCATTATCACTGCGGAAGAGTAGGTTTTTTTTTGCTTCAATTTTGGCATAAACTCGATTTGGATTACTCTGTGCAATGGCCAAACCGATTCTTCCAAGATCTCCCTGAGGAAGCCCTTGGTTAACACCTATTTTACTCCATGTTTCACCGCTATCTAAACTTAGAAAAAGACCTGATCCTGATCCACCAGAAACAAAAGAATATGGTGTCCGTTTATGCTGATATAACGCGGCAAATAGTTTCTTAGGGTTTATTGGATCCATTACCAAATCAGCAATTCCTGAAGAATTATTAGAAAACAAAATCCTTTTCCAATTTTTACCCCCGTCAACCGACTTATACAAACCTCGATGTTCATTTTCAGTAAATGGATCTCCCATGGCTCCAACATAAATGATATTCGCATCGGATGGGTCAATGATTATCCTATGAATGGTCTTTGTCTCTTCCAATCCCATATGCTTCCAGCTAACACCTCCATCTTCACTTTTAAAAATTCCCATTCCTAAATTCATGGAATTTCTGGGATTTCCCTCTCCTGTTCCAACCCATACTACTTCTGGATTTGATTGCTGAATTGCAATGGCACCAATATTTTGGGTTGGCTGATCATCAAAAATCGGATTCCATGCTGAACCTCCATTTTCTGATTTCCAAACGCCACCCGAAGCGGCACCAACATACATTATTTTTGGATTGGAGGTCAATACGTCAATCGTGGTAATCCTTCCACTCATGTTTGCAGGTCCAATGTTTCGAATCTTTAAATTTTCAAGGGAGTCAAAATCTAATGTTTGAGCACTCATTGGAAGTGTAATCCACAAAATTATATAGAAGGGTAAACGCATGATGAATCGTGTTTTTATAAACTATACAATATAGCAAAATTTTGCTACATTTATAGGAATAAACCTTCATCAAAATCATTGACTTTTATCCGATTTTATTCTTTCCAAAATGAAAATTCACTCACTCTTTTTTACACTTCTTTTCTCGCTTTTCTTTCATAATACTCAAGCCCAAAAAAAGACTCTAAATACGGACAAGCACCAAGAGCTAATCACTTTATTTGATGATTGGCGCTCCTTTGAAGCCCCTCCTTTATTAGAAGGTCTTCCTGATTATTCTCAAGCTACTTTTGACAAACGGTGGCCTACTTTTGTTGTATTGAAAAAGCGTCTTCAGGAGATCTCCAAAAAAGACTGGACGGCTTCGCAAAAGGCAGACTGGTATATACTTTGGGCAGAAATGAATGGGTATATTTTCAACTATAAAGTATTAAAACCTTGGCAAAGAGATCCTGCATTTTACAAATCCATTTGGACCTATAAAAGTGATGTACCTGCACATGAAGGTCCAACGCATCATGCGGTAATTGAACTTTGGCAATATTCCTTTCCACTTGATCCATCCTCAAGAAGTCAATTGATTTCTTCCCTCAAAAACATTCCTAACTTTCACCAACAAGCCAAAAACAACCTAACGGGCAATGCACGCGATCTTTGGATTACGGGCATCAAAGACCTCAGAAATCAAATTAAAGATCTGGATGATCTTCTTCTTCAAAAAGGAGTGGCCGTAGACAAGGGGCTAAAAGCAGCAATAAATGATGCAAGACAGGCTACAGTCTCCTTTGTAGCATGGCTTACAAATGAAATCCCAAATAAAACCGGACCCTCGGGAATCGGAAAAGAAAACTATACTTGGTATCAACAAAATGTCCATTTAGTTCCGTTGAGTTGGGACGATGAAGTTCTCCTATTGAAAAGAGAATTAGCTCGGGCTTGGTCCTCTTTAAAATTAGAAGAACATCGCAACCGAAAATTACCCGCACTGCAAGACGCAGACTCGCCCGAATCTTACGAAAAATTGGCAAAAAATGCTGCTAAGGAATTAATTGACTTTCTGAAAGAAAATGATATCGTTACCGTAGAAGATTATTTCACCCCAGCACTGGAACCCCATTTAGGTAAATATATTCCTGCCAACAAAAGAAACTTTTTTTGGATAACATCACATTATGATCCAAAACCTCTTTTCTCTCATTTCTATCATTGGTTTGAACTCGCACGAATGGATTTAAATCCACATGAAAATCCCATAAGAAGAAATGCATTACTCTACAATATTTTTGACTCAAGAAACGAAGGTCTCGCCACTGCAGTTGAGGAAATGTTTATGCAGGCTGGTTTGTATGATGAAAATCCCAGAGCGAGAGAAATTGTCTATATCTTGATCGCGCAAAGAGCAGCACGAGGCTTGGGCTCACTATATGCCCAAGCCAATATGATGTCCATGGAAGATGCGGGAAAAATTCATTCGGAATACACCCCCAGAGGATGGATGAAAACAGAAAAAGAACTGTTGATTTTTGAACAACATTTATACCTCAGACAACCTGGCTATGGCACAAGTTATATTACTGGAAAATATTTGATTGAAGAAACCCTAGCTGAAGTAGCAAAAGAACAAGAAAAAAGGACTGAAGGTTTCACGTTAAAACAATTCTTTGACAACTTGAGCAATATAGGAAATATCCCCATTTCTCTGGGAAGATTTGAATTAACAGGTGACCCCAAACAACTCCATGAAATCAAAAATAATTACCAAGAGTTGTAAATCCTGCGAATATTTCGGTTCGAAGAAGTTGCAGCTTTTTTCAAAAAAAATCCGCAACAACATATAATACAATGTCTTGCGGATTTTAAAAGTACCTTGGGTGGGAATCGAACCCACACTCCCGAAAGAACTGGATTTTGAATCCAGCGCGTCTACCAATTCCGCCACCAAGGCTTGGGGCAGCAAAAATAGTAAAATATTTTTTCCTTTGAATTAAAAATTAGAATAATGCTATCCATAATTTATTTATAAATTTGAGCTCTTAAACATTCATATGGAAACTCCTGCAAAAATATTCTCTTGTACACAAAGCACTGAACTTTCAAACTCTATTGCAGAAAAATTTGGGTCTGAAATGGGTAAAGTTAACTTTTCACGCTATAGTGACGGAGAGTTTCAACCCTCTTTTGAGGAATCTGTTAGGGGTACACGTGTATTTATCATTGGATCCACACACCCTACTTCTGAAAATTTAATGGAAATGCTTTTGATGCTGGATGCAGCAAAGCGTGCTTCTGCAAGACACATTACAGCGGTATTGCCCTATTTTGGATGGGCACGACAGGACCGTAAGGACAAACCAAGGGTTCCCATAGGAGCAAAACTGATTGCTAAATTGTTGGAAACTGCTGGAGCAACACGAATTATTACCATGGATTTACATGCAGATCAAATTCAAGGATTTTTTGAAAAACCTGTAGATCATCTTTTTGCTTCTTCTATTTTCATTCCTCACATAAAATCTTTGGGATTAGATAATTTAACGATTGCATCACCAGACATGGGGGGATCCAAACGTGCTTATGCCTATTCCAAATTTCTGGGTAGTGATGTTGTTATTTGTTATAAGCAAAGAGAAAAAGCTAATGTGATCTCTCACATGGAACTTATCGGAGATGTCAAAGGTAAAAACGTAATCCTTGTTGATGATATGGTGGATACGGCAGGAACCCTAACAAAAGCAGCAGATTTAATGATGGAAAGAGGGGCTATTTCTGTAAGAGCAATCTGTACTCATGCCCTTCTTTCTGGAAATGCGTACGAGAAAATTGAATCTTCAAAACTGGAAGAATTAATTGTAACCGATTCTATTCCTCCTAGAATTAGTCACCCTAAAGTAAAAGTATTATCTTGCGCCCCATTATTCGCTGAAGTAATGCGAAATGTGCATTACAATCAGTCGATAAGTTCAAAATTTATAATGTAACCTTAATTAAAAAAACAAATGAAATCTATTACCATTAACGGATCTAAAAGAGAAAGCGTAGGCAAGGTAGCTACCAAGGCGTTGCGCAATGCTGGCAGAGTTCCCTGTGTATTGTATGGTGGAGGCGAACCGCTTCACTTTGCTGCACCGGAACTTGATTTCAGTAAACTCGTTTACACTCCTAATGCACACACTGTAGTTATTAAATTAGACGGAGAAGATGTCCCTGCAATACTTCAAGACATCCAATTCCATCCATTGACTGATAAAATTTTACACATTGACTTCTATCGCCTTTTTGATGACAAAGAAGTTGCAATGAACATCCCTGTAAAAGTAGAAGGTGCTGCACCTGGTGTACTAAACAGTGGTGGGGTATTAGTGCTTAATAAACGTAAACTTCGAGTTAAAGCACTTCCTAAAGATCTACCTGACTTTATAGTTGCAAATATTTCTAACTTAAAATTGGGAAATAAATTATACACGGCTGAACTCCAAACGGATGCCTATACAATTCTTCACCCTGATAATACTGTTGTTTGTCAAGTTCGTACTTCTAGAGCTTCATTGAAAGAAGAAGAGGATGACGATGCTACAACAGAAGGAACTGAAGGAGGAGAATCTGCTCCAGCAGCGGATGCTCCTGCAGAAAGTTAATTTCTAATTGTAGACTAAAAGATCAAGCATGTGGCTTCAAAACCACATGCTTTTTTTATTTTAGATCTCATGTTTTCATTTAAACGTCTTTTTTTTAAAAAAAATCCTGTATTGGCTATGAAAAAATTTCTGATAGTAGGCTTGGGTAATGTGGGCGAAAAATATGACAATACCCGTCACAATGTGGGTTTTAGTATTTTAGATCGCCTTGCTGATAAAAATGAATGCGTTTGGGAAAGCAGAAAATTAGCTAGCTATACCCTTGTCAAGAAAAAAGGAAAGCAATTTGTTTTAATCAAGCCCACCACTTTTATGAATCGAAGCGGAAAAGCTGTAAGATATTGGGCACTTAAAGAAAATATTCCCTTAGAAAACATCCTCATTTTAACTGATGAAATTCACCTTCCTTTTGGGACTATAAGAATGAAGGGAAAAGGAAGTCCAGCAGGTCACAATGGATTAAAGGATATTGAAAGTCAGCTTAATACCCCAAATTACGCTCGTTTGAGATTTGGAATCGGTCAAGAACAAAAAGTATTTGATCAAGTAAAATTTGTCCTTGATCCATGGGATCTAGAGGAAGAAAAATTAGTACAAGAACGCCTAGAGCTGTGCTCCGAAGCTATCTTATCCTTTGGTCTTGAAGGATTAGCCACTGCAATGAATCGCTTTAACGGAAAGTAAATTAGGTTTTAAAAGGTTTGAAATTGAAAAATTTCTGAATAGGAACGATTTCCTTCCCTATCTATACTTATTACTTGCCAAAAGTACAGGGTGTTTTCAAGTAGTTGAAGTTCTGTTTGATTGTTTGTTAAACCTTCTCTTACCTGAGTTAATGCATCTGTGAATTCTCCCAAATACAAATCATAGGACTCAATATCTCCATCTAAATCATTGCCATTCCATTGAAAAAGAAGCGAATTTGAATTATTCAATCCAACCTCTGCCTTATTTGCAGGCTCTAATAATTGAGCTGGAAATGGAAAATGACTTGCCTGAGGATTCCCTTCCAAATAAAATTGCCAAACTGAACTTTGCCCCATAGCTTCTGATAAAAGGGATTTCGAAAGTACATACCAGGAGTAGGGCGCACCGCTTGGAAGCTGGACTGACTCGGATAGCAAAGACGTAGAAACCGTTCGTTTCTGCCTAGTTAAGGTATTTTCAATCACTAGCTCATAACTGTCTGTATCTAAAGCTGCAGTCCATTGGAAACGAACCTGACTTTCAAAATCGTTAACTCGTGAAGCCGTGTTACAGGTATTCAAATTGTCTGGTAGTATAAGAATCGATGGTTTTGGTGCTGGAATCGGCTCAGGACCACAACCCAAAAACAAAAGAACCATCAAAACAAATAGCTGTCTCATTGTTTTAAAACTTTTAGCGTTTCTGAATAGCTATCATAATCTATTCGGATTAGATACCAGCCAGGATGCAGTTGATTCATCGGAATCAGAACAACGTCATTATTGGAGGCTTCGTATTGGGACTCCCAAATTACATCTCCAGCACCGGAGAAGAGTCCCACGGTCGCTGAACGTTCTCTGGGTAAAATAAGCCTTGCTTCATTTGAAACAGGATTAGGATATACTTGTGCATTCTCTCCCAGATTTATCCATTCCTCATAAATGCCTTGGCAGGGATTAGCTGTAGTTACTTGAATAAAATTCGTTTTTTGAGAAAGTATAACTTGTACTTGTTCTCCTCGAACAAAAGTTTTTGTTTCATTATTGATGGAAACATTAAAGGAATCAGCTCCAGACAAATCTAGATCTAAAATTGAGGTAGAAGAATTCCATTTTGCTTGAACATTCAATGCTAAAGGAGCCGTAATTTGCGTTTCAAAACAAGATTCAAACTCTGGAAATGAATCAGCACGCACACAAATATCATAATTCCCCGCTGCTAGTCCTTCTAATGTCCTACCCTGAGTAGTAAATACAAGCTCTTTTAGATAACCATCAGGTCCTGTAACTGTTACATTATAATCGTATTCAGCCCTTGCATTAAAAGTAAGGGATCCATTATCCTTCTCTGGACAACTCGTATTTTTCTTTGTAAGACTTATGTTTTTTGTCGAAAAAATATCACATACATCGCCAATTCCATTTCCATCGATATCTTCTTGATTTTCATTTGTCAATAAAGGACAGTTATCGTTCTCATCAACGATAGAATCATCATCGCTATTGGCTAAAGGTATGCCTTGAACGCACAAATCAAGGGTGAATTCACGCAATTGACCTGAATCCTCAACATAGAGATCATGGACAATCAATTTCCAAGTACCAAAGGATGAAGTCCCATAAAGTTGGCTAATATTTTGAAGCGGCTGAAAAGAACCTGTAAAAGGTGCTTCCGCCTCAAAAATTGCTGACTGTGCTTCTTGATCAAATAAAGTCTGGATATAATCATCATTGGACTCCCCGATTTCACCACTCAATAAATACCGAATTCCTTTTGGGGATTCCAGGTAAAGCATCAGATCCCCTACATAAGTATGCTCAATATCCACCAAAACATTTATATCCAATATGGGTAGATCATTATTAACAATTATTGATGCCGTTGTAATTCCTATTGCATTTTCGGTTGCATCATCAAGATTAATTGGAAGAGATACTGAAGACAGTTTCAAGCAGGATTTCGGATTAGTAGTAAAAGAAAAAATATCTGAAAAAGCTCCTTCATTGCAAATGTTTCGGTTTTGTACCCGCCAATAATAAGTAGTCGCAGGCTCAAGGGAATTCATTGAAAAAAAGTTTTGGGTCAATAGGGTGTCTTGCACAAAAGAATTGAAATTATCCGTAAGAGAAACCTGAAGTCGTGATGAATCTACATTGGTGTCATCCTCCCATTCAAATTGCAAATCAATATTCTGAGAAATAGCATTATCTAGAGGTACAACTAATTCAGGTGGATTTAAATTTTCGTCTCTCTGCTTGAGAACAAATGGGAATTCGTCTGATTCAGAAGTTAGAACAATGCTGAAAAATAGATCATAATCTAGGGGTAAAATATCCCTTAGCCCTTGTAAGGTAAAATAACCTCTGGTCTGTTCGCTCGTATAAGTAGTTCTGGAAAAGCTGGCTTGAACTCCCACAGGTAAATTATTAATTTGTGGAGAAAAAACTGCATCAAAACCACTAGTTCTCTGGATAGAGAAATCATATCGTACTAAATCAGCACCACAATTTTCAGCCAAATAAGAATCAAATTCTATGAGAAGATTACGGGGTTTAATGGTGAAATTCGAGGAATTATACGCAAAAAATATTCCCGCTTTGGCTGCAATTTTTATTCGAGCTTGGCTGGTTTCTATATCATTTGGAATTATAACCTCTGCGACTCCCGAATTAGGCACTGCATTGGCTAAAATCACAGGAAAAGTCAATCCTCCATCTGATGAAAGATAAATTGCTACTTCTGAAACATTTATGGGAGCTTTATCCGTATGGGAAACCTCCCATGTAATGGTTTCCCTAGTTCCACCTCTTATTACAATGTCTGAATCTGCGTGGGAGCTCACCAAAAATGAACCTGCAGAAGCAACCACGGTAATTTGGGTTTTATCTTGGGCTACTTGAATTTTATTCTCAAAAGGTCTTCTTACCGTCAGACCCCAATTCAAAATTCTTCCAACTGTGGGTACCGTTTCCCAGGCATCATCCACAGCGGGATTTTCTTGAATTAAAGTATTATTCATTAACTGTTTTGGATTGGGAATTGTCCTAATTGTATCAGAAGTTGGAGGTAAAGAGCGAGCCAAAGATCCTATCACATTATCAGATCCAAAGCTATCGGAAGTGACTTGTCCACTGTCCAACTGTTCCCAACAATATGTAGTTCCCTCAACCTCTTCCACTTGTGCTGCTTCAAGTTTGTAGGCTGTTCCTATGGGAATATAATATTCTTCTCCTGCATGGGTTGTAAAAATTGGAGCCTCATAAGGCTCCAAAACAGCGCAGTTTGCACGAGTTACCACATCCAAAATATTTTGAATACTGTAATAATGAAAATAGGGATCTCCATGTAATTGAATATCATCTTCGCCTGTAATTCCAGCATATGCCATTATGGTTGAACCACTGCCGGGCTCAGCATTATAACCTGTTCCTTCAGCGTTGAAAGAAAAGGTATGATAAGCCCCAAATTGATGTCCAATTTCATGTCCAGCATAATCTAAATCAAAGTAATCATTGCGATATTCTCCTCCGAAAATATCACGAAAAGGATGGGTAGAAAACCCTTGTCCCTTCTTTCCAGATTCACAAACACAACCAATACATCCTGCATCACCGTTAGGTTGTCCATAATCAAAAAGATGTCCTACATCATAGGCATCGTCACCTATTACTTCATCTAAAGCGGTTTGAAGTTCACTTGCATATTCTCCTGTAAATGGGTCAGTTTCTGCATCCTCATAAATTAAACTTTCATCCGACACCAACTCAAGTCTAACTTTCACTTCATCTTCAAATACACTACTAATTCGATTCAATGAGCTGACTACAGCTCCATAAGCGTCTTCCGCATTGGTTCCATTAGAATCATCATTATCGCCCCAAAAAGTGGTGTATTCTCCAGTTGTGGCTATCGCAATTCTAAATATTCTAATTTCATTATTCGTTGCTATTGATTTGGCAGCAGCATCGGTAGATTGACTCTTAGACAAAAGATCAAACGTCTTACACGATAAGGAAGGAGCGAAATCTGCTCTAGATTTTAAATATGCATAATGCAGATTCTTTTTTCCCTTCTGCGTTTGAATGAAAAAATCAGGCCCATCGGTTAATTTTAACCATGCATTAATTCCATTGGAATGTGTACTCAACCTCACTCGAACTTCGGGTCGACTCACACTTCGCCCTTGATAAGTCTTTAAGTTTGGAAAGCGACGGGAAAGGGCATCCGACAGAAGGGGGATGGCTTCAATTGAAAACGTTTCCATTTCACTGTTTTCATTGGGTAAAACAATCGTTTGTTTAATCCCAATCGCCTTAATCCCTTTTTGTGTGGATAACAATCCCAGACCATTAAATACATAATACTCCTCTCCAAATTGTTGTGAATGCAAAAAATTACCAACCACGGGAGCTTGAACTTTTGTCCAAAGTTCTTGTCCCTTCATTTTATTGATTAAAAAGAATAAAAATAGAATAACCCAAAAAGGTTTGATAAAATAATTTTTCAAGTAAAATAAGTATTACTGAATTTGATTTTTTATGTTACTATACTGGTTAAAAATAAGGAAACAAATTAGTCTATCGATGCTAATGTCTTATTTTTGTCCCTTAAATAAAATTCTTTTTAAAAGAATGAAAGTCTACAAAGACATCAACTCCTATCCTGCAGACAAAAAATCAATTTTGACAATTGGTACTTTTGATGGAATTCATATTGGTCATCAAAAAATTATTCAAACCCTTGTAGCCAAAGCTAAAAAAGAAAACTTACTCGCTAATGTTTTGACTTTCTTTCCGCATCCTAGAATGGTGTTACAAAAAGAATCTCAAATAAAACTTATTGATACAATACAAGAACGGGAAGATTTCTTGAGAAAATTAGGCGTTGACAATCTCATCATACACCCCTTCTCTATTGAATTTTCAAAACTCACCGCTTTAGAATTCACTAAAAACATCTTGGTAAAACAACTCAATATTGCTTTTCTATATATTGGTTATGACCATCGTTTTGGCAGAAATCGAGAGGCCACAGTAGAAGATTTGATAACGTATGGAAAACAATATGATTTCAAAGTCAATGTCATCAATGCACAAGAAATAGAATCGATTACCGTAAGCTCAACCAAAATAAGAAAAGCCATAGCTGCAGCTGATTTTCAAAAGGTACAAGAATTTCTGGGACGTCCATTTCAGTTAACAGGTAAAG
The DNA here is from genome assembly GCA_029248185.1 of Flavobacteriaceae bacterium. GTDB lineage: Bacteria > Bacteroidota > Bacteroidia > Flavobacteriales > Flavobacteriaceae > MS024-2A. The sequence continues at coordinate 31,491 of JAQWJV010000010.1, read as the reverse complement.
TAACTGAAGGAAAAAGAATTGGGAGAACACTCGCATTTCCTACTGCAAATCTTCAAATAGACACTCCCTATAAAATCATCCCTCCACATGGAGTATATCTTGTTTCTGTAAAACAAAATAAGACTATTCATTTTGGTATGATGAACATTGGTACTCGTCCCACATTAAAGGGTGAAGATCAAAGTATCGAAATCCATATTTTTGACTTTAATGAAGATTTATACAACAAAACCATCACCGTTTGTTTACTGGATAAAATTAGAGATGAACAAAAATTTAATTCCCTTGAAGCGCTTAAAAATCAATTAATAAAAGATAAAGAAAATTGTAAAAGAACTCTTGCGATAAAAGGGTTGAAATAAAATTACTTTATTTTTACAAAAAAAATTCTATGCTCGCACTGCAATTCATTAGAGAAAATAAAGAAAGGATACTAAAAGGCTTAGAAAAAAGGAATTTTAAACACCCTGAATTAATTGATAACATTATTGGTTTAGACCAAGAGCGACGAGGCCAACAGGCTACTTTAGACCAGCAATTAGCAAGAGCCAATCAATTAGCCAAAGAAATTGGTGCGCTTTTTAAAAGTGGAAATCCTGAAAAAGCTACTGTTTTAAAAGAAGAATCGGCTGCAATAAAAATCCAAACCAAAACACTGCAAGAAGAATTGCAAAAAACATCAGATACATTATTTGAATTAAGAACTCAGATTCCCAATATTCCCCACGAAAGTGTTCCATCGGGAACCAGTGAAGAAGATAACGAAGAAATATTTAAATCAGGTACTATCCCAAAGTTGTATGAAAAAGCACTTCCCCACTGGGAACTAGCAAATAAATACGACCTGATTGATTTTGAATTGGGAAGTAAAATTACAGGGGCAGGCTTTCCCGTTTATAAAGGAAAAGGAGCCCGTTTACAAAGAGGGTTGATCAATTATTTTTTTGATAAAAATACAGCTGCTGGATACAAAGAAATGCAAGTACCCCACCTAGTCAATGAAGCCTCTGGCTTTGGAACGGGTCAACTTCCCGACAAAGAAGGACAAATGTATCACGTGACGAACGATGATCTTTATTTGATTCCTACAGCAGAAGTTCCACTAACCAATCTTTATCGTAATACGCTGCTTGAAGTTACTGAGCTTCCAATTTGTTTAACGGGTTACACTCCCTGTTTTAGAAGAGAAGCAGGTAGTTATGGAGCACACGTTAGAGGCCTCAATAGACTTCATCAATTTGATAAAGTGGAAATTGTGCGTATTGAAGAACCTCAAAACGCCATGGAGGCCTTAGACAATATGGTGGAACACATTAAATCTATTTTAAATGAATTAGAACTCCCCTATCGAATTTTAAGATTGTGTGGTGGCGATATAGGCTTCACCTCTGCCCTAACCTATGATTTTGAAATTTATTCAACTGCTCAGGAACGTTGGCTAGAAATTAGCTCTGTTTCAACCTTCAACAGCTTTCAAGCAGAACGATTACAGTTGAGATACAAGGACAAATCGGGTAACAAGCAAAATGTTCATACCCTAAACGGAAGTTCATTAGCGCTTCCTCGTGTGGTCGCAGGATTATTAGAAAATTGTCAAACACCCGATGGAATTACGATTCCAAAAGCGCTGGTACCTTTCACTGGTTTTGACCGAATTGAATAATGATTATTTATAACGTCACTTCGCAAGTAGCTCCTGAAATCGATGAAAATTGGTTAGAATGGATGCAAACCCATCATATTCCTAAGGTGCTAGAGACCTCATACTTTGATCAGGTTACTATTTTAAAAGTTGGCATGGAGCAACCCTCAGATCCCACTTATGCTGTTCAATACAAAGCAAGTTCCAGACGCCATCTTCAAGACTATTTAGACAATGAAGCAACGCTTCTCAAGCAGGAAATACATGAAAAATTTGGTGAACAAGTTTTGTCTTTTGAAACACAGCTGGAATTAGTAAGTAATCAATCATGAAGCCTGTTCGAGCAAAGAAAAAGTTAGGGCAACATTTTTTAACCGATCTAACTATTGCCCAAAAAATTGCAGATACACTCCTTTTTGATCAATATGAAAAGGTACTTGAAATAGGGCCAGGAATGGGAGTTCTTACCCAGTTTTTAGTTCCTAAAACAAAAAACCTTCACCTGATTGAAATTGATCGTGAATCGGTCAATTATTTACAAAACACCTACAGTGAAATTGAAGTCAAACTGATAGAAGGGGACTTCTTAAAAATAGATTTAAAAACACTTTTTGGAACGGATTCATTTGCCATAATTGGTAATTTCCCCTACAATATTTCAACCCAAATTGTTTTCAAAACTCTAGAAAATAGGGGTCAAATCCCCTTTTTTGCAGGAATGTTCCAAAAAGAAGTTGCAGAAAGAATATGCGAACCTCCAGGTTCTAAAAAATACGGGATCCTTTCTGTTCTTGTACAAATATTCTATGACACCACATATTTATTTACTGTTCCTCCAGATGTATTTAAACCACCCCCTAAAGTAGATTCCGCAGTAATGCAAATGGTTCGTAAAGAGGATTATAGTTTAGATTGTGATGAAGCTCTTCTATTTAAAATTGTCAAATTAAGCTTCCAACAGCGTCGAAAAACATTACGTAACAGTTTAAAAACATTGAATCTTTCTGATATGTTGAGAGAAGATACTATCTTTGACCTGCGGCCAGAGAAGCTCTCTGGTGATGACTTTATCCAACTCACAAAAAGAATTGGCCATGGGAACATTTCAAATTGACACGCCCTTTTTAGAGACCATTAAATCCCTGATTGAGCAAGGAGAAGACACCCCCTTAAAAAGAAAATTAAAGTCCATACACTATGCCGACATTGCAGAAATCATAGAGCATCTTTCTATAGACGAAGCAACTTACATCATCAAGCTTTTAAAGAGTGAAACTACTGCTGACGCTCTTGCAGAAGTGGATCCCGATACTCGAGAACGAATTTTAGAAAACTTATCTGCAAAAGAGATTGCGAAAGAAGTTGCTGAACTAGATTCAGATGATGCCACTGACCTCATCCTTGAACTACCCGAAGCAAGGCAGGAAAAAGTCATGTCTCAAATTCAAGATGACGAACATGTTAAAGATATTCGTGAGCTTTTAAAATATGATGAAAATACCGCAGGAGGTCTTATGGCAAAAGAACTCGTTAAGGTTGAAGAAAATTTAAGCGTTTTAAAGTGCTTAAATGAAATGCGTGCCCAAGCAGAACATGTAACTAGAGTACATTCCATCTATGTTGTGGATCAAAGCAATACACTCAAAGGACGGCTTTCGTTAAAAGATTTAATTACAGCCAACTCGAGAGACAAGGTCAAGGATATTTATATTCCTAATGTAGATTTTGTAACTGTAGATCAAAACAATGAAGAAGTTGCAAAAATCATGTCAAAATATGATTTAGAAGCCATTCCGGTTGTAAACAAAAAAAAAGAATTAGTCGGTCGAATTACCATCGACGATATTGTGGATGTGATTAAAGAAGAAGCCGAAAAAGATTATCAACTAGCGGCAGGTATTTCAAATGATGTAGAGGCCGATGACACCATATACGAATTAGTTAAAGCTCGGCTCCCGTGGCTATTTTTGGGTCTTTTGGGTGGCTTAGGAAGTGTCTTTATCCTTCAAGATTTTGAATCTGTAATGGAACAGCCTCGCTTGCGCAATTTATTCTTCTATACTCCCCTTATTGCTGCGATGGCGGGAAATGTAGGCGTACAGTCATCTGCCATTATTGTCCAAGGTTTAGCCAATGACACTGTAAAAGGGTCGCCTTTGAATCGATTAATTAAAGAAATTGGTCTCAGTTTAATAAATGGTTTTGCTCTCGCCCTAGTCATTATTATTTTTGGTTTGATAATAAACCAAGAGTTACTGGTTAGTCTCACAATAGCCGGTTCCATGATGTTGGTTATTGTTGTTGCTGCATTAATAGGCACCTTTGTTCCTATTATTCTTGACAAGAGAGGCATAGACCCAGCAATTGCTACAGGACCATTTATTACTACAGCCAACGATATTTTTGGAATCTTCTTGTTTTTCTACATCGCAAAACTTATTCTAATTCTCTAGATGTACACTCCCAAAATTTTACATGTTGATGAGAATCATCCCTCTTTGTTAAAAGGATTAGAAGCTTTGAAATATGAAAATATTTTAGCCTATAAAACGCCTTTAACAACAATCTTAAAGAATGTAGATCAATACGAGGGAATTGTTATCCGTAGTCGTTTTCCGATTGATAAAAGTTTTATTGATGCCGCACACAAGCTTCGCTTTATTGCTCGTGTGGGAGCGGGTTTAGAAAACATTGATCAAGAATACGCACACTCAAAAAACATTCATCTTATAGCAGCCCCTGAAGGAAATCGAAATGCCGTTGGAGAACATACAGTGGGTCTACTGTTGGGACTCATGAACAAACTCCGTTCGGGGCATCAAAGCATTCAAAAGGGCAAATGGCTTAGAGAAGCACACCGCGGCTTTGAATTAGAAAATAAAACGGTTGGTATAATAGGTTACGGAAATACAGGAAAAAACTTAGCTCAAAAATTAAAAGGCTTTAATGTACGCATTCTTTGTCATGACATTTTGCCCAATGTCGATGATGAAAATGCTACTCAAGTAGATCTTAAAACCCTTCAAAAACAAGCACAGATAGTCAGCCTACATATTCCACAAACTCCCCTTACCGAAAAAATGATTGATCAAGCTTTTATTAATAGAATGAAACATCCCTTCTGGTTTCTCAATACCGCAAGAGGAAAAGCTGTGGTCACAAAAGATTTAGTAGAAGGACTTCAGTCTGGAAAAATCCTCGGTGCAGGACTGGATGTTTTAGAATATGAACCGGCTTCCTTTCGATCTATTTTTGATGCCAAAAATCTACCTAAACCCTTAGAGTATTTACTTTCAGCCGAAAATGTTATCCTGAGCCCCCATGTAGGAGGTTGGACAGTAGAGAGTCATCAAAAATTAGCACAAACCATTGTAAATAAAATCAAAGCCTTATGAATTCAATAAAAAATATCTTACTACTCTGCACAGGAAATTCTTGCAGAAGTCAAATGGCTCATGGTTGGTTCTCCTATTTTACTGGAAATACAGCCAATATTTATTCCGCAGGAATAGAAACCCATGGCGTAAATCCCAAAGCAATTGCAACAATGGCCGAGGAGGGAATTGACATCAGTCATCATACTTCAAATCTAGTGGACGAATACCAAAGTATTGATTTTGATTTCATTATCACGGTTTGTGATCATGCTGCAGAGAATTGTCCCTTTATTCCATCAAAAAATGCTGTGCGGATTCATCATAACTTTTCCGACCCTTCCAAATTAAAAGGAACGGATGAAGCGATTAAAAATGCTTTCAGAGCAACGCGAGAAGAAATTAAACTCTTCTGCAACGACTTTGTTAAAGTAAACTTGGCACAATAATTAGTATTGAATAACAAATTGAGCCGTCTCACTCGTTCGCTGTTCCAATAAAATTTGCTTGCCTTTTTGGTTAATAAACTGTGAGGCCTTACTATCAAAATGACGGATGGTAAATAAATCAACTCCCTCAGTAACTTCAACATTAAATCTCGAACGAAGCACTAAAACTAATTCTTCCAATCTATTGTACTTATTGTTCACGCATACAGAAAAACTAATTGCAGAATTTTGAATCAACTCTACAGGCATTTGATATTCGTGGAGTAAACCAAAAATATAGCTGATATTTTCTTCAACAATAAATGAAAAATCGATAGAAGATAAGCGAATTAAAACCTGGTCTTTTTTAACTATGTAGCAAGGAATATGGGGTTCTAAGGTTTTTCCTTTTGAAACAGAGGTTCCAGCTTCCAAAGGGTTTTCAAAAGATTTCACAAACAAAGGAATCTCTTTACGCTGCAAGGGTTGTAAGGTTTTTGGATGAATCACTGAGGCACCATAAAAAGCCAATTCAATAGCCTCACGATATGAAATTTGATGGAGTAATTGGGTGTTTTGAAACTCTCTTGGATCAGCATTTAAGACCCCAGGCACATCTTTCCATATTGTAACTGAGCTAGCGTTCAAAGCATAGCCAAAGATAGCTGCACTGTAATCTGAACCTTCGCGTCCTAAGGTCGTGGTGAAATTGTTCGAATTACTTCCAATAAAACCTTGAGTAATCAATAAGGAACGATTTCCTGCTTGTGTTTGAATATTGGTTTGAGTTAGTTCCCAGTTTAAGTTTGCCGCTCGATAATAATCGTCTGTTTTAATGCAGTTTCTAGCATCTAACCAAAAACTATCCATCCCTTCATGAATTAGGAAACAATGAATGATTTTGGTTGATAAAAGCTCTCCAAAACTGACCACTTGATCATAAACATAGCTGTAATCTGGAGATTTATTCCTTTTTAAAAAAGTCTGTAATTCATCAAACAATTCGTGTATTAAGGAAACAATTGCTGCTTTTTCATCTTGAAACAAATCGTTTATGATCTCAAGGTGATATTTTTTTAAAGGCAAAAGACTGGCTGGTGTTTTAGATTTATCCTCAAAATACTGTTGAATAATTTCTTCAAGAGCATTCGTGCTTTTCCCCATGGCTGAAACCACCACTAAGGTTTCTTCATGACCTACCTTTTTTAATACGCTTACTAAATTTTTAACCCCAGCTGCATCTTTTACTGAAGCTCCTCCAAATTTAAATACTTTCATGAATTAATTTTTTTTTGTCAAATAATTTTTCATTGCCTGTGAATCCATTTGAACAGTATTCCAATCTTGTAAAACACGGGCTCCACTCTTCTCATAAAAATGAACGGCTGGGGTGTTCCAATCTAAAACATTCCATTCAATACGCTGAACGCCTGCATTATGAGCATGACGGATAAAAGCCGTATACAATTGTGTGCCATAGCCCTTTCCTTTGTGTTTTTCTGAAACTATCAAATCTTCCAAATGAAAAGTAGGTCCTTTCCAAGTTGAAAATCGTGGATAAAACAAAGCCATTCCTATTATTTCATTTTGTATCTCAGCAACTAAGCATTCAAATAAAGGAGAAGTTACAAAACCATATTTTTTTATTCTTATTCCGTCAACTTTACACTTTCAGGTTCTTTCTCGAAGAGCGCTAATTCTTTAATCAAGGCTAAAATAGCTGCGCTGTCTGAAATGACGGAAGGTCTTATGATCGCTTTCATTTTTATAAATTTCGGTACAAAAATAGGATAAGTGAATCGGAACACCGAATCTTACACTAAATATCACGTTTTAAAAGAAAAATGTTATGATTTCACAGTTTTTGTAACCAGTCGGTCACCGCTTTAAAAAAGAAAGTGGGATTTTCAGCATGCAACCAATGTCCTGCATTAGGGACTGTCATTTGTTCTGCATTAGGGAAATGATGCTTAATAATTGGAGTGTCATTTTCCAAAATATAATCTGATTTCTCCCCTTTGATAAAAAGACAAGGGTGTGTGGAACGAGCATCAGCAAATAAACCTTGCCCTATTGCTTCATTGACATTTTTTAAAACATCAATATTTAATCGAAGACCCAACTTTCCCTGGCTCTCCCAGTATAAGTTTTTCAATAAAAACATCCGGGTCCCTGAGTCTTTGACATAAGCAGCCAAAGCATTATCTGCATCACCACGAGTCTTAATTTGATTAAAATCGAGATGACTTAATCCATTTAAAATCATTTGATGGTGTGGGTTATAGGTTTTCGGAGCAATATCCGCCACAACAAAAGCATGAATATACTGAGGAAATTCACACGCAAGATGCATCAGGGTTTTTCCTCCCATGGAATGCCCCAAGACCCAAATTTTATCTAATTGATGCTCAATACAATAATCCACAACATCCTGTGCTAGGGTAGCATAATTAAAAATGGAACTCCAAAAACTTCTTCCGTGATTTCGTTGATCAATCAAATGGACGCGATAACCTAAAAGCGCCCATTGCTTGGCATGCGTTTTCCAATTATCGCCCATACCCAAGAACCCATGGAGAATGATTAAATCTTTTCCCTCTTCTCCAATAATGTTACTGTGTAAAATACTCAATGGGATAATCGTTGAAGGTACATAGGAATAACATTTTCAAAACCTAAATAAAGACTCTCACAAATTAAAGCGTGGCCAATAGATACTTCGAGGAGTCCAGGAATGTTTTTAGCAAAAAAAGCAATGTTATCTAAGCTAAGGTCATGCCCTGCGTTAATTCCTAATCCAATTTCATTTGCTCTGATCGCAGCAGCAACATAGGGAGCGATAGCCTTATCTGGATCTGATTCATAGCCTGAAGCAAATGACTCCGTGTAAAGTTCAATTCGATCGGTGCCCGTATCCAAAGCTCCTTCAACCATACCTATAATTGGATCTACAAAAATAGACGTTCGAATTCCAGCCTCTTGAAATGCCTTTATAATGGGAGTCAAAAACGCTTGGTTTTTTACGGTATCCCATCCTGCATTGGAGGTCAAAACATCATTACCATCGGGGACGAGAGTAACTTGGTCAGGTTTAATTTGCAACACCATTTCAACAAATTCTGGAATAGGATTTCCTTCAATATTAAATTCTGTCGTTACCACATCTGGAAGAGCATAGGCATCTTCATAACGAATATGTCTTTGATCAGGACGAGGATGAATAGTAATTCCCTGTGCTCCGAATCGCTGTAAATCTTCGGTGACTTTTAATAAATTAGGCACATTTCCTCCACGTGCATTGCGAAGTGTTGCTACTTTATTAATGTTGACGCTTAATGAAGTCATTATTTTTTTAACAAAAATAAGGGCTTCCGAGAGGACTCTGAAGAAAAATAAGATTTATTTATAGGCTTTAACAGTTTTTAAACATGACACGCTTGATTCTTTCAACTTTTGTACCTTTACATGAAGTAAATCAGTTATGAACATAGCGATCTATAGCGTATTTTTTTCTCCAGAAACACTCGCCTACATCAAAACGGTAATTGAATATCTGGAATCCCATCAACACAACATTACCTTAGTCGATCGATTAAAGAAATATTTAGGGAACGAGCAAGACCAATATGCTTATTTCAGTGATGATGAAATCCTTGAATCCAATATTGACTTTCTCTTTTCAATAGGTGGCGATGGAACCCTCTTGCGCTCAATAACTGTAGTTCGAGATTCTCAAATTCCCATATTTGGAATTAATACAGGTCGCTTGGGTTTTTTAACCTCGCTCCACCGAGATGTATTAGCCGAAGGTCTAGATTTATTTTTTAAAGAAAAATACACTTTTATTGAACGTTCTTTGCTGGAAGTCAACACCAAAAATCCAGTCAGTGCTTTGGAAGAAATTGGGTTTGCCTTAAATGAAGTAAGTATCAATAGAAAAAATACGACCTCTATGCTCAGTATCGAAGCAGAATTAGACGGTAAACACTTGACAACCTATTGGGCTGACGGACTTATCATTTCAACACCAACAGGTTCAACGGGCTATTCATTGAGTAGCGGTGGCCCTATCGTATCACCCAATTCCGCATGTTTAATTTTAAATCCTATAGCGCCTCACAACATAAACATGCGCCCTTTAATTGTTCCAGATTCTACTACAATTAAACTCTCGGTTAACGGTCGAGATAAAAACCATTTATTATCCCTAGACTCAAGGATATTAACCCTTGAAAATGGAAATGATATTTATTTGAAAAAAGCTGCTTTTTCCATTCGAACTGTTCAGTTGGAAGGAGCCTTCTTTTTTGACACGCTTCGAGAAAAACTTTTTTGGGGGCAAGACTCACGAAACACACAATAAAAAAGGGGTTTTAAGGTTTATATAGTGCAAGTAATTCTTGTGAATATAGATTCATGATTCAGTTCAAAATACAAAGACTCATTTTTACCGCATTTGCCTATTTTTTTATAGTGAATGCAAGAGGTCAATTTCATGAAATAGGAGCATTTATTGGATCCAGTAATTATATTGGAGATATTGGAACGGATAAATACATCCATCCAAATTCGCCCGCACTTGGATTGGTTTACAAATGGAATACTACCGATCGTTTTTCACTTCGCGCTGGCTTTACTTTTTCGAAATTGGAAGAAAATGAATTTAGAAATCGTGACTTAAATCGCTTTAGAAGATCATACAAGCTTAGTAATAACATACAAGAAGCAATGGTAGGCATAGAAATTAATTTCTTTGAATTTAATTTGCATGACGAAACCTTAGGCTTTACTCCCTATATTTTTTATGGAGTCAGTTATTTTAGATACGAGCAGTTCTACCTCACACCAAACGGCCCATTTGATCCCCCTACCTACAACAATTATGGTTCGGATGAAAAAATAGCTTTTCCACTAATTTTGGGGTTTAAAATAAATCCAAACCCTATTTTTGTAATTGCACTTGAAATGGGAGCGCGTTATACCTTAACTGACAATCTAGATGGAAGTAATCCAGAAAACGAATTTGCAGATATACAAGAGTATAAATTTGGGAATATTATGAATAATGACTGGTATATTTTTACGGGTTTGACATTTTCATTTACCTTTGGCGATCTTCCATGTTATTGTAAAGATTAAATGAACAAATTACCAAAACATGTCGCTATCATTATGGATGGAAATGGTCGTTGGGCCAACCAAAGAGGGAAACAGCGCGTAATGGGTCATAAAAAAGGGGCGTCAGCAGTCAGAGAAGTGATTGAAGAAGCAGCCCGAAAAGAAATCAAATTTTTGACTCTTTTCACTTTCTCCACTGAAAATTGGAGTCGTCCAGAAGAAGAAGTAAGTGTTTTGATGCGTCTTCTTCTTAGTTCCTTAAAAAAGGAATTTAATCGATTGATAAAAAACAACATCCAGTTAAAATCAATTGGTGATACCAGTGGGCTTCCTGCTTTAGTCAGTGAAGAACTGAACTATGTCATTGATAAAACAAAAAATAACACAGGCCTGATTCTTACGCTTGCACTCAACTATGGGGCAAAAGAAGAATTAACTCAAGCGATGAAAACCATTGCGAATAAAGTTAAAAATAGTATAATTTCTCCTGAAAAAGTTGACCAGTCCACTATTAATGAGCATCTTTACTCCCATTATTTACCCCCTGTAGATTTGTTAATACGAACCAGTGGCGAAAATCGATTAAGTAATTTTTTATTATGGCACATAGCCTATGCCGAATTATATTTCACAACAACATTATGGCCTGATTTTTCAAAAGAAGACCTAAACAAAGCATTAATAAACTACGCTAAAAGAGAACGACGATTTGGAAAAACGAGCGAACAACTCACATCATAAAATGAGTTACAAATTTTTATTTGTAGGGTTATTTGTCTTCTTTGGAGGATACATGCAGGCACAGACAGAAAACTATACAAAAGGAAGAACCTATGTCCTGGATTCTATTCTTGTTTCAGGCTTAGAAACTTACAACGCGCAAACGGTAATTTCATACAGTGGACTGAGAAAAGGGCAAGAATTAGCTGTACCCGGAGAGGAAATTAGTGGTTTGATAAATAAACTTTGGGGGTTAGAATTATTTAGTGACATCAATCTATATGTTACTAAAGTTGTTGGAAAAAAAATTACCATTGAAATAGAAATCGAAGAACTCACTACACTATCTGAAGTAAAAATCAAGGGGATAAAAAAAGGACGTATTGAATCTATTCTTTCTGACACAGAACTAACGGTCGGAAAAAAACTTTCTGAGAGTTTCTTGACCAATACAAAAAACTTCATCCAAAATAAATATAAAAAAGAAGGCTTTTTAAACACCAAAGTTGTACTCAACACCATAAAAGATACTGTTGAAGGAAATGCTTACAAAATGGTAGTCAATATTGATAAAGGACCTAGAGTCAAAATTCAAGATATTGTTTTTGACGGGAATGAAATATTCAATGATAAAAAATTACAGAGTAAATTTAAAAATACCAAACATAAAAAATCAATACGCTTTTGGAAGAAATCTAAGTTCATTGAAAAAGACTTCAAAGAAGACCTGGGTAAGTTAGTTGATTTTTATAAAGAAGAAGGATATCGTGACGCACGTGTTCTATCTGATTCCATTATCCAAAGTGAAGATGGCTCCAATGCCATTAATTTAAATCTAGCGGTAGAAGAAGGAAATAAATATTATTTTGGCGATATTAAATTTATTGGAAATACGGTTTATTCCAATTCGGTGCTTGAACAAATTCTAGGCCTAAAAAAAGGAGATGTTTACAATGGTGTTTTACTCAAAAAACGTATTGCTGACACCTCAAAGCCCGATGGTAATGATATCACCAACCTATATCAAAACAACGGTTATTTATTCTCCAACATCAATGCTGTTGAGGTAAGTGCCATAAATGACACCATTAATTTTGAAATTAGAATTACAGAAGGAAAATTAGCTAATTTCAATAAAATTATGGTTGAAGGAAATACCAAAACAAACGACCATGTAATTTATCGTGAAATGAGAGCCAAGCCAGGGGATCTTTACAGCAAAGATAAATTAGTTCGAACAGTAAGAGAATTAGGGCAATTAGGCTTTTTCGATGCAGAACAAATCAATCCTCAGATGGAAAATGTAGATCAAAATGCAGGAACTATAGATGTCCGTTTTGATTTGGTAGAATCAGGGGCAAGTCAGATCGAATTACAAGGAGGTTACGGTCAAGGAGGGTTTATAGGAACGCTGGGTTTATCATTCAATAACTTTTCCATGCGAAATATTTTTGATAAAAAAGCATACAAACCCTTACCCATGGGAGATGGCCAAAATCTAGCTCTAAGACTTCAAGCCAGTCAATTCTACAGTACTTACAGTTTTAGTTTTGCTGAACCATGGTTGGGAGGACAACAGCCTGTGCAATTCTCAACTTCACTTCAACATACGATTCAATATCGTTATGATTTTTTTACAGGTTTAGCCGATAAAAGCCAGTCATTCCAAATTAGTGGAATTACATTAGGCTTAGCAAAGCGTTTGAGAGTTCCCGATGACTTTTTTCAACTATCTCAAGCTATCTCCTTTCAATACTACAACCTAAAAAACTATTTTACTGGACTTTTTACTTTTGGTGATGGGGAAGCTAACAACCTTGCTTATACCGTAAGCCTATCCCGAGATAATACTCGTGTTAATCCCATTTTCCCAACAGGAGGGTCCTCATTCAACATTACAGGTAAATTTACACCGCCCTACTCTCTATTTACCGGAAAGGATTATGACAATTTAGGAGATTTACCTGAATTTCAGGATGCCAATGGAAATCCTCTAATCGCTGAAATTGATCAAGAGAAATTTAAATGGTTAGAATTTTATAAAATTAAATTCAACGGGACATGGTACACTCCCATATACGAAAAATTAATTCTCAAAACTCAAGCTGACTTTGGTTTCATTGGCGCATATAACCTAAGTAGAGGAAATATTCCTTTTGAGCGATTTTTCTTAGGAGGCGATGGGATGGTAAGCTATGCCCTTGACGGGAGAGAAACTATCGCACTTAGAGGATATCCAAACCAATCCCTGTCAGGCAATGACGGTTCTGTGATTTACAATAAGTTTTCTTTGGAGTTACGTTATCCCATAACACTAAAGCCCAGTGCATCAATTTATGCATTGAGCTTTTTAGAAGCAGGAAATGGATATAACAGCTTTCGAGAATTTGACCCTTTTAATTCAAAACGTTCAGCAGGAGTTGGTGTTAGAATTTTTATGCCCGCCTTTGGACTCCTTGGAATTGACTTTGGTTACGGCTTTGATAGTCCAGGACAAAGTTCCACAAGCCCAAATGGTTGGGAAACACATTTTATTATTGGACAGCGTTTTTAACAAATTATATAGACTGTTAATCTTAAATCCTCAAAATAAGTTAGATAACTTTACGTTATAATAGCTATGAGAATCACCCTACATCATACAATACTACTTTATCTCTTCCTTTTCACGAGTATTCATTCGAATGCGCAACGAGGAACAAGAGTAGGCTATATTGATATGAATGTAATATTAGAAAACATTGATGAATACCAAGAAGCCTCTCAATTATTAGATAAAAATATAGTAAACTGGAAAAAAGAAATTGAACTTAAAAAAATTCAATTAAAACAGTATCAAGATCAGTTGAATACAGAGCGTATATTACTTACCCCTGAACTCATTAATGACCGAGAATTGGAAATTCAAGATTTTGCAGCTGAAATCGTAAATCTTCAAGAGAAGCGATTTGGGCCTGGAGGAGATATGATAATCCAACGTTCTAAATTAATCCAACCTGTTCAAGATCAAGTAATGAGTGTTGTGAAACTAATAGCAGAAGAAAAAAAATATGATTTTATTTTTGATCGATCTTCTAATGTAACTATGTTATATTCCGCAAAAAATTACGATATTAGCGACCTGGTAATTAAAAGAATAAATAGACTACAAAGAATACAAAATAGAAAGACACAACTGGAGGTCTTAAAATCTAAAACATCAACCTCAAAAAATTAATATATCACTTTATGAAACATTTATCCACTTTTATTGTTAGCTTGTTACTATTAGTTGCTCCATTGAATGTTATGGCTCAATCTAAAGTAGCACACATAAACACTCAAGAATTAATTAGTGAAATGCCTGAAGTTATCGCAGCTCAAGGAGAGCTCAAAAAACTTGAAGACCAATATGCTAATGAAATGGAAACTTCTGTAAAAGAATTTCAAACCAAAGCACAATCGTATCAGGGTGATGCTCAAAATCAAACAGAATTAATCAATCAGCAGCGTCAAATTGAATTACAAGAGATGCAACAACGTATTCAGGAGTTTAGAGAAACTGCTTCTCAAGAACTTCAAAAACGTTCTGCTGAAATGATGCGTCCTTTATACGAAAAAGCCCGTGTAGCTATTGAAAAAGTAGCGGGTGTCCAAGGATTTGACTATGTATTAGATTCAAGCCCAGGAGGTAGTGTAATTTCTGCTATGGGAAAAGATTTAATGGCAGATGTAAAAACTGAATTAGGTTTTTAATCTATCTATAATATAGAAAAAAGGCTACCCATGGGTAGCCTTTTTTTTTACCTACTCAAACCAAGAAGCGTATTTTAAGTAATTTTGAGCAATTCGTTCAATCTCATTTTCCTGAAGATTTCTATTAATCTCTTTAATTTTTCTTGCTGGAATTCCAGCGTAAATTGAACCCGGGCTTATTATGGTATTTTGTGTTACAACTGCGCCTGCAGCTATAATACTATTACTACCCACCACACAATGATCCATAATAATACTGCCCATACCTACTAAAACTTTGTCTTCTAGAGTACATCCATGTACTATTGCATTATGTCCTATAGAAACTTTGCTTCCAATGGTAGTCGGAGCTGTTTTGTAGGTAGCATGAATGACAACCCCATCTTGAACATTAACTTGATTCCCGATTCTTATGGAATTCACGTCACCACGAATTACAGCTTGATACCAAACCGAGCAATCATCACCCATAACGACATCCCCAATTAAGGTTGCATTTTCAGCAATAAAAGAGTTCTTTCCAAAGGATGGGGTAAAGCCCCGCACAGTCTTTATTAACATAATATTTGTTTGCTCCAAATTACAAAAAGATTTGGCATAAATATGTCTTTCATTTCAAGCTATAGTTTGCCATGCTTTTGTTATTTTTGAAAAAAAAAGATGAAAATTTTCCGACTTACAGCGAAATGTGAAAAAGGAGAGCGTTGGGCAAATTTTGAAGTTGACCAAACAATTGGACCCAAAGAAATATCCCATTTTAAAAACATTGACGAAGCCAAAGGTGCTCCATTGATTCAACAACTATTTTACCTTCCCTTTGTTAAATCTGTGAGTCTTTCTGAAACAACAATTCGTGTTGAACGATTTGATATTCTTGAATGGGAGGAAGTGATTGAAGAAGTAAAAGAACAGCTACAAACCTACCTCAATGATGGAGGTGTTGTAATCGAAGCACAACGTAATGATAAGATTCCCGTGAGTGTTTATGCTGAAAGTACTCCAAACCCTGCAGTAATGAAATTTGTTGCAAACAAGCCCCTTGTTCCCCAGAGTGTCGAATTTAAAAATATTGATGAAGCCAAAAATGCACCCTTAGCTCAAAAATTATTTCACTTTCCTTTTGTTAAAGAAGTTTTTTTAGATACAAATTATGTTTCTATTACGAAGTTTGAAATAACCGAATGGGATGAAGTTGTAATGGAGGTTCGTGAATTTATTCGTGCCTTTATTGAGGAGGGAAATGTAATCTTGACTGAGGCTCCTGCTGCCATCGAGTTGAATGAAAACAATCAAACCGTTGAAAACTTAAACGCCACAGAGCAACAAATCGTTTCTATCTTAGATGAATACATCAAACCTGCTGTAGCCTCAGATGGAGGAAATATCGTGTTTGATTCTTATGATGAAGTAGAAAAAGAAGTTCATGTTGTTTTACAAGGAGCATGCAGCGGGTGTCCGTCTTCTACTTTTACATTAAAAAATGGGATTGAAACCATGCTTAAAGAAATGATGCCTGGAAAAATTGCAACGGTAGTTGCAGTAAATGGATAAGCTTATTTTTTTGAAGGTGTAGTTTGAAAATCTTTGAGATAAAAAGGTTCAAAATAAGCCAAAGACTCAAATTCTTTTTTTTCAAAACGCTTTAATGCCAGTAAAAACATTTCTTTAGCTGATGGGTAATGAACTTCCTCGGTGAAACGGGCCTTTATTTTTGGATGCAGGCTTTTGAATTTGGCTGCACCATCTCCTATTATTAAACATGGATGCGATTGAACAACATCCATAAAAGAGATTTCAGATAAAACCAAGGCTGATGTTTTTGCTACCCATTTTTTATTGGAATCAAAAACTGCAGTGTATACCTCCATTCGTCTTGCATCCAACATGGGAATAATAAAAGTATCTGAAGAAACAATATGGGGCTGCACCATTATTTCTAGCGTATTTAGGGCGATCAAAGGAATATCCATTGCAAAACACAAGCCTTTAGCCGCCGCAATACCAATACGAAGTCCTGTATAAGATCCTGGACCTTTACTTACGGCAATGGCTTGGAGCTGTGATGGTTCTATTCCCCCTTGAGTTAATACCTCTTGAATAAAAACATGTAATTTTTCACTATGACTAAAGGCTTCGGATAAAAGCTCTTTTTGCGCACATAGTATGCCATTAAATGCAAGAGCCACAGAACATTTTTTAGTTGTGGTATCTAGGTGTAGTATATATGCCATAAAAATTTGTGAGGACTATAAAATTCCTCCTGAACTTCCCCCATCTACTTTTAAAACACTACCGTTTGTAGCGCTGGAAAGTGGACTACAAAGATAAATAATTGCATTTGATACTTCCTCAACTGAGGCAAAACGTTCTAATAAAGATTGTGTTCTCTCGCTTGAAAAAAAAGAGGTTTCTACTTCTTTTTGACTTACTCCATCAAGTTTAGCTTTATTTGCCAAAAAGTCTTTGGCACCCTCACTCATCGTAGAACCTGGGACAATCACATTTACAGTCACCGCTGTGCCTTTAGCAATTTGTGCTAGACCTCTTGATAAAGCATGCATTGCAGCCTTTGTAGCACTGTATGAAATCATGTCAGTTGGGACTAAATAAGCACACTCGCTTGAAATGAAAATAATTCGTCCCCAATTTTTGTTGAGCATTTTCTGAAGATAATGCTGTGATAGGTGAACCCCACTCATGAAATTAACCTGGAATTGATCATTCCATTGTTCGTCTGAAGTATCAAAAAAAGATTGTGAATTATAAATCCCTACATTGTTAATTAAAACATCTACTTCAGAAATCTGATTGGTGAGTTCTTGAACCTCCTGGGGTTTTTTAAAATCTGCAACAATTCCAAATACCTTGGCACCCTTCACTTGCGCTTTTAATTCATCAACCGCCTTAGTAACTCCAGTAGAAGATCGACCATTAATATACACTTGCATTCCCTCAGCCAAGAGCATCTTAGCTGTTGCAAATCCAATTCCAGAAGTTGAACCCGAAATGAATGCTGTTTTATCTTTTAACTTTAATTCCATTAAATAATATCATAATTACCATTTTTCAAGACCTAATAACTTCTTGCCTAATGCATTTAATTCTGCTTTTTCATATCTGGTTTGCTCCCACTTTCTGGGGTCACCAGGAAAAGCATATCCCTCTGGAGCGACTCGATTTTCCCATGAATTAATACGCCATTTCTTTAAGACTTCATTATCTTCTTCTGCAGGCATCATTGAAATGTATTGTGCCATTCTCACTTTGTCTTTGGATAAATTGGGGCGGATACCATGAGCAAGTAAACTATTAAAAATGAGTAGATCTCCAGCTTCTAATGCTACTTTTTCTATTTTATCCTCTAAACCTGTGACGTCAGGCTGAAATGGATTACGGTCTTTGGGCTGAGACAGTTTCCAGGTATCATAATTTTGATACAACCACGGAATACATTGAAACCCTCCCATATTGGGATCGGTTTGATCTGATAAGGCAATGACCCCTTGTACATTTTGAGGTTTGGTTTCTGGATCATAATCCCAATGGATAAAACCTTTGTATTCAAAACCTTCTTTAATGGGAAAATTTAAATTCGCACGATCAATCGTTACCCATAATTTTTCAGTGCCCCATACATCCACAAAAGCTTCGTATATTTTTTGAGCTTGTCTGTTAGACCAAAGAAATTGATTATTATACACTTCAACCATTCCCGTTCCTGCAAGTTCTTTCATTTTCATTTCTGCACGTGGAGAACTATACCAAGTCTCGGGATTCATTGGATCTTTCTCTTCAAACTCCCATAGAAATGCTGCAGTATCAAGTGCCTGCTGTCTTGAAATTGCATTTTTCACAACCACATATCCTTTCTCAATCCAAAAACTCCATTCTTCTTCTGTTAATAAACGTAAAGGTTCATTATTGGAACGACTATTGAGTTTTAGTTTACTTGATTTGGCTGTAGATGGATTCCCAGGGATCTCTTTATGATCGCTTTCATATACTTTTTTCATACTCTTTTTGAATTCTTAAACTTGAAGTAGTTGAAGATAAGAAAAAAAGTTAAGATCCAAGACCACTCATTTATCTCGGAAAACAAACTTTCATCGAGACTAGAAAAAAAATCTTTTTAATTAGAGCTTCAAACCGAAGTAAAATTCGAGAATTTTTAATTTGAATATATAGTCAAATTTGGCACGAACAATATCAGAGGCAGCAATTTGAAATCTTTGCTTTGCCTGAATAAAATCAAAAGAATTCATTACCCCTGCTTCAAAACGATTTTGGGCAATTTGAAACGCTTGTTCTCTAGCTTTCAGGGTCTTCTCTGCGGCTTCATAAAACTTCATAGCGCCTTGTGTGTTCAAATAAGCTTGATTGACGGTATTTTCTAAATCTAATTTTGTTTGTTCAAATTGATTTTCAATTCTCTTCAAATTTAACTCTCTTCTCTTAATATTGTTTTTTACTGAAGAACCATTAAAAATTGGAATATTAAGAGAGACCCCATAACTATGTCCATCATTTTGTCCAAATTGAGTTGCAAAAGGTAGTGGTTTTACAATTTCGCGTTCTGAAAATTGAGTGACTACAGATTGGCCAGTCTCTTGTACAATTCCTATGGGTGATTCTACTAAATTTCCTGTCTGAATGGAACGGTCAGAATAAGATATTCTCGTATTATAATTGTAGAAAGCAGTAAGAGAGGGCATTAAAGCTCCTTTGGCCAGGTCAATATCCTTTTTTGCTACCTCAATATTGGCGATACCCAGCTTGATATCATTGCGGCTGGTAAGGGCTTTTTCATAAATATTTTTTGGATTCTTTAAAAGAATCTCAGAAAAAGGAATATCAAAATCTTCTTCAGCAATTTCAAAATTCTCATAATCCGTGATGAGTAAAAGCTGAGCTAAACTAATGAGAGATAAACGGTAATTATTTCTGGCTTGAACCAGCGCTTGTTCTTGTGATGCAAGATTGGCCTCAATATCAAAAATATCTGCTTGAGTTAAAACACCTACTTCAATACGAACTTTCGTTCGTTCTAAGTCTTCTTTGGTAATTTCTAATTGAAAGCGTTGCACTTGTTCTAGTTCTCTATTAAACATGACTTGCAAATAAGCATTGGCGACAAAAAGACTAATATCATCTTTCATATCGTCCAATTGATATTGACGTGCAATCAGGTTCAAGTTAGCCCTTGAAAGCTGATTAATATTTTGTTTTCCATTAAAAAGTGTCACTCCAATATTTCCTCCAAAAGAAGAAAATTGAGTTGTTAAATTTTCAATTAAACCATTGGTTATGTTTTGACTCAACCCGTTATTCCATATATGCTGAGACTGGGCGTTTACTCTTGGTAAAAAACCTCCTATTGCATCTGCTTTATCTATGGTTGCGCTTTCAATTTCTAATTCAGACTGTTTGATGCTGATGTTCTTATCTAAAGCAATTAATACACACTCTTCGAGGGTATAGACTTTGGATTGCGCTGTGAGTACTAATGCGGTTAAAGAAAGTAGTAAAGTTGCAACTGTTTTCATCGCGTTGGTTTTTATTTTTGTAATAGATTCCTTTCAAAAAGTCTATTCAATAGACTCAATTAATTAGTTATCTGTTTTTGGTAATCTGTTGTTAATTATCTTCTTTCTCTTCCTCATCACCCTTTTTTATGGGTTCTGTTTTATTCCAAACTTTAATTAAATCATCCTGGGTTAGACCCGAAACAATCTCAACGTTAACCCCATCCGAAATACCAATTTCAATATCTCTTCTTTCAAAAGTTTGTTCTCCTGAGGAAACTTCAACATAAGGCTTCTCTGTTTCTCTGTCAAATTGTAGAAGAGATTCAGAAATTGCCATAATACTATCTTTTCGCTCCAAAACAAGTGAGGCATTGGCACTATATCCGGCTCGAATAAACAGGGAATCGTTTAAAAATAAATCGGCTTCAATAATAAATTGAACTGCTCCTTGCTCTTCATTTCCTTTGGGAGCAATAAACTTTAACTTGGCTTCCAGGGATTGATCCTCAATGGCACCCAAATTCACTTCTAAAGGCATTCCTACACTTAGTTTTCCTACTTCTGCCTCATCTACTTTCCCTTCAAAAATCATTTTATTCAGGTCGGCTATGGTGGCAATGGTAGTTCCGGCGTTAAAACTATTACTTGCAATAACCTGGAATCCTTCCTCTACTGGGATTTCCAAAATAGTTCCCGGTACAGTTGCACGGATATTGGTGTTGGCGGAAGCTGCACCACCTGCTGATCCAGATCGTATGATTTGCAAGTCAGAGGTAGCATTACTCACATCTTGCTTCGATTGACTATAGCGCAGTTCGGAATTTTGAAATTCTTGTTTTGAAATAATTCCTTTTGCAAATAAATCTTTGTTACGATCGAAATCAATTTTTGAATTTTTTAAAACAATTTTTGAATTAGCCAGACGTCCTTGCGCACTATTTAAGTTTTGTTCATTGGGAACTACTTTAATTCTAGCTAACAAATCTCCTGTATTAACCAAATCGCCTTCTTCAACAAATAAGGTTTCAATAATTCCTTGAATTTGAGGCTTGATTTCAACTTCATCTTCAGGAATAACTTTTCCAGTTACAACTGTTTTTCTTTCAATTGAAGTTATAATGGGAGACTCTGTTTCATATTCAATAACAGACTTATTGTTTGTTTTAATAAAATAGGCAGCAGCAAATAAAACGCCACAAATTAGAAGTGCAATTCCAATATATTTTAAAATTTTCATGATGTTGTTTATATTAATTTATTTTATTCTTCTCTTAATGCGTCAATGGGTTTAATACTTACAGCACGTTGTGCTGGAATGAGTCCAATTAATGTTCCTAAAAACACCATGATAAACAAGGCGCCCAAAACAAAAGGAATGGGAACGGTTGGATTGGTATATGGAAAATCGGTCATATTGACTGTTGCGGAATTTATTCCTGCTAGGACAATAGCTCCCAATACGATACCTAAAATTCCTGCAATTACCGTCAAAAAAACAGACTCTAAAATGATTTGATTGCGAACTTCTCCAGGAGTTGCGCCCAATGCTCTTCGAACACCTAACTCTTTGGTACGCTCCTTTACAGAAATCAAAAGGATATTACCAATACCAATCACACCCGCAATAATAGTGGCAATGCCCACAATTAAAGAAAGTAAGGTCATCCCCTTAGAAAATCCCACTACTTTATTAAATATCTCTCCCAAATTAAACCCACCAAAGGCGCGTTCGTCTTTAGGTGAAACACGATGAATTCTCTTCAATGCTGTCTTTACATCCTTTTCTACAGCTACAACATCCGCATCATCATAGGCTGCAATGGTAAACCATTGAACAGTTTCCCCTGTATTATACAACTGTCGGAAAGTTTCAAAGGGGATAAATATATCTCCATCACTTTCAAACCCCCCTCCAGGTACAAATTTATGAACTCCAATCACTTGAAAATAAATGTTATCAATCTTGACGTACTGACCAATGGGATTTTCATCCTCTTCAAATAATTCAGTTTGGGTTCGCTCTCCAATGACACATACCTTTCGCCGATAACGAATATCTTCTTCATTTATAAAACGTCCTCCGTCATATATTTTTTTAGTTGCAATTTTAGTGTATTCAGGAAAATCACCATACACATTATAGTTACTGGACTTATTATTTCTTACCACAAGCGGGCTTACCCCACCAAAAACTCCTCTTGCATTTCTAGGAGCAATAAATTCAACTTCTGGAATGCGCTGTTTTATGTAGTCTATATCAGAAAGTTTCAATTCAATACTTCTTCCAATTTTAAAACCATCAAAAGGAATACTTGTCCTTTGAGCCCAAATAAACATGGAATTCATAGCAATATTTTCAAACTGACGTTCAAATCCGTTGTCCAAACCTTTTGCTGCCCCTGAAAGAGCGATATAAATAAAAATTCCCCAAAGCACTCCAATCACGGTTATGATTGTGCGCGTTTTGTTTTTGGAAATCGATCCAAAAATCTCTTGCCAAGTATCGCGATCAAATATGACTTTTAAACTATTCATCTCTTAGTGCAACTATGGGTTTGATTCTTGCAGCTCTTTTTGCAGGAATATATCCAGCAACAGCTCCAAAAATGATTAATACAATGGTTGCCGTTATAGCGGTACCAATGTCTATGAATGGATTTTTAATAAAATAATCCTCCAGTTTTAATCCAATGCTCTCCAATACAAAAACACCAAATAAAAGACCAAAATATCCCGATATAGCTGTGATGAAAATAGACTCTTGAAGAATCATTTGAATGACTGAGCGTGGTGTTGCCCCTAAGGCTTTACGAATCCCTAATTCCTTAGTTCGTTCTTTAACCACAAAAACCATAATGTTTGAAATCCCGATGATTCCAGCAATCAAAGTTCCCAAACCAACAAAACTCACGATCAGTTGTAAAACAACTGCAAATTGTTGGCTCTGTTTTAAATCATCGGTGAGGTTTTGAAAGTAAATCCCATTGGGATCCTGAGGATCAATAGATTTTTTATCCTTAAAATATTTTTTTAATGAACTTTCCAGTGCTAGGGCACCTACATGTCCTAATTCTTTGGGAAAGGTTACAATAATTTGATCTACTTTATCATTTCCTTTTTCAAGTAGTTGACGTGTGGTATAAGGAATGTAGATATAACGTTCTTCACGATCTCCACCATCATCCTGAAAAACCCCTACGATTTTGTATACGCTTGATCCTATATCGATGTATTTCCCTAAGGGATCTTCATTTTTAAATAAATCTTTAGCCACCAATCTTCCAATTACAGCATGTTTTGCTTTTTTGTTTAAGTCAGACTGATTGATGAAACGACCCTTCATGAGGATTGTCTTCTCAACAAATTGATGTCCTGGAGCAATAGCACGGGTTGTGTAGGTATTATTTTCTCCCTTGTATCGTGTTAGGCCACTTCTTGAAATCCGTGGAGTTGTGTATTCTATTAATAATGGGAAATTTGTTTGGATATCTTCTAAATCTTCATTGTCAAATTCAATTCTTCGATTGGCTTTAAATCCCTTGTAGGGCATTGATGTTTTTCCTGGATACATAAAAATGGCATTGCTAGCATCGTCAAGAAAAAACTCTTGGAAGGAATTTTTTAAACCATTTCCTAATCCAAATAAAATAATGAAGATGAAAATTCCGAGTGCAACGGTAAAACCAGACAAAAATGTTCTTAATTTATTTTTGCTAATCGTTTCAAAAATTTCTCTCCACCGATCTCTATTGAACATAAGAAGAGGCAAATACTTGTTCAACTTTTTTATCTTCAATAATGACTCCATCCTTCAATAGCACAATGCGCTTGCACATTTGAGCAATATCCAATTCATGGGTAACGACCAAAATCGTTTTTCCCTCTTGGTTAATTTTTTGAATTAAATCCATTACCTCATAAGAGGTGGTCGTATCTAATGCTCCTGTAGGTTCATCCGCCAAAAGTACTTTGGGTTTTGAGGCTAAGGCTCTTGCAATTGCCACACGCTGTTTTTGTCCACCCGACAATTCACTAGGTAAATGTGTTGCCCAATCTTTTAGACCTACTTTCTCAAGGTAATCTAATGCTTCCTGCTGTCTTTCTTTCCGAGGAATTCCCTGATAATATAAAGGAAGTGAAACGTTTTCTAGGGCAGTTTTATAGTTGATTAAATTAAAGGATTGAAAAACAAAACCCAAAAACTTATTTCGGTATTTAGCGGCTTTGGTCTCGTTCAGATCTTTAATTGGTACATCATCTAAAATATAATCGCCCTCTTCAGCCGTATCCAACATTCCAAGAATATTCAATAAGGTAGACTTTCCAGAACCTGAAGACCCCATGATGGCGACCAATTCACCTTCCTCTACATTAAAATTAATCCCCTTAAGAACATGCAAGGAAGAGCTACCCATTTGGTAGGATTTGTGGAGGTTTTTGATTTGAATCATTGAATATTAACTTTAAAAGTTAGACGAAACACATTATATAGACTCTTCAAATACTAAATTGTTACACTTTATGTTTTTTATTTTTTTAAGATTTGGAATACTTTCCAACCGACAATTCCAACCAATAAATAAGGGATTGCCATTAGATATAAAATTCCATTATTTATACCTTTTGCAGTGGCTTGGCCTTCCTCTGATTGAAGTACTGCTCTACACATGGAACATTGACCATAAACAGCATCGGTACTGAAAATGATGAAAACCAATATAAAAAGGAAAAATTTCAATTTCATATTAGGCATAATAAGGTGAAATCATAAGATATACAATCACTCCAGTCACGGCAATATAAAGCCATATTGGAAAGGTATAACGTGCTATTTTTTTATGGCTTTCAAATTGCTTTGAAAAAGCTCTTACATAAGTAATTAAAACCATAGGAATCACTCCAATTGACAAAACAATATGAGTGATCAAAATAAAGAAATAGACGTAACGTAAAGCTCCTTCACCGCCGTAGGGCGTTGAATCAGAAGTCATGTGATAAGCGACATACATGACCAAAAAAACAAGGGACAAAGCAATCGCAATTTTCATCAATCCCTCGTGTAATTTTATATTTTTATTTTTAATGGCCCACAAGGCAATAATTAATAAAATTGCAGTCAATCCATTAATTGTTGCATAAATAGGGGGCAAAAAACGTAAAGGTTCTACATTGGGAATACGGACCGTAAAGAGGAATGCAACCACAACAGGTATGATGATTGAAACAATCCATATATATATATTGTATCTACTACTTTTATTTTCCATCTTACTCATCTAATAGTTTTTGAATGTCTTCAATTAATAAATCAACATCTTGAACCTCAACTCCTTCTTGATCTAGACCCATATAATAAACAATAGGGTTTCCAAATTGATCCGAACGAGAACGAATAAAGCCTTGTTTGTCAATCAAAGCAAAATAGCCTTGATGCTCAAAACCTCCTTCAACTTTGGGGTTTATTGATGCAAAGATATTAAAACCTGAATTTGCGAGTGCATAGATGCTCTCTTTTTGACCCGTTAAAAAATGCCAGTTTTGCGAAAAAACATTATAATCCTCGGCATATTTCTTTAATACAGAGGGAATATCATGATCGGGATCAATCGTAAAGGAAGCAATGCCAAAATCAGTTTTTGAGCCATATATATCCTCAATTCTTTTCATGTTTTTATTCATGATCGGACATATACTAGGACATGAAGTGAAGAAAAACTCAGCCACATAAACCTTTCCTGTAAAATCTTCATTAGAAATTAAAAGACTGTCTTGATTTACAAACATGAAAGGAGGTACCTTTTTGGCTTCATCGTTCAATATGATATAATTTAATGGCTCAGCAGACTGCGATCTACTACTGTCTACAATAGCATCAGAATTGATCCGTTCAATTATTTTTGGAATAAATAAGATTCCAAAAATGATAATAACCAAAAAGAGACCCACATATTTTAAACTTGGCATGAGATTTACTTTTTACGGTTGGTATTATATATTTTTAATGCTAAGCGATATTCTGCAAGAATAACTTTAACATCATCTATCATTTTCTTATTAATTTGTGCTACTGAACGTGCATCAAATCCATAGAGGGTTCCAGAGTCCTCGTCATCATTTCTACCTCTCAAATTCAAGTCTTTATCAATAATAAAAACGTAGGGAGTACTTCCATCATTATTGAGTTCAATGGGTGTTTGAAGTGAATTGAAATGCCTTTGAATTTCCTCGTTTGAAGCCGGAATAAAATTCCATTTAGAAAGATCTGTCCCAACTCCTTCTTTCAAGGTTTTTTTAAGACGATCTACCTCTAACAGACGATCTTGATTTACAAAAAAGACAAATTGGAAATCGGCAAACTCATAAAAACGTTTGTAGATTTTCTCATTTAGGTTGAGTGCTTCTGCTTGTTTATTTTCAAGACTCCCCCCCCAATACCCCATGATGGTGATATGATTTTTTAGAGCTGGGTTTTGGTCTACAAGGAACTTTAGGTTTTCAATTTCATGAACACCTTTGGTCAAAATGGGTAGTTTTGCAAAATTATTTTTACCTGAAGCAAAGAAAAGGTAGACTACCAAAGGGAACACAAATAGTATCCCCAAAACAAATTTTTTATATATATCCTCCTTTTTCATAGTGCAAAAAAAAGCGGTTTAAAACCGCTTAATTAGTTGATTTTCATATTAAAAATTCCAAGAGACAAATCCATCCTTCATCACTTCAAAAATATAATCGGCCTCAATTAAAAGAATAAAAGCTAAATACGGTATTAGAATGACAAGTGGAAGCACTATTGCGTTTTTGAAACTACTTTTCTCATCGCGAATGTGCATAAAATCCCAAGCAATATAATAGGCTTTAACTAGGGTGAGTATAATAAAAATCCAGTTCAAAATTTTCATTCTAAGAAAACTTCCCATCAGAATTTCAGGTTTAATGATACCCAAAGCAACTTCTATAGTGGTGACGATTGAAAGGAAAATCAATACCCCCCAAATTTTTTGCTGATTGGATTTAAATTTTAATAAACCTCTAAAGATGGCTAATTTGTGACCTTCTGCTGCCATTTATTTTATTTTTAATTGTGTTAAACGAGATAGAAAAATGTAAATACAAAGACCCAAACCAAATCGACAAAGTGCCAATACAGCCCTACTTTTTCTACCATTTCATAATGCCCTCTACGTTCATATGTTCCTAGAATAACATTAAAAAAGATGATGATATTAATTACAACTCCTGACAAAACATGGAATCCGTGGAATCCTGTAATGAAAAAGAAAAAGTCGGCAAATAATCGATTCCCGTATTCATTACGAACAAGGTTTGCCCCTTCTACAACATACATTGCTTCATCTATTTTGAGTAACGATTCCTCTCTTGAAAGGACTGTTTTTTGACCTTTTTCATCTAATTGTTGGGTGCGAATCAACAGCGCTTCATCGCTAAGGAATCCTTTCTTCACCTCTGCCAAAGAGACGGTAGGCAAAGTGGTTTCATTTTCATACCAGACACCATTACTTGACTGGTGTGTTGTTCTATCGGTTTCTATACCAACTGCAAATTCCTGAATTGCGGCGCGTTTCCCCGTTTCCGAATTAACAAACTGAAGAATTTGACCTCCTTTAGTTTCTAAAGCTCCATATTCTCCTTTGATAAAATTTTTCCATTCCCAAGCTTGCGATCCTACAAATATTGCTCCACCAATAACGGTTAGCAACATATAAAAAGTCACTTTGGTCTTCTGCATATGATGACCTGCATCTACTGCCAAAACCATGGTGACAGATGAAAAGATTAAAACAAAAGTCATTAAAGCTACATAGTACATGGGTGCATCTACACCGTGTAAGAAAGGAAAGTGAGTGAATACTTCATCAGCAATAGGCCATGAATTGATGTTTTTAAATCTAGAGAAACCATAAGAAACGAGAAATCCCGTAAACGTCAAGGCATCTGAAACAATAAAAAACCACATCATCATTTTACCATAACTGGCGTTTAGTGGTTTGTTGCCTCCGCCCCAAACTTGGCTTTCGTCAACAGATGTTTTTGCAGTCACTTCCATATTACTTTATTAAATTCTTTGCAAATTTATTAATTTTTAACCGTAGAATGAAACGAATAAAAATAAATATACCCAAAGTAAATCAAGAAAATGCCAAAAGGTTACAGCAAGTTCAAATCCTAGGGTATTTCCATTAAGATACTTCCCTTTTAAAGTCTTATAAAAAACATTCAAAACAATTACGATTCCAGCCGTAAGGTGCATTAGATGTAGGAGAACCAAAACATATAAGTAAGATGTTGTAATCGAACTTTCGGGTCCCGTAAAATAATATCCTTGTTCAATGAGCGCACCAAAACCCTCAAATTGAAAATAAATAAAAACAATGGCAAGGACCAATGTTATTGCCAATAGCCCTTGAGCCACCTTTATTTTTTGATCTTGGATCATTTTCAATGCGCCATAAAAACTTCCACTACTCAAAATGATGAGTAAAGTACTGAGGGTAAAAGCAAAGGGCAATTCGATTTGTTGAATCCAATCTGAGCGGGAACTACTCACTACATAAGCACTAGTTAAGCCAGCGAATGTCATACTCATACTGATCATTCCAAACCAAAGCATCATTTTTTTTGCTCGATTGTTTTTAACCGTTAAAGAATCGTTTGTATTCATATTTAATTTTTTTTTGTCATTGTATTAAAAATTTATCCAATACGTAGACTAATTGTATTCCTGTTATATATAAGATACTTGCTCGAATTAAAAAGCGAGCAGCTTGATCGTTTTTTAAGAACATCAAACGAAGGGCATAAAATAAAAAGAATAACCCCAATAAACCAACTACAATTGCTGCAGAAAATGACAAAACCAAAGTACCGGTATATAAAAAAGCAGGCAACAATGAAACTACAACTGTCCATAATGTATAAAATACCGTTTGAAAAGCCGTGGTTTGGTCCCGCGCTCCCGAGGGGAGCATCTTAAACCCAGCAGCTTGGTATTGATCGTGCATGAGCCATCCTATAGCCCAAAAATGTGGGAATTGCCAAAAAAACTGAATCATAAACAACACTCCGGGTTCGATTCCAAATTCATTGGTTGCTGCAACCCAACCCAACATAAAAGGGATAGCCCCTGGAAAAGCACCAACAAAAACTGAAAGTGAAGTTTTTTGTTTTAAAGGAGTATATACACAAGCGTATAAGAAAATAGAAAAACTTGCGAAAAAAGCTGTTTTTAAATTAATCACGTAAAGAGTACCGATTCCAATCAATGTAAGGACGACTCCAATAAATAAGGCCGTATTCGTTTGCATTCGCCCTGCAGGGAGTGGACGATTTTGTGTACGCAACATTAATTTGTCTAAATCTTTTTCAAAAACTTGATTAAAAGCATTTGAAGCTCCAACCATGGCATAACCTCCAATCACTAATAATATCAATGTAGGAAAATGAACGGTTTCAACAGCTAAAAAATACCCTGCAATGGAAGAAATAACCACAGTTATAGACAATCTAAACTTTGTGAGTTGAGAAAAATCACTTAAGGTTAGCCAACCAGTAGCCGAAGTAAGAGTATCATTTTGGCGCATCTATCTGCATCATTCAGGGTGCAAAGATAGTTGAGAAATAAGCAATGAACAATCAAATCACTTATTTAGATTTAAAATCTTTTAATACTTAAACAAACTTTAATTTATTTATTGCAGTCTGAACACTATTGGAATACTAAACGGAACACGAACGGGGCGTCCTCTTTGTTTTCCCGGAATCATATTTGGTAGTTTAGAAATAATGCGCTGCGCTTCTTTTTCTAAGTTTTTATCTGGACCTCGCATTCTTATATTGGTAATTTGACCATCTTTCGCGATGATAAAATTGACATACACTCGTCCCTGAACTCCCATTTCTTGGGCAATTTCCGGATATTTAAAGTTCTTGCGTATGTGTTTGTTCATCTGTTCCTGAAAACACGCTCGACGTTGTGATTTATCAACTTTCTCACAACCCGGAAATATAGGTACGTCCTCAATTACAGCAAAAGGAACATCAACTTCTTCAAATTCTTCTTCTACTTCAACAATTTCAACAATTTCTTCTTCATTGGTTTCTGTTGATTCAATCACCGTCTCCTCCACATCTTCTTCATCCTCAACCACCTCAATTACTACAGGAGCTGGCGGCGGTGGCGGGGGTGGTGGGGGTGGGGTTTTTAGTTGTTCAGTAATTGGAATTTCTTCATCAACTTCTTCATCAACATCTAAAGCTTCATAATCATAAAGGTCTTTTTCATAGGTTTTCCATTCAATGACTTGCCAAGAAATAAATAAAATCAGGGCTAGACCAATTACAAAGTAAAGACTACTGTTTTTACTCAAATCAACTTTGGGGTTTTTCTTTATTTCCATAATTTGGGGGTTTTGTTAATACCCCACAATAATCGTACCTCAATGATTAATTACAGAAAACAAAAAACCCAGCAATAGGCTGGGTTTCAATATTTTTAGAAAAAATATTTCTATTGTAATCTAAATGTTATGGGAATACTAAAGGGAACACGAACGGGGCGTCCTCTTTGTTTTCCTGGAATCATATTAGGTAGTTTAGAGATAATGCGCTGTGCTTCTTTTTCTAAGTTTTTGTCTGGACCTCGCATTCTTATGTTGGTAATTTGACCATCTTTCGCGATGATAAAATTAACATACACTCGACCCTGAATTCCCATTTCTTGGGCAATTTCAGGATATCTAAAATTTTTACGGATGTGTTTGTTCATCCTTTCCTGAAAACACGCTCGACGTTGTGATTTGTCAACTTTCTCACAACCGGGAAAAATAGGAACATCCTCAATTACGGCAAAAGGGACATCAACTTCTTCATATTCTTCTTCTACTTCAACAATTTCAACAATTTCTTCTTCATTGGTTTCTGTTGATTCA
>JAQWJV010000047.1 GCA_029248185.1 Flavobacteriaceae bacterium | reverse complement strand
GAGTCAATATTTTCAAAATCAACATTTCCTGTTGATGTATTAACAACAATATTCTTAAAGTTATATTCGCTAATATTCGATAGTCTGATGTATACTTCAGAAGTATTTGCGTCACTATCTTTAGAACATCCAAAAAATACGGTCACTGCTATTGTTAAGATTAAGAGTTTTTTCATTTTATTTTTTTAAAGGTTTATTTTAAAAGTTGGATTTTCAAATATTTGCAAAAGCCGAGTACTCATCAACTTTTCATATTCTTTCAATTTCTAGATCTGTATACCAGATATGGCATTCAAGTTTTTTTATGCTATTTTGTGTCAAAAAATCTTGGGATAGACTCCAGCAACTCCTTTGAAATAAGAATCTTTTTATGAGATAAAGTCCCAGAAGGATTAATTGGGAAGAATAGTGAGTAAAGGTACTTTTTTGGGGTATAGATCTAAAAAATATATTGTTATCAAAAGCTAGGAATACTTTTGCGGCGGCTTGTTGTCGATGAAAGTTAGGTATCAACCTCAGGTTTATCATTTGGGGCGTAAACTTGATTTAATTACAAAATCAAATGTATCAAAAAATCAAACTAGTTTTAAAAGCTTATAAAAAATTAACTATTTTTTATAAGCTTTTATAGCTTCGCGAACGTTTTTATGTTGATTTAATAACTTCTGGGCAGTAGCTAAAGTGACCTTGAGTTCGTCCATGATCATACGTTCAGCACGGCCAGTCAACTTTTTATTAGTTAGCTGCATATCTACCATTTTATTGCCCTTTACATGACCAAGTTGTATCATTGTTGAGGTGGTAATCATGTTAAGGATCAACTTCTGAGCAGTTCCTGCTTTCATACGGGAGCTTCCCGTTAGAAATTCAGGCCCAACAATTACTTCAATTGGAAAATCACTCACCTCTGAAAGTGGGCTTTTTTTATTACAACAGATGCTTCCCGTTTGAATTCCATTAGCTTGACAGTCATGTAAGCCCGCAACAACATAGGGTGTAGTTCCAGAAGCGGCAATTCCTACAACAATGTCGTTAGTGTTAATATTAAAAACATTCAGGTCTTTCCATGCTTGATGGGGGTCATCTTCAGCATTTTCGATTGAGTTCCGCAAGGCAAGGTCACCCCCTGCTATGAGCCCAATAACGCGCTCAGGATCGGTTCCAAAGGTGGGTGGGCATTCTGAGGCATCAAGCACACCCAAACGACCACTAGTCCCTGCACCGATATAAAAAAGGCGTCCTCCAATTTTTTGTTGTTTTACAACAGCTTCTATTAAGGTTTCAATTTGATCCAAAACCTTACCAACGGCTTCAACAGCATTTTGATCTTCCGTATGAATACCTTTTAATAATTGGGCAATATTTTTTTGCTCCAAGTCATCGTGATTGGAATCTTGTTCAGTTGTTTTTACAAAACCCATAGTATTTTGGTTTTTTAACGAATTTAAAAAATAAACCTCACAATATTATATTGTGAGGTTTTAGTTTATGCCTAAAGAAAAATACTTTATACGTTTCTTTTCAACTCTAAATTTTCTTTAAGTGCAGCAAGAAATTGCTGCGTAGTTAAATAATGAGAGCTATTAAGCTCTTTGCCATGAATTAAAATGGCAAGATCTTTTGTCATTTTACCACTTTCAACTGTTTCTACACAAACACTTTCAAGTGTGGAACAAAAATCGATTAATTCTTGGTTTCCATCGAGTTTCCCTCTGTGAGCCAAACCTCTTGTCCATGCAAAAATAGAAGCAATGGGATTGGTTGAGGTTTCTTTTCCTTGTTGGTGTTGACGGTAATGACGAGTAACAGTTCCATGAGCGGCTTCGGCTTCCATTGTTTTCCCATCAGGTGTGACTAGGGTAGAGGTCATTAAGCCTAAAGAGCCAAACCCTTGAGCAACAGTATCCGACTGTACATCTCCATCATAGTTTTTACAAGCCCAAACAAAACCTCCGTTCCATTTCATCGCAGCTGCAACCATATCATCGATCAGTCTGTGTTCATAGGTAATACCAGCAGCTTCAAATTGACCTTTAAATTCATTATCAAATACTTCTTGAAAAATATCTTTAAAACGTCCGTCATAGGCTTTTAAAATCGTATTCTTAGTCGATAAATATAACGGCCATTTTTTGGTCAAGGCTTGGTTCATACAAGAACGAGCAAAGCCATAAATTGAAGAGTCAATGTTGTACATAGACATCGCTACACCATCTTCTTGGAAATGATACACTTCCCAGGTTTTGGGAGTGCCTCCATCATCTGGAGTGAAAGTCATGGTTAGTTTTCCTTTTCCCGTAGTTACCGTATCCGCCGCTTTGTATTGATCTCCAAAAGCATGTCGTCCGATACAAATGGGCTTAGTCCATCCTTGAACATAACGCGGTACGTTTTTCATGATTATAGGTTCTCTAAAAACGGTTCCTCCCACAATATTTCGGATGGTTCCATTAGGAGAACGCCACATATTGGAAAGATTGAATTCTGTAACACGGTCTTCGTCAGGTGTGATCGTAGCACATTTAATTCCCACGTGGTGATCTTTTATTGCATTTGCGGCTTGAATTGTAATTTTATCTTCGGTAGCATCTCTAGAGGTAACAGATAAATCATAATAGATGATTTTTAAATCTAGATAAGGCAATATAAGTTGGTCTTTAATGAATTTCCAAATGATTCGAGTCATTTCATCGCCATCCATTTCTACAACAGGATTGGCTACTTTGATTTTTGACATGTGTTTAAATTTAGGTTTTCGGAAGCAAATATACGGGCTACGATTTATTTATCAATTACAAATTAGGAATAAAAAAAACCGTCAAACACTTTATTTCAATGAATGACGGTTTTAGATTTTATGTAGTAATTAGATTAAGAATCCATACGGGCTTCTTTAATACGTGCTTTTTTACCTCTTAATTCTTTAAAGTAATAAATACGTGAACGACGTACTTTTCCTTTTTTGTTGACTTCGATTTTTTCTAATGTGGGTAAGTTCAACGGGAAGATACGTTCTACCCCTACAGTACCTGACATTTTTCTAATTGTAAAAGTTTTGGATAAACCTTGTCCTTTAATTTGAATTACCACACCTTTAAAAAACTGTGTACGTACTTTTTCTCCTTCTCGGATTTGGTAGTAAACCGTTAAGGTATCTCCAGCATCAAACTTTGGAAATTCTTTCTTTTCGATGAATTCGTTTTGTACAAAATTGATTAACGCTTCCATATTTTATTTATTGAGTTGGAAAAGACAACATTCACGATTTTCGTCAGAGGTTATGCATTTCGTGCTGCAAAATTAAACTTTATTTTGAAGTAGACAACCCCATTATTAAAAATTAATTGATGCTTTCAACTCTATCTATTCTGATTAGAGAGGATTTATTCGACTTAAAATCAAATACTTCTCAGATAGGATTCAATTTGAAGAGTATCTCAGAGCCAAAACGAATCGAGTAATCATTTAAAGACGTCTCTCCTTTATTTGTGACAATAAAGTCATGAACTATTCTGTACAGACCAGAAAAGTGCTTTTTGGAATTTTGCGCAAATTTTTAAGCCGAAAAAACAAGAAGAGAAGGGTAAAAATTACAGCAAGTATCATTTTATTTTAACAAATCTGGACGCAACTTTTGTGTTCGTTCTAGGGCTTTATCCTCACGCCATTGTTCAACTTTTGGGGTATTTCCTGACGTTAGTATTTCTGGAACTTCCCAGTCTTTATATTTAGCTGGACGAGTATAAATGGGAGGAGCTAAGAGATTGTCTTGAAAACTATCGGTCAATGCTGAGGATTCATCTCCCAGTACTCCAGGGATTAATCGTATGACACTGTCACAAAATATAGCTGCGGCTAGTTCTCCACCAGAAAGTACAAAATCTCCGATAGAAATTTCATGTGTAATGAGATGCTCTCTTACTCTTTGATCAACCCCTTTGTAATGTCCACACAAAAGAATAATGTTATCAAGAGTCGAATAATGGTTGGCAGCTTTTTGATTAAGTGTTTCACCATCTGGAGTTAAATATATTATTGCATCGTATTCTCTTTCTTTTTTAAGAGAACTAATGCAGCGATCAATGGGTTCGATCATCATGACCATTCCCGCTCCTCCACCAAATGGATAGTCATCTACTTGCTTTTGTTTGTGAGTGCTATAAGTTCTTAAATCATGAAAATGAACTTCAGCTCTTCCAGAAGCGAGTGCACGTTTTAATATGGAGACTTCAAACGGACTTTTTAATAGTTCTGGAAACAGCGTAATGATATCAATTCGCATGAAAAATAAAATTAGATTTTAGCAAAAATAGAAAAAGTCGCAGGAGCACTGCGACTTTTTCTATAAAGTTGACCCATTAATATTGCAATGAGATCCTTTCTTTTTCTCCAGAGGGCTTTAAGAAGAGAATACTTTTAAGATCATTGATTTTTAAGTTTTTCACTTCTTTCAGTGTATTTACTTCTTGATCATTTATTTCTAATATGATAAAACCATTATCAATTCCCTTTTGATATAACCAACGATTATTCATATTGGAAATATATAAGCCATGTTGTGTTTGGTATTCCTTTTTTTGATTGGCTGTAAGTTCTCTGAGTTCCATTAAAAAGAAACTAGCTCGATTGATTTTTTCAAGGCGTACTTTGACTTTATTTTCTTTTCCATCACGATTGTAGAGGATGTCGACTTCTTCTCCTGGGCGTTTGCTGGCAAGATATCCAGATAAGTCAGCAAATTTATTAATCGAAATATCATCTACGCGTTTAATAATATCATTGGGTTTAAGTCCAGCAAGATCGGCACCTAAGCCTTCTTCAAGATCAGTAATATAGAAGCCTTCGGTCTCATTTACCTCAAATCGTTTTGCCATCTGAGAGTTTAGGGCTTGTCCCATTACTCCCAAAAGACCTTGCTGCACATCTCCAAATTCAATAATATCTTCAAAAACTTTACGTGCTACGTTGCTAGGAACAGCAAAGGAATAGCCAACAAAACCTCCAGAGATTGAAGTTATCGCGGTGTTAATTCCAATGAGTTCTCCACGAGTGTTGACTAGAGCACCCCCACTGTTTCCTTGATTAACCGCAGCATCGGTTTGGAGGTACCATTCATTTTTTCCATCCCTTTGATTTAAGTCTCTTGCTTTGGCACTTATAATTCCTGCGGTTACAGTTGAATTTAAGTTAAAGGGATTTCCAACGGCAAGAACCCACTCTCCAATTTTTGTGGTGTCTGAATTCCCAAAAAACACATAGGGTAACTCCTCTTTAGTATTGATCTTTAATACAGCAATATCACTACTAGGATCGGATCCAACAACAGTGGCTTCATAGGTTTTGTTGTCATTGGTAGTGATCTTAATTTCGGAATTATCTTCAATAACATGATGATTGGTTATGATATAACCATTGGGTGAAACGATCACTCCAGAACCTGTTCCAATTCGATCGGGTAATGCATCATCCCCATAAAAATAACGATAAAAAGCGGGTAAGTCAGAGTCATAGGAACTCGTATTTATTACATGAACAACAGCATGTACCGTTTTCTCTGCAGCAATAGTGAAGTCTGTAAGTTCAGCAGCTATATTGCTTGAGCTGTACGTATAATTTGTGGGAATTAAAGTAGTCTCCGGTACTTGTTTTGAAACTACTTTCGAATTTGTTTTAAAATAAACATCATAAATAAAAATGCTAAGAATAGCACTTCCTAGTGCAATACTGAATGTTTTAATGAATGATTTCATAGTTATATTTTTTGTCAAAATTATAGATTTTAAAGAAGATTAAAATGGATTTAACGACCCTTTAACAACTTTTAAGGCTCAATTGTAAAGCTAATGAGGCACTCTGTTTTTTAGTAATTAGTTCTCTTTTAAATGAATAGACAAAGAAAAAAATCATGTATTTTTGCTGCCTATGAAGATTCAATTTGACAAATATCAAGGTGCAGGCAATGACTTCATTATCGTAGACAATCGCTCAGGGATTTATGATCTGATCACAACTTCGCAATTCCACTCAATGTGTAACCGGTTCAAAGGAGTTGGTGCTGATGGTGTTATTTTAATTGAATCACACCCTGTTTTGGATTTTGAAATGCGTTATTTTAATTCAGATGGAAATTTAAGTACAATGTGTGGCAATGGAGGACGATGTGCTGTTGCCTTTGCACAAAGGCACAATATGATTTCCAAAAAGACTCAATTTTTGGCGGTGGATGGTCCTCATGAGGCAGAACTCATTTCAGAGACTGAAGTTAGACTTCAAATGCAGGATGTTGATACCCTAACTCCGCGCGATGGTGCGATAATTACAGATACGGGATCTCCCCATATTGTATTGCCCTTAGACGATATTAAGTCAATAAACGTAAAAGAAGAAGGTGCAGTAATCCGCTATTCAAAAGCGTTTAAAACCAAAGGAATTAATGTTAATTTTATTCAAAAAGAGAATGCGAATACCTATTCCATTCGTACCTATGAACGAGGGGTGGAAAATGAAACTTTAGCCTGTGGAACGGGTGCTGTTGCAGGAGCTATAGCAATGCATTCTTTAGGAATTTCAGAAGGGGGAACACGTCTTTTGATGAAGGCGCTTGGGGGAGATTTAACCATAGATTTTGAAATAGCAGAACAAGGATACAAAAACATCTATTTGCAGGGTTCAGCTACCTTTGTTTATTCAGGAATAATTTCAATATGAATCCAGAATCCCTTTTCTTAAGAGCCCTTGAGCCGAAAGATATAGACCTTTTATTTGAAATAGAAAATGAGGTTGAGTTTTGGAAATACGCTAACCGCACAGAGCCCTACTCTAAGGATTTATTAAATTCTTACATCAAACAACAACATCAAGATATTTTTGAAGTAAAACAAAAACGTTATGTTCTCTCCGATGGGAGTCCAGATGTTTTGGGTTTTGTCGATCTTTTTGATTTTGAACCTTTGCACAGAAGAGCAGGCGTGGGTATTGTAATTCACAAAGATAAAAGAGGTTTAGGATTTGGCAAAAAAGGACTTGAACTCTTAAATTCCCATTGTAAAAGCAATTTAAATATTCACTGTTTGTTTGCTAATATAGCTGCTGAAAATAAAACCAGTATGCATGTCTTTGAACAATGTGGATATCAAAAAGTGGGGGTCAAAAAGGCATGGAGTTTTTATGAGGGTTCATTTCACGACGAGTTTCTATATCAAAAATTATTTGACTGATGTACAAAAGAAAAATTTTAGTTTGGATTAGTTTAATGGGTACCGCCTTGGGGTGTTATTTTGTCTATAACTTTTATGTTATATTTTTCTGGAATAATACTGTTTTTGAAAACGATTATTCCTATATTTTTATTGACAGAGACGATTCCATCGACTCGCTTGAGCTACAGTTAAGTCCTCTTTTAAAATCTACCTCTAATTTTCGATTGGCCGCAGAGAAAAAAGGGTATTCTCAGAATATTAAACCAGGGAAGTACAAGATTTTAAAAGGATTGGGGAATAATGAGATGATCAATCTTTTGCGTTCAAAACGCCAGACTGTTAAAGTAGTTTTTAATAATCAAGAACGACTTGAAAATTTGGCAGGGCGTGTTTCTAAACAAATTGAAGCCGACAGCCTGAGTTTGTTGAATGCTTTTTATGACACCGAATTTTTAAGTTCAAATGGCTTTACCCAAAAGAATGCTCTATCATTATATTTGCCTAACTCATATGATTTTTTTTGGGATACAACAGCAGAAGATTTTAGATCTAAGATGTTATCCTATTACAAGCTTTTTTGGAATGATGCAAGAAGAGCTAAAGCGAAAGCATTACAATTAACACCTCAAGAAGTTTATATTTTGGCATCTATTGTTCAAAAAGAGTCTCCAAAAAAAGATGAACAAGCCAGGGTAGCTGGGGCGTATGTAAATCGTTTGAAAAAGCGTATGAAATTACAAGCCGATCCTACGGTGATTTTTGCTGTGAAAAAAGCGTCAGGAGATTTTAATCAAGTGATCAAGCGAGTGTTGTATAAAGACTTAAGGCTTAAATCTCCCTATAATACTTACAGAGTAAAAGGACTCCCTCCAGGTCCTATCACTATGCCTGATTTGTCTGCAATTGAAGCTGTATTAAATCCTGAAAAACACTCTTTTTTATATTTTGTGGCTGACCCCACCAATCCAGGATATCATCTGTTTTCCAAAAATTTATTGGAGCACAATCGAAATAAAAAAATCTATATTAACTGGATTAACAAAAAGAAAATTTACCGTTAAAAGGAGCCTTCAATAATGAAAACACAGGGCCTTTTGTTTAAGTTAGGTTTTACTTTTTTCCATTGTTTTACAGAAAGGCTTAAGATATACTCAGTACTTAAACTAAGATCACAAGCTACACAAAGACGTGTATTTGGATCTAATGTTTTTATAAAATCTTTGAATAGGGATTCACTCCGGTAAGGGGTTTCAATAAAGAGTTGCGCTTGCTCTTCACGAAAAGCTTTCTTTTCAAACTTTGAAATACTTTGATTTCGTTGCTTTTGTTCAATAGGAAGGTAGCCGTTAAAGGCAAAGTTTTGACCATTCATTCCTGAGGCCATTAATGCCAAAAGAATTGATGAAGGACCGGTCAGGGGTTTCACAGTAATTCCCAAGCGATGGGCTTTAGAAACGATTACCGCTCCAGGATCTGCTACCCCAGGACAACCTGCATCGGAAAAAAGACCCATGGAAATTCCAGATTTACAGGGATCTAGATAGCGTTCCATTTCTTCTTGAGTTGTATATTTATTGAGGGGATACAGTATTATTTTGTTTTGATTTTTATTGGGAGTTATTCTTTTGATAAACTGGCGAGCCGCTTTTTCATTTTCAATAATGAAATGAGTGTGTTCCTCTACAATTTTTTTAACTGAGAGCGGAAGTACCTCAAGAGGGGAGTTGTCTCCAAGGGGTGTTGGAATTAAATAAAGTACCCCTAAAGAAGTTGGATGCTCATTCATTTTTTAATGATTTAATAATTAAATCACACGCATTATTTAGCAACCTAAAACAATTTTCAAAGCCTTCGGGTCCACCATAATAAGGATCTGGAACCTCATTTTGATCCTTCAGAATGAGATTGACTTTTTTGTGGTCTTCTGTTGAAGTTGTTTTGGATAGGATGTTTTCATAATTACTTCGATCCATTGCGAAAATATGTGAGAATGCACTAAAATCAGATTGGGAAAATTGTCTAGCTTTTTGATGGCTAATATCAATACCGTATTTTTTTGCAACGTTAATACTTCTTGGATCAGGGGAATTTCCAATGTGATAAGCAGCCGTCCCAGCGGAATCTACTTCAATATTCAAGTCCTTTACTTTAGATTCAAGAATGCCTTGTGCTAATGGGGAACGACAAATATTACCCAAGCAAACCATGAGTATTTTTGTCTGTTCCATATAAAATGAGATTTTATAAAGTTAGCTTTTGACTTAGGTCTTCTACGTACTTTCGAAATTGTTTGTCCGTAAAACTCAAGTTATCGACTGTTTTGCATGCATGAAGGACAGTGGCATGATCTCGTTTGCCGATTTGGTTTCCAATACTAGCCAAGGAGGCTTTCGTGAATTTTTTCGCAAAATACATTGCTAATTGACGTGCCTGAACAATATGTCTTCTTCGTGTTTTGGATTGGAGTGTTTCAACATCCATTTGGAAATAATCAGAAACCACTTTTTGAATGTAGTCAATGGAAACTTCTCGTTTGGTGTTTTTAACAAATTTCATAACCACTTCCTGCGCAAGTTCAATCGTTATTTCCGCTTTGTTGAAAGAAGATTGTGCGATGAGCGAAATGATTGCTCCTTCGAGTTCTCTGACATTGGTTTTAATGTTTTTGGCTACATACTCAATGATGTCTTCATTGATATTAACTCCATCTCGGTACAATTTATTCTTTAATATGGAAATCCTTGTTTCATAGTTGGGAAGCTGTAATTCGGCTGAAAGTCCCCATTTGAATCGAGAGAGTAAGCGTTGCTCGATATCCTGCATATCAACAGGTGCTTTGTCGGAAGTGAGGATAACCTGTTTTCCATTTTGATGTAAATGATTGAAGATGTGGAAAAACACATCTTGAGTTCCTGTTTTTCCTGAAAGGAATTGAACATCATCAATAATGAGAACATCAAGTAGTTGATAGAAATGAATGAAATCATTCCGTGTATTTTTCTTTACTGCTTCAATGTATTGTTGTGTAAATTTTTCAGCGGCTATATACAGTACAGTTTTGTCTTGATATTTTTCTTTTATTTCAACTCCAATGGCTTGTGCTAGGTGGGTTTTTCCTAGACCAACCCCTCCAAATATTAATAATGGATTAAAAGAAGTTCCTCCAGGTTTTGCTGAAACCGCAAGTGCTGCCGATCGTCCAAGACGATTTGAATCTCCCTCAAGGAAATTGTCAAAATTGTAGTTGGGATTGAGTTGTGATTCAATTTGTAGGTTTTTGATACCCGGAATCACAAAAGGATTTTTTAATTCTCCAGCATAAGAATTGATGGGTGCGTCCACATTTTGTGTCAGTACACCTGAGCGATTACTGCTCGGAATTTTTTCAGTGAACGGCGCTTTGTTTCCAAAGGTGTTTTCCATGCGGATGGCGTAGAGCAGACGGGCATCTTTTCCTAATTCTCTTTGCAGAGCCGTTTTCAATAACTTGACATAATGTTCTTCAAGCCATTCGTAAAAGAATTTGCTGGGAACCTGTATGGTTAAAATATTGTCGGTAAGTTTGACAGGAGTAATGGGTTTAAACCATGTTTTAAAGGCTTGAGGTGGAATATTATCTTCAATAAAAAAGAGGCAATTTGTCCAAACTGAAGAAGCAGTAATATTCATTTTTTGTTTTATATATATGTTTATGACATGGTTTTTATACTCTGTCAGAGTGAATACAAATATTAATTAAAAAATTTCAAAAAAAAAATGAAATCACTATTGAATTATAACTTTTTTTTTTGGATATTCTGGCATTGAGTTTTTGTAAGTAATTCATCTTTTTCTCACAAAAAATATTAAATAAAAAAGTTTTATGAAGTATAAGACAAAAGAAATTGTTGTTCGCTATTCAGAAACAGATCAAATGCAATTTGTACATCACAGCAATTACTTGAAATATTTTGAATTAGCTCGGCTTGAATGGCTTACTGAAATGGGCGTATCCTATGCTGAAATGGAACGAGAAGGAATATTAATGCCTGTAGTGAGGGCTTCTCTAGAGTTCAAAACACCGCTATATTATGGTGATCTCTTCCAAGTTACTGTCACATTAAAGAATAATCCAAAAGCCACACTTGATTTTGATTATGTACTCACGAATCAAAAGGATGAAATCATATGTAGAGGCAACACGGTATTAGCTTTTCTCTCACCTCAAACCAAACGTCCCATGCGTTGCCCTAATTTTTTGCTTGAAAAGTTTCGTTAAAATAGAATGAAAGAAGATCGGATTCGATTTGTTCTGTTTGGGTAAAAGATTTTTTTATAATCGGTGCTTTGACCCCCCTGTCTAATTTTTTTTCACTGGTAAAAACACGTGCCTCATCCCACATATCGGTATCAATAAACGATTGAATTGTTTTCAATCCACCTTCTACTATGATGGATTGTATTTGATTTTCATAACAATAGTTTAAAATGGAATTTATAGAGAAGGGATTTAAAGCAACTTGTTTTTTAATTCCTGAAAAAGCTTCTGTTTTGTTTTTTGTGAAAAAAATTGTGGGTTCCTTGTCCGTTACTGCAATTGATTTTTT
The DNA here is from genome assembly GCA_029248185.1 of Flavobacteriaceae bacterium. Taxonomy (GTDB): domain Bacteria; phylum Bacteroidota; class Bacteroidia; order Flavobacteriales; family Flavobacteriaceae; genus MS024-2A. The sequence goes on along the minus strand of JAQWJV010000047.1, from coordinate 31,003 downwards.
TGGGCTCCTGGCGTTGGGGTCAAGGACAAGGCGAAGTGGATTTTTTCCATTCCATTCTCTTGTGGTTAGCTGGGGATTGTCTTGAACAAGAGTTTGAACGCCAACCAAAATGGCAGCCTCTTCACTTCGCCATTGATGAACGCGTTGTTTTGAAATTGGATTTGAAATCCAAAATATTTCAGCCTCATTTTTTTCTGAGGGAAGAGGAGCAATGAAAGAATCTTTTGTTTGTGCCCATTTCAATATAATATAGGGGCGTTTTTTTTGATGAAAAGTAAAAAAGCGACGATTTAAAAAATCACTTTGTTTATGCAAAACATGAGTTTCAACCTTGCACCCAGAGGCGATTAGCTTTTTAATTCCTCGTCCAGAAACAAGTGGATTGGGATCTGTTGAGGCAATAACAACACGCGGAATTCGATATTCTATAATTAAATCTGCACAAGGAGGGGTCTTTCCAACATGACTACAGGGCTCTAAATTCACATAAAGAGTAGACTCATTTAATTGAGATTTGTTAGTAACTTGATGAATTGCATTGACTTCAGCGTGTGGAGTGCCTGCTTTTTTGTGCCAGCCTTCACCAATAATTTTGCCTTTATGAACAATTACAGCACCTACCATAGGATTCGGATAAGTGGCACCAAGCCCTTTTTTTGCAAGTTCTAAACAGCGTTGAATGTAGATTAAATCTTGTCTTTTGTTCAAATCTTAGTGTAAATAAATTTGTATGCTGTGGTGAAGCAACTTAAAATTGACTGTAAATTTATAACAAAATTTAAGGAATGCACATTCGACCTATAAAAGCTTCTGATGATAAACTTTTGGCTCTTGCAATTCGCTCAGTTTTAATTGAAATGGGAGTTCCAAAAACGGGTACAGCCTATGAAGATAAAGAGCTCGATTTTATGTTTGAGACTTATTCCGTCTCTAGAGCGATCTACTATATTGTTTATGAAGGTGAATCCATACTAGGAGGTGCCGGAATTGCTCCATTGAAGGAGGGGGATCCTTCCGTTTGTGAATTACAAAAGATGTATTTCACTTCTCAAGCCCGAGGAAAAGGACTTGGACATCAAATGATTAAAAAATGCCTTGATTTTGCAAAGACAAATGATTTTGAGTTGTGTTATATAGAAACCATGCCGAATATGAAAGCGGCTCAAAAGTTGTATAAAAAAATGGGATTTGAATATATTGATCATCCTATGGGAAATACGGGACATGGCTCTTGTCCTATTTGGATGACAAAAACAATAGTATGACGTACATTGAGGCTAGAACTTTTTTTAGAAGAGAATTAAAGACACTTTTGGAGGTAAATGAAATAGATTTTTATTTCAAAACCCTTCTTCATTCACTTTTTAATATTGAGTCTACAGCAATAGCCTTGGATCCCAATACAAATTTTAGTGAGGATCAAAAACAGCAATTAGAAGAAGCCTTAAAGCATCTTCAGAAAGAAAAACCTTTGCAATATATTATAGGTTCAACCTATTTTAGAGAATTATCCTTTAGAGTCAATCCAGCTGTGCTCATTCCTCGACCAGAAACGGAAGAGTTGGTGGCTTGGGTTTTGGAAGATCACAAAGGATTAAAACAAAAGAAAAGCCTTATTGATTTTGGCACTGGAAGTGGTTGTATTGCAATAGCTCTAGCAAAAGAGCAGCCTAATTTTGAAGTTAGTGCAATAGATGTGGATCATACCGTATTGGAATTGGCGCATCAAAATGCAACACATAATCAGGTGAATGTTGCTTTTTCACAGCAGGATATCTTAAGACTGGATGCCTTCTATACAAAAGCTCACATTATTGTATCCAACCCACCTTATATTCCCCCTAGTGAACAAGCTGAAATGAAACCCAATGTGCTTCAATATGAGCCTCATTTGGCTTTATTTGTAACTGAAAAGGATCCACTTATTTTTTATCGTTCAATTTTGGCTTATGGAGAAGTTCATTTGATTTCTAAGGGATATGTTTATTTTGAAATCAATCCTCGTTTTTTAGGCGAATTGAAAAGTCTTATCTTGTCTTTTAATGTATATTCATTTGAAGAGCGAAAAGATATTTTTGGTAAAGTGAGAATGCTACGCATTCAAAAAGAATAATATGGAAGAAATTAAAAATCAAATTGAATCCTTACGAGAGGAATTACACGATCATAATTATCGGTATTATATTCTTGACGATCCGATCATTTCCGATTATGAATTTGATCAACGCTTAAAAAAGCTGCAAAATCTAGAAGAGCAATATCCAAATTTTGCGGATCCTAACTCTCCCTCACAGCGAGTTGGAGGAGGAGTTACAAAATCTTTTGAAACGGTTCCGCACAAATATCCCATGTACTCTTTGTCAAATACCTATTCAAAAGAAGAACTAATCCAATGGGAGGAACGTCTCAGAAAAACTCTTGGGGAAGAAGCTCGAATAGATTATACCTGTGAGTTGAAATTTGATGGTGCATCAATCAGTCTAAGCTATGAAAAGGGTGCATTGATTAAAGCAATTACAAGAGGGGATGGGGTGCAAGGCGACAACATCACAACAAACGTAAAAACAATAAAAACGATTCCATTAAAATTAAAGGGGAATTACCCTGCATTTTTTGAAATTAGAGGAGAGATCCTTTTGCCGTGGGAAGGATTTAATAAAATGAATGAAGAAAGAGCTGCTTTGGGTGAACCCTTATATCGGAATCCAAGAAATACGGCTTCTGGAAGTTTAAAACTTCAGGATAGCCGAGTGGTTGCACAAAGACCTCTAAGTTGTTTTCTATATTCTTTGGCAGGAGAAAATTTGTCAGTGAGTACTCAATTTGAAGCACTACAAAAGGCAAGGGAATGGGGTTTTAAGGTTCCCGACTCAGCCCAATTAGTAGATTCGATTGATGCTGTTTTTGATTTTATAACTTCATGGGAAGAGAAACGAAAATCCCTTCCTTATGAAATTGATGGTATTGTGATCAAGGTAAATAGTCTGTTTCAGCAGGAAGAGTTAGGTTTTACTGCTAAAGCCCCGCGATGGGCAATGGCATATAAATATAAGGCCGAACAGGCCTCAACTTGTTTGAATGGAATACATTATCAAGTGGGTAGAACGGGAGCCATTACTCCCGTTGCTCAATTGGAACCCGTTTTAATTTCTGGGACCACGGTAAAAAGAGCTTCTTTGCACAATGCAGATCAAATTGAGAAATTAGATATCCGTATTGGGGATACAGTTTATGTAGAAAAAGGGGGAGAAATTATTCCAAAAATTACTGGAGTAGATACGCAAAATAGGGGACATTCTGAAGATCGAGTTGTATTTATCGAGAATTGTCCTGAATGTTTTAGTCCTCTAAAAAGAGAGAAGGGGGAAGCCCAACATTATTGTATAAATGAGTTGAGTTGTCCTCCACAACAGATCGGTAAGATTCAGCATTTTATTGGACGAAAGGCCATGGATATTGAAGGCTTAGGAGGGGAAACTGTGTGTCTTTTGTACAAAGAAGGATTATTGAGTAATATTGCCGATTTGTATGATTTGAAGAAAGAACAAATTTTACCTATTGAACGGATGGCAGAAAAGTCAGTAGCTAATTTACTGGAAGGAATTGAGAAGTCCAAAGCGAAACCTTTTGCAAAAGTTCTCTTTGGTTTAGGAATTCGCTATGTAGGTGAAACTGTGGCTAAAAAACTTGCCAAAGAGTTTAAATCGATTGATCGTTTGGCCGAAGCAAGTTTAGAGTCATTGATCCATACGGAAGAGATAGGAGATCGAATTGCTCAAAGTGTGGTAACCTATTTTGCTTCTCCTCAAAATCAACTTCAGATTGAAGCCCTCAAAAATCATGGTCTTCAAATGGAATCTATTCAAATAGAACAAGATTTTCACGAGGCCTTTGTCGGAAAGAAATTTGTTGTATCCGGTGTGTTTGAAACATTTTCAAGAGAAGAGTTAAAAGTAGAGATAGAATATTTAGGTGGTAAAATTGCCAGTTCTGTTTCTTCTAAAACAGATTATTTAGTGGCAGGAGAGGGTATGGGTCCATCAAAAAAAGAAAAAGCAGAGAAGTTAGGTGTGGTTATTTTAGATGAGAAATCCTATCTTGCTTTCAAGCAAAAACCTTCCTAATTGTTACATATGTAACATTTTTTTAAAAAACAACATGAAATGTTTGTTTATTATGCGACAACAAATTGTTTCCTTATTATTGCAGCTAAATGGTTAGAATTTTATCTGATTTTGTTTTACAGTTTAAATTGAATAGAAAGTTAAAGTCATTGACTTCAATTTCTAAAAAACATTTGACCCAGTTCAAAACGGTAGTTGTTTTGATTCCTGAATCCTATGAGATTGATGAGCAGCTTTTTTTATCACTTTCCAAAGCGTTTAAAATTTCAAACCAAAACATAACAATTGTGGTATTTAGCCAAAGAAAAATAGAGGAACAAAAGGTGAAAATCAAGAATAGAATTAACTGTTCTAGAGATGCTATTGGTTTTTGGGGCAATATAAACGGAGAGCTTTCTTTGCTTTTTCAGCAAGAATTTGATTTGTTGATCAATTATTTTGATGATAAGCCCCTTCTTCCTTCATTCATCAGTGCCCATTGTCAAGCAAAAGTGAGATTGGGTTTTTCTAAATCAAATCATGCATTAAACGACTTAATGTTGGCAATTAACCCTCAGGAAACTAAACTATTTCTTTCTGAATCCACTCGGTATTTAAAAACAATTTTAAAGAAAGTAAAATGAACTTGAAAGGTTTGGGAGTTGCTATGGTGACTCCATTTAAAGAAGACGGTACTGTTGATTTTGACGCTATTCCAAGAATAATTGAAAATATTGTTACTGGACATGCCGATTATATTGTGGTCCTTGGAACGACTGCCGAGGTAACCTCGCTTTCTGATTCTGAAAAAAAAGCTGTTATTCAATTAATTGTTGAAACCAACCAAAATAAACTTCCTTTAGTCATTGGAATTGGTGGAAATAATACAGCAAAAGTGATTGAAGAAATTCAATCCACAGATTTGGATCCTTTTGAGGCAATACTTTCTGTTTCTACTTATTATAACAAACCAACACAGGATGGGATCTATGAACACTATAAGCACATCGCAATGGCAAGCCCTCTTCCAATTATTGTCTATAATGTTCCTTCAAGAACAGGAAGTAATGTTGAGCCTTCAACTTTCATTCGATTAGCTGAAGATGTAGAAAATATCATCGGTATCAAAGATGCAAGTGGCGATATGGATCAGGCCCAACAGATGTTAAAAAATTGTGCTCCTCACATACAAGTTATCTCTGGAGATGATGCGCTAACTTTACCGATGTTACTCGCCGGAGCAGTTGGAACGATTTCAGTTCTTGGAAATGCACTTCCAGTCCCTTTGAAAGAAATGTTTCATTTTGTTGAAACAGGTAATCTCAAAAAAGCATATGCCTTACATTATCAGTTGTTAGATGTAATAAATCTTCTTTTTGAAGAAGGTAATCCTGTTGGAGTGAAAGCTTTGATGGAATCAATGGGTTTTTGTTCTAAAACAGTTCGTCTTCCCTTGATTAAGGCTTCGGGCTCACTTCACGAGCGCCTCCAAAAAGTCTTGGAAGCCTCTATTGCATCCCATTAATTCCAAAAAAAATACTTTAACATTGTCTTTGGAATAAAAATTTCCAAAGTCAGTGATATTTAGTACTTTCGCAGGATGAATTTTAAATCTATTTCGGTCATAAGTTTATTGCTGTTGTTTTCAACATTGATTTCCTGTAATGAATATCAAAAACTTTTAAATAGTGATGATACCTCTGGGAAATATAAGCAGGCTGAAATATATTATAATAGTGGGGAATATCGTAAAGCAAATCGTTTATTTGAACAAATTATTCCAAAATACAGGGGAAAGCCACAAGGACAACGAATTATATTCTTTTTTGCAGATTCCTATTTTCTAACAAAAAATTACTATCTCGCTGCTTATCAGTACGAAAACTTCGTTAAGTCATATCCCGAAAGTGATCGCATTCAAGAAGCCACTTTCAAAGCAGCCAAGAGCTATTATTTTTCATCTCCAAAGTACAGCTTGGATCAAAAGGATACATTCAAAGCCATCGAAAAGCTCCAAGTCTTCATAAATTTATATCCAAATTCTGAATATATTAAAGAAGCCAATCAGATGATTTCTGAACTGCAAGAAAAATTAGAGCAAAAAGATTTTGAAATAGCGAAGCAGTATTTCACCATCAGAGATTATAAATCGGCCATTAAAGCAAGTGAGAATTTTATCTCAGCATTTCCCGGAACAAAATACAGAGAAGCTGCACTTTTCAATAAATTCAAAGCCTCTTATGAGATTGCCATAAACAGTATCGCTTTAAAAAAATTAGATCGTTTACTGGAATTAAAACAACAATACGATGTTATTTTACGTTATTACCCTGAAACTTTGTTTTTAAGCGAGTTAGACGATAAAATGAAAACTGTAAATTCAGAAATAGAAAAATTAGAACCGACTACTACAACCCTCACAAAATAGAATTATGACGAAGTATAGAGAATCAAAAGCTGCCTTAAATTCAAAGACCTATGACCGTAACAAGCTTGAGGCTGCTACAGAAAATATTTATGAAGCTTTAGCCATTATAGCTAAACGTTCGATTCAAATTAATTTAGATATTAAAAAAGAATTGCATGAAAAATTAGAGGAATTTGCTACGCACAATGACAGTTTAGAAGAAATCTTCGAAAACAAAGAGCAAATTGAAGTTTCTCGTTTTTACGAGCGTTTACCCAAACCACATGCATTGGCGGTTGAAGAGTGGTTGAATGATAACATTTACCACCGTAACACAGAAGAACCTAATAGCTAAGAATGAGCTTACTGAGCGGGACAAAGATTTTACTCGGAATTTCGGGAGGAATTGCCGCTTACAAAACTCCTTTGTTGGTTCGTGAATTGGTGAAAAATGGCGCTGAGGTTAGAGTCGTAATGACTCCTTCGGCCAAAGATTTTGTCACCCCTTTGACCCTAGCGACTGTGTCAACAAACCCTGTGTTATCTAGTTTTACTTCTACTGATCAAGACAACCCACTCTGGAATGATCATGTAAAATTGGGGCTTTGGGCGGACCTCTTTCTAATTGCCCCAGCCACCTCGAACACGCTTTCTGCAATGGCTCAGGGACGTTGTAATAATTTACTCCTTGCCGTTTATCTTTCTGCCAAATGTCCTGTTTTCATTGCTCCAGCAATGGATTTAGATATGTTTGCGCATCCTTCTAACCAAAAAAACATAAAGACATTATCTTCTTTTGGAAACAAACTGTTACCCGTAGGGGAAGGATTTTTAGCGAGCGGATTGGAAGGGAAAGGACGCATGTTGGAACCCCAACAAATAGTCAATTATGTTGTGGATTTTTTCAATCCTAATTTGCCGCTAAAAGATAAGCTTGTCTTGATTACTGCAGGACCTACCTATGAAGCCATTGACCCAGTTCGATTTATTGGAAATCACGCTTCAGGAAAAATGGGTTTCGCCTTGGCTGAGGTTGCAGCAAATTTAGGCGCAAAAGTAATCCTTGTTAGTGGTCCAACCACAGAAAAAATTAGACACCCTCAGATTGAACTCAAAGCCGTTGTAAGTGCTTCAAAGATGTTTGAAATGGTAAAAGAAACCTATGATTCCGTTGATATTGCTATTGCAGCTGCTGCAGTGGCTGATTATAAGCCCGATCGAAAGGAAGAACAAAAAATTAAAAAAAATGCGGGTCACATGACACTCAATCTTGTTCCCACACAAGATATCCTAGCCTATATGGGAACCCATAAAAAAGCGCAGTACCTTTTAGGGTTTGCTTTGGAAACAAATAATGAGTTAGAAAATGCTCTGGAAAAACTTGAGCGAAAAAATCTAGATGGAATTGTACTCAATTCTCTCCAAGATGCGGGAGCAGGATTTTCTGTCCCCACCAATAAAATCACTTTTATACATTCAGATAAGAGTATGCATGCTTTTCCATTGCAATCCAAAGATGCTTGTGCAGAAGCTATTTTTGACCAAATCATACCCCATGATTCGTAACTTATTTTTTTTGTTTTTTTTATGCCTGATTGGAAGAACTAATGCTCAAGAGCTCAATGCTCAGGTTATAGTCAATGCTGACCTAGTCAATCAGACCAACCAGCAAGTTTTTAAAACTCTTGAACGTTCATTAAATGAGTTTATCAATACTCAGGTATGGACAGATGAAGCCTATTTGAATCAGGAAAGAATAACTTGTTCTTTTGTTTTTAATCTCACCGGATACAACAATGGACAGTTCGAAGCCAACCTTCAGGTTCAGTCTCAGCGTCCTGTTTTTGATACAAATTATGATAGTCCCATTTTAAATTTTTTAGACAAAGACATTGTCTTTTCTTATCAGGAGTTTGAGCCTCTTTTTTTTAACCAATCAAGTTTTGAATCTAATTTGATATCCTTGATCAGTTATTATGCCTTTGTAATTATTGGTATGGATGCTGATAGTTTTAAGCAAAAGGGGGGAAGTACCCATTACAATAAAGCATTACAGGTTGTTAATTTGGCACAAAACTCTTCGAATAAGGGATGGAAACCCTCGGATTCAACACGAAACCGTTTTTGGTTAATCGACGCTTTACGCTCCAATACTTTTAGAGAGTTTAGACAGACACTCTATGATTATCATCGTGAGGGGTTAGATCGAATGACGGAGGATCCATTGGAAGGTAAAACAAAATTAATGGAAGCCCTCAAAAAGCTTGAACCTCTCAATCAAAGAAGGCCCAATAATTTTCTCATTCAAATATTTTTTGATGCAAAAGTTGAGGAGATTGTTAATCTCTTTCAAGAAGGTCCGAAAGTAGATTTTAAAGAGACCGAGGAGATTTTAAAAAAAATTGCTCCATTTTTTGGTGCAAGATGGAAACAAATCAAGGCTTGATTTTTAGAATATCCGTATCTTTCAAACGAATTTTTAATTAGTTTAAACGCCTTGTTAACGCATCTTCAAATACAAAACTTTGCTCTAATCGAGCATCTGGAAGTCTCTTTTTTGGAAGGAATGACATGTATTACAGGTGAAACAGGTGCAGGTAAATCTATTTTGCTGGGAGGTCTTTCCCTAGTTTTGGGAAAGCGAGCCGACACATCTACACTACTAGATACTTCGAAAAAGTGTATTATTGAAGCAACCTTTGATTTAAAATCCCTGGCATTAGAATCTCTTTTTCAATCGCTAGAGTTAGATTATGACCATCAAACGTTTTTGCGACGTGAGATTCTTCCACAAGGTAAGTCAAGAGCTTTTATAAATGACAGTCCAGTTTCTCTTCATATTTTGCAACAAGTAGGAAAAAGATTGATTGATATACATTCCCAAAACGAGACCCAATCCTTACTTGAGAATGATCGTCAATTTGATGTTTTGGATGCTTTGGGGGGAAATGATTTACTATTGCAAAAGTTTACTGACCGTTTGCAGGAATTCAAAAAAGTCACCAAGGACTATACCCATTGGTTACAACAAAAAAAGAAATCATTAGAATCTTTAGAGTTTAAACAATTTCAGTTTGATGAATTGGATGCAGTCGACTTAAAAGTCGAAAGATTTTCTGAACTAGAAGAGAAAATCGCTTCGCTCTCCCACGTAGAATATTTGCAATCTAATTTAGGCGAGTGCATTGAACTATTAGAAAATGAAACTAGTGGTGTTTTTGATCAGATACTGAGATTGAATTTACTAAGCCAAGGATTGGTTCAAAAATCTCCTCAATTTTCCGCACTTAGTGGGCGTATGAAGGGCCTTGCTGTGGAGACAGAAGATTTACTAAGCGAATGCAAAAAGCTTCTTGAGAACTTAGAAGTTAACCCTAATGAATTAGAGGAATTACAAGCAGAGCTAGATCAAATTAATGGACTGTTCCAAAAGCATAAAGTGCAAACCATAGAAGCGCTTTTGGAAGTAAAAAAATCATTGGAAACAGAACTCCAGGACACTTTTGATATTGAAGACACTCTAAAAAGATTGTCAAAAAAACAAACAGAATTGGAAGGTGATTTGAAAGCACTGGCAAAGTCTATTTCAAGAAATAGAAAACAGGCTACTACATTACTGGAAAAGGAATTAAAACGTCTAGTAGGTGAAATGGGAATGCCCGATGCTGTTTTTAAAATTGATTTAAAGCCTACTTCTGAATATGTATTTAATGGTATGGATATGATTTCTTTTCAATTTAGTTCTAATAAAGGAAGTCAATTTAACTTATTGAAAAAAGTTGCTTCTGGTGGGGAGCTTTCCAGAATTATGTTAGGAATTAAATATATTTTATCACATTACAAAAAGCTTCCAACTCTGATTTTTGACGAGATTGACACTGGGGTTTCGGGAAAAATCTCAGACAGTGTTGCTGAACTTATGATTAAACTTTCAGATAAATTACAGGTATTGACAATTACGCATTTACCTCAAGTGGCGGCTAAAGGAAATCACCATTTTAAAGTTAAGAAAATCACTAAAAGTGGAAAAACGCGTTCTCAATTGATACCCTTAACTCCAGCAGAACGAATAGAGGAAATTGCGATGATGCTATCGGGAAATAAAATAACTCCTACCGCAAGAGCACACGCTAAACAATTAATGAATTAAACGTATCTTTGAAAACAAATTTTAACAGATGACACACAAGATTTTAGAAGGAAAAAAAGGAATTATTTTTGGTGCTTTAGACGATCAGTCTATCGCTTGGAAAACAGCAGAATCCGTTGCAGACGCAGGAGGTACTTTTGTGTTGACCAATGCGCCCGTAGCTCTTCGTATGGGAACAATTAATGCCTTGGCAGAAAAAACAGGATCTCAAGTAATTGCAGCAGATGCAACTAGTATTGAAGATTTAAATAATTTAATTGATCAAGCACAAGAGATACTTGGAGGAAAGCTTGATTTTGTACTTCACTCCATAGGAATGTCTGTTAACGTTCGAAAAGGAAAACATTATACCGATTTAAACCACGATTGGATGGCTAAGGGTTGGGATGTTTCAGCGGTTTCTTTTCATAAGCTCATGCAATGTCTGTATCAAAAAGACGCCATGAATCCTTGGGGTAGCATTATAGCACTTTCATACATTGCTGCTCAGCGAACATTTCCTAATTATAACGATATGGCAGATAATAAAGCCTATTTGGAATCGATCGCTCGTAGTTTTGGCTATTTCTTTGGAAAGGATAAAAAAGTCCGTGTCAATACAATTTCTCAATCTCCAACCCTAACCACAGCTGGAAAAGGAGTTGAAGGCTTGGATGGCTTCCTAAAATATGCTGAAAAAATGTCTCCTTTAGGAAATGCCACTGCTAAAGAATGTGCTGATTATACCGTTTCTTTATTTTCTGATTATACTCGTAAAATTACACTACAGAATCTATTTCACGATGGAGGATTTTCAAATGTTGGAGTAAGTCAAGACATCATTGACGCCTTGTAAACAATTGATTTATTCTGAATGAATGAAGAATTATGCAATCAAAAACAAAAGGTTTTGAAGAGATTTTAGAACGATTTCCCTCTCGAGATCGCATTCGTTTTTTTCTGCTTTTTGTTCTGCTTTCTCTGAGTTTTTGGGTCAGTACTAAGCTGTCCAATAGTTACCAAGTTGATCAAGATTTTCATTTAGTGTGGAGCAAACCTCCCAAGGGTATTATTTTGACGGATAATCATCCAACGATTAATCTATCAATAACAGCAAGTGGTATTGAAATCGTATGGTATCGTATGTTTAAAAATACCATTGAGCTCGCGCTTGAATCTACTGATTTCAATTCTGAATCAGGAATAGTATCGATAGAGAAGCAACGTTTTTCAATTCGACAACAATTATTTGATAATACGGAATTGAATGCGATAAATACGGATACTTTACGTGTTCAATTTAGTAAGTTGGCAACAAAAAAAGTCAAGGTTTTTCCCAATGTGTCAATCAAGATGAGACCGGGTTATCTTTCTGATGGTCAATTGACTAGTGTTCCAGATAGTATTTTGGTCCATGGTTCTAGTGCTGTTTTAGATACTTTAGTTCAAATTCAAACATTTCCCTTTTCGTTGAATGACGGGCACACCGATTTTAAAACAAAATTGAAACTGAAGCCTATTAAAGCATTACAATTTGATGTTGATACGATTCAAATTGCGCAATCAATTTCAAAGTATTCAGAAAAAGAATTTATTGTTCCCATCAAGATTATTAATTTACCCTCCAATTTAAGAATCAAATTATTTCCTCCAAGTACAACAATTAAAGCGATCCTTCCATTGGCAATTTTCAGTGGCGTCAAAGCTGCAGATTTTAGTTTGGTCGTTGATTATGACTTAATTTCTTCAAAGAAAACAACCCAATTACCCATACGCTTGGTCAAGCAGCCCAGTCAAGTAAAAAAAGTTATTTGGGAACCTAAAAGTGTTAATTATTTGATTCGAAAATGAAAGTAGTCGGTTTAACAGGAGGGATAGGTAGCGGTAAGAGTACATTGCGAAAGTGGTTTGCATCTCAGGGAATACCGTGTTTTGATTCTGATGCGGTTGGGAAAGAATTGCTCAATACATCATTGAAAGATCAACTAATAGTAAAATTGGGTGCTGCTTTTTATAAAGAAGATGGAACCCTAGATCGTGGACAACTGGCTCAACTTGTTTTTAATAATCAGAATGCGCTGGAAAAACTCAATGCCATTGTTCATCCTGCTGTAAGCTATGCTTTTGAACAGTTTAAATTAAAGAATAAAGGGGCTCCGTTTGTTATTAAAGAAGCGGCCATTTTATTTGAATCGGGAGCCTTTAAGAGTTGTGATGCAATTATTTTAGTTTGTGCACCCAAGGAACAGAGGATTCAAAGAGTAATGGAGCGGGATCATAGCACAAAAGAAGCGATACAGGCAAGAATGAAGCACCAATGGTCTGATGTTAAAAAAGTTGAGCTTTCAGATTATGTCATACAAAATGAATACCTTGAAGCAGCTATTGAGCAAGCAAAACAAATTTTGTCAATGTTGAAAAGTGAATTTTAAGGATTAACATACCATTGGGATTTTTTTTAATTTAAAAAAATGAAATTTGCACAAAGTATATAATTTTTCCACAATTAGGGTTTAGTTGAGAAAATGAAAAAAACCATATTTATCTCTTTAGTCAGTTTTATGATTATTTCTGTTTTGGGAATAGTTCTATTGCAGGGGTATTGGATTTATTCAGCATGGAACGATAAAGAGAAAGAGTTTTCACTTGCCGTTCAGCAATCCCTTCAAATTGTTGCCAAAGAGATTCAGGAGCGCGAGTTAACGGATTATATTTCGAAATATGAAAGTCTGATTGATTCCTTAGATACTCCAGATGATGCAAGCTTAGCTAATTTATTCTTGTTTTTAGATGAGGATAAAACCAATAACCTCTTTTCTTATTATGCTTTTGGTATTTTGGAAGAAGACTATAATGTCACCCCATATTTAGATCCTAAGCTTGGAGATACCATTAGTAGATTGACTGATGTAAAACAACTTAAAAGTACCACCATCATTAATAAAAATGATGTTTTTGATCGTGAAAACAATATTGCAAGTTCTATTGAAAAGATTAAGACGGTAGACCGAATGAATATTACCAATCAACGAATTCAGGCGGCTTTTATGAGTTATACCGATAATATTCCGATTCATAAACGTTTGAATGTTGATGAATTAGATTTTGTATTAAAGCGTGAGTTTGATGCCAAAAAAATCGTCACTCCCTATGAATTTGGCATCTATAATGACGGTTTGGCGACAAAGATTAAATCCAATAATTATGCCGAAGAGCAAGAAGGCTTTCGCTATACAACCCCAATTTTTATTGATCAAAATGGGCTTGGAAAGTATGAACTTGTAGTTTCATTTCCCAAAAAGGATGCCTATGTTTTTTCGTCTATTTTAGGTGTGGGAGGGTTGACTCTTTTTCTTACCCTTTTTATTGTTTTGGTTTCCAGTAGTGCCTTGTATCAAATCATTCGCCAGAAAAAAATATCAGAAATAAAAACGGACTTCATTAACAATATGTCACACGAATTTAAAACCCCCATAGCGACCATTAATTTAGCACTGGATGCTATATCTAACCCCAAGTCCATTGGAGTTCCAGATACGGTGGCACGTTATGTTAAAATGATTCGGGAAGAAAACAGCAGGATGCTTACTCAAGTTGAGAGTGTATTGCGTATTTCACAACTTGAGCGAAGTAACGAACCCATTCAAAAAACTTCAATTGATTTACATGAAATTATAAAAGATTCGATTCATCATATTAACTTAATTCTCAAAAGTAAATCAGGGAAACTACAGACTCACTTTAATGCCAATAATAGTGTGATAAATGGTAATAAGAGTCACTTGACTAATATTGTGATTAATCTTTTGGATAATGCTCTAAAATACTCAGTGAATACACCTAAAATTGTAATTGAAACGTTAAATGACGATTCAAATTTTATTTTTAAAGTTCAAGACAATGGAATCGGAATGAGTACGAGTACTCAGAAAAAAGTCTTTGAAAAATTCTACAGAGCAAGTTCAGGAAATATTCATAATACCAAAGGGCATGGATTGGGTTTGGCCTATGTAAAACGAATTGTTGACCTTCATAAAGGCAGCATTAATTTAGAAAGTAAAAAAGATGTGGGTACGATTATTAGTATTACGATTCCCAACGAGAAAATAACTTAAAGCCTCAACCTAAATGATATGAAAGATTCAAATAAAAAAATTTTAATAGTAGAAGATGATCCCAATTTCGGAAGCATTTTAAAAGAATATTTAATTATTAATGATTACGATATTACTCTTGCTAAAAACGGAATAGAAGGGTTTGAAAAATTCAAGAAGGAGGATTTTGATTTGTGTATCCTCGATGTGATGATGCCCTATAAAGACGGATTTACTTTGGCGAAAGAGATTAGGGAAAAGAATGATGTCATCCCTATCTTTTTTTTAACGGCAAAAAATCTCAAAGAAGATGTTTTGAAAGGCTTCAAAATAGGGGCAGATGATTATTTGACCAAGCCCTTCGACTCTGACGTTTTATTAGCAAAAATTAAAGCTATTTTGAGTAGACAGAATACTCCCGTTCTACCGAATAGTGATGAGTTTGAATTTGAGTTTAGTAGCTTTAAGTTTAATTCAAAATTGCGATTCTTATCCCATCAATCTAGTAAACCTATTAAACTCTCCCCAAAAGAGAATCAATTGTTACGTTTGTTGGTTTTACACATCAATGACCTTTTGCCCAGAGATGTAGCTTTAAATAAAATATGGAGAGATGACAACTATTTTACCTCCCGAAGTATGGATGTTTATATTGCCAAGCTAAGAAAATATTTAAGTGCAGATGAAAAAGTTCAAATCCTCAATATTCATGGGGAGGGCTTTCGATTGGTTATTACCTAAGATTTTGTTCTAGGATGAAAACGTTCTATTACAGAGCGTAAATGATGGGTATCTAAATGCGTATAGACCTCAGTTGTTGTTATGCTTTCATGTCCCATTAGAATTTGTATGGTTCTTAAATCAGCTCCATTTTCTAATAAATGTGTAGCAAACGAATGGCGGAAGGTATGCGGTCCAACTTGTTTTTGAATGTTTGCTTTTACTGCCAAATCTTTGATGAGGGTAAAGATCATCTGACGTGTCAAGCCATTTCCTCTTCGGTTTAGAAAAACAATATCCTGATCTTTTTGGCTTACTTTTAAATGTACTCGCGATTCATGAATATAAAGTTCTAAGTATTTCTTTGCCACTCCACCCATTGGAACTAAGCGTTGTTTGTTTCCTTTCCCAGTAACCCGAATCATTTCCTCGTCAAAAAATAGATTGGAGAGACTCAAGTGGGTGAGTTCTGAAACTCGCAAACCACTTCCATAAAGTGTTTCTAAGATCGCTCGATTACGATGCCCTTGGGGATGCCCAAGGTCAATTTGATTGAGCATCATTTCAATTTCTTCAAAACTTAAAACATCGGGAAGTTTTCTTCCCAATTTTGGAGCTTCAATTAAATCGGTAGGATTATTTTCTCGATACGATTCAAAGATTAGATAGTCAAAAAAACTACGTAAACCCGAAAGACGTCGAGCTTGAGTATGGGGGCTGGCAATTTTTGCAGTTTCATAAATGAATTTTTGAACAGATTCTGCACTGCAATCAATGGGGGATTCATTGATTTTTTTATCTGTTAAAAATTGCTGTAGAGCCATGACATCCAAGGTGTAATTCTGTATCGAATTTTCTGAAAGTCCTCTTTCAATAGTCAGGTACATTCGATAATCAGCAAGGCCTTGTTTCCAATTCACACCATTTGTTTTTAGGGGAATAAATCTAATTTATATACTTTTACTAAAATAATAAAAATGAAGATCAGTATCATCAACGGTCCCAACTTAAATCTTTTAGGCACTCGTGAGCCTTCTGTGTATGGTAATCAAACTTTTGAGGACTATTATAGGAGCCTTGAGGAACGTTACCCTGAGGTAGTTTTTGATTATTTTCAATCTAATGTTGAGGGAGAATTGATTAATCGTTTGCATGACGTTGGCTTTTCATCGGATGCTATTTTACTCAATGCAGGAGCCTATACCCATACTTCTGTAGCCATTGGTGATGCAATTAAAGGCATTGACACAAGTGTAATTGAAATCCATATTTCAAATACTTTTGCACGAGAAGATTTTAGACACACTTCATATATCACCCCTGTTGCTCAAGGGCTTATTATTGGTTTTGGTTTGGACTCTTATCGTCTGGGAGTAGAAAGTCTCCTAAACATTGACTCCAAATAGATAGCCCACCAATGCCGTTAATCCCATGGCCACGGTTCCCCAAAAGGTAATTCTTAAAACTGCTTTTCTAATACTTGATCCTCCGGTTTTTGCAGCTGTTGCTCCTAGAATGATTAAAAAAAACAAGGCCGAAGTATACAATGCAATTTCCATTTTTTCCAGCTCAAAAAAAAGCGTGACCAAAAAGGGTAAAGCACCTCCAACTGTAAAGGCGGCTCCCGAGGCTAAAGCCGCTTGTATGGGATTTGCTTGATTGATTTCATTAAGACCTAATTCGTCTCTTATATGTGCGGCTAGGGCATCTTTTTCAGTTAATTCTTTTGCTACTCTCAACGCAGTCTCTTCTTTTAAACCTCTTTGCTCGTAAATTTGGGCTAAAAGTTGAAGTTCAGATTCTGGATCTTCCTCTAATTCTTTTTTTTCTCTTTCAATATCGGCTTGTTCTACGTCTGTTTGGGAACTGACTGAGACGTATTCTCCCGCAGCCATAGACAATGCTCCAGCAACGAGTCCTGCCAAGGTAGCGAGTGCGATTTGTTCTCTCAGATCCGTTGCTGCCGCCATTCCAATGGCGATACTTGCAGTAGATAAAATTCCATCATTAGCACCTAAAACCGCAGCTCTGAGCCAATTGCTTCGGTGAATATAATGATGGTCTAAATAGTTTTCTACTGTTTTTTTAGGTTTCATATTACAGCAATTTAATATTCTAAAGTTGAATGAAAAGAATGAAATACTTTCAGCACAGCTTTGGGCCCTTCAACATGAGGATAATGTCCTAAGTCTAATCGATACGTTTTTCCATTTGGAACTTTTGCTTCAAAGCGATCTACAGTAGCTTTTCCAGAGATAGGATCCAAGACTCCATTAATCATTGCTAGGGGAAGGATAGGGTAGAAGAGGGGTTCCTCCCAGCGTTTTTTATTTTGCTTTCGTTCCGTCAGATATCTACCCACAATAGGCAATATTTTGCGTCCGTTATTTTGAATTAAAACATCCCAAGAGGTATCAAGGAAGCTCATACTTGGAGGCGTGTATTCTCCAAAAATGCGTTGCATGGTTTTTACAAAAGTCATTTTAAAACTCAATCGACCAATTAAAAATCCAATGGGAGAATCTAAGAGTCTTTGAATGAGTCTAGGAGAATTGGTCTCCTGAAAAATCCCTCCATTCATCAATGCACATGAATTCCATTTTAGGTTACTAATTCCCTCTTTGGCACGACACATTAGTTCAATAGCAACCGTATCTCCTAGGTCATGGGCAAAAATATGGGCTTGCTTTATCCCTTTGCTGGCTAACAAGGCTTCGATTGCCTCTGCTTGATCAACAATGCTAATATAATGATTGCTTGTTGAGGAGCTTCCCAAACCGATTAAATCAGAACATATACAATGATAATTTTTTGCAAGTTCAGGGAAGACCCAAGCAAAATCCCATGATGAGGTTGGAAAACCGTGAATGAGAACGAGTGTTTCTCCCTTTCCCTCTTCTATGTAATGAATTTTTGCATTTTTAAACGAAAACCAATGTCCTTTTTTATTCCATTCTTTAAGGGTCATCTTTAATGTTTAATTGTTGTTAGTTAACTTATAAGTGCACCCTAAGATAGAGGATATACCCTGTTAAAAAAAATATTACAAATCAACTACTTCAATAGTTCCTCGATCTGCTAAGGTTATAAAACATTTGGTATAGTCATTGCTGAAGGTAAGATTGGAGGGCTTTTTTCCTTTCAACAAAATTTCTCTTATTAATTTTCCTTGGGGAGAAATTAAGGCTAGGGTTCCTTTCCCATATCGGCAGACATATAAAACTCCTTTTGTATCGGTTCGCATCCCATCTAAGCCAAAATCCTCAAAAGCATAAAAGAGTTTTTTGTTTTCGATCCTGCCCCTTGACGTGATGTCATACACCCAAATTTTTCGTTGAACGGATTCATTGACATAGAGTTTAGTTCCCTCGGGATTCACTTCAATGCCGTTGGTGGTTCCCATATTCTTTTCAAGCAATTCAAAACCTTTGTCTGCAGTGATTCTCCATAATTGTCCCGTACTGTCTGACCAGTTAGGATCGCTTGCAAAAAGGATCTTCTTTTTTAAAACAGCAAGATCATTTGGCTGATTGGCTTTAGATTCGTGGGCAAAAACTTTCACTTTTCTGGTGTTCAAATCAATTTCTAAAATATTATGATTCGTATAATCCGCTACAAACATTTGATTTTTTTCTCCAA
This sequence comes from Flavobacteriaceae bacterium, assembly GCA_029248185.1. Taxonomy (GTDB): domain Bacteria; phylum Bacteroidota; class Bacteroidia; order Flavobacteriales; family Flavobacteriaceae; genus MS024-2A. Next base: position 11,911 of record JAQWJV010000047.1, on the reverse strand, counting down.
AACGGATTCCATTTCTAATACTCCTATCGGCTAATTTTATAAAAACAGAGCTTTCCCCTTGTGGAGTTACTTTTCCAATAGTCCCTTCTTCTTTAAAATTTACTGCAAAGATGTTACCTTCAAAATCAGTTGCAGGTCCCTCAATTCCTTTTGTAAAACTTCCTTCTGGTACGAAATCTATGGATGATTTGGAGGGATTGCAACTAACCAGACAAAAAATGGACAATGAGATGATTGATCTTGAGTTCATGTTGAGGTCTTTTGAAGTTTTCAAGATAGCTACTTCTCAACTAGAATCAAAATACATTCATTGCTGCAACAAGAAATTCCCAGTATCTTTGCAAACGACAAAATTGAGTTGTGCGGTATTTTTTAGAATTTTCTTATGCAGGGACAAACTATCATGGGTGGCAACGCCAGCCCAATGCTCTATCAGTGCAAGAAGTTTTGGAAAAGGCGTTAAGCACCCTCCTCAAAGAGACTACTCCCTTACTCGCTGCTGGGAGAACAGACACGGGTGTTCATGCACGCCAGATGTTTGCCCATTTTGATGGGGAACTCAGTCAGCAAAGCTTTCAACAGTTGGTCTACCAACTCAATCAATTTTTACCACAAGATATCGTCATTCATTCTCTTCGAGAGGTTAAAGCTGATGCTCATGCCCGCTTTGATGCCCTTTCACGCTCATATGAATACCATATTGCTTTGGGTAAAACCCCTTTTGGTAATAGTATGCATTATCGTATCAATCAAGCTTTGGATTTGGAGGCCATGAATCAGGCGGCTACAATCCTTTTGGAGTATGAAGATTTTGAATGTTTTTCAAAATCTAGAACCGATGTTAAAACCTTTCTATGTGACATAAGTTATGCTCACTGGGGTAAAACCAAAAATGGTTATATCTTTACGATCACCGCCAACCGATTTTTACGAAATATGGTTCGTGCTATTGTAGGAACTTTGATAGAAATTGGATTGAAGAAAAAGGAAATAGAAGATTTAAAGGATATTATAAAAAGCAAAAGCCGTTCTAAGGCTGGTTTTTCTGTTCCTGCTCAAGGTTTGTTTTTAACTCGTATTGACTATCCCATTTCAATTTATAAATAGACTATGGCTAAAGTAAGTGGTAAAATATTTGACGTACAGCTTTTTAGTAAACTGTTGGAATTTGTAAAACCCTACAAAACCACCTACTATTTTGTTATGATTGCAGCAATTTTATTATCTGTATTTTCAACACTTACCCCTTATTTGTTGAAAATTACCGTCGATGATTATATCCGATTGCAGGATTACGAGGGAATGGTTTTGATGGTAAGTCTGATGTTAGGAGCCTTGTTAATGGAGGTTCTTTTTCAGTTTTTATTTGTCTTTTATGCCAATTGGTTAGGACAAAAAGTAATTAAAGATTTGCGGGTCAAATTGTTCAAAAAAATTCTCTTTTTTAAGATGGCTTATTTTGATAAATCAGCTGTGGGACGTTTGGTTACTCGAGCTGTGAGTGATATTGAAACGATTGCTAGTATTTTCTCTCAGGGGTTATTTATGATCATTGCCGATCTGCTAAAAATGGTTTTGGTAATTGGGGTAATGTTGTATGTAGATTGGCGTTTGTCTTTAATTGTTTTTTCAATACTTCCCATTATCATATATGCCACACGATTATTTCAAAAGTCAATGAAGATAGCATTTGAAGAAGTACGTTTGCAAGTAGCTAATTTAAATTCTTTTGTACAAGAACGCATTAGCGGTATGAAAATCGTTCAGTTGTTTCATCGAGAAAAGATAGAGTACGATAATTTTATTCGCATCAATGAAAAACACAAGCAAGCATGGTTAAAAACAGTTTGGTTTAATTCTATTTTCTTCCCTATAGCTGAAATTTCATCCTCTGTTACCATTGGACTTTTGGTATGGTATGGTGGTTTTAATTTAATTTCGGGTGGAGATATCTCCTTGGGTGCAATTTTTTTATTCATTCAAATGTCACAAATGTTATTTCGTCCCTTGCGTCAAATAGCCGATAAATTTAATACACTCCAGATGGGGATGGTTGCTGCCGACCGTATTTTTAAAATCATTGAAACGGAAAGTAGTATAGAAGATAATGGAACTTTTAAACCTGAACAATTTCAAGGGGCTATTTCGATTGACCAACTCCGGTTTTCTTATATTCCTGGTGAGGAAGTCTTACGTGGAATTTCCTTAGAAATTAAAGCAGGAGAAACCATTGCCATTGTTGGGGCTACAGGAGCTGGAAAATCTACTATTATCAACCTATTATCTCGATTCTATGAATTTGATTCAGGGACTATTGCCATTGACGGAGTTTCTATCCGTGAGTATTCCTTGGAAGCATTACGAAAACATGTTGCAGTTGTTTTACAGGATGTTTTTTTATTTGCAGACAGTTTGTTTAATAATATCACCTTATTTAATCCTGAAATAACAAGAGCACAAGTGATTAAAGCGGCAAAAACGATTGGAGTCCATGACTTTATAGAGACTTTGCCTGAAGGATATGATTACAATGTCAAGGAGCGTGGCGTAATGCTTTCTTCTGGGCAACGTCAATTGATTGCTTTTCTGAGAGCGTACATTTCAAAGCCCAACATCTTAGTTTTAGATGAGGCAACCTCGTCAGTGGATAGTTATTCTGAGGAGATCATTCAAAATGCAATTGACACCTTGACTAAAGGGAAGACCTCCATAGTCATTGCCCATCGTTTGGCTACCGTAAAAAACGCAAATCGTATTGTGGTGATGGATCATGGAAAAATCGTGGAACAAGGGTCACATGCTGAGCTACTGAAAATACCCAATGGTTTTTATGCTAAGTTATATGAAATTCAGTTTGCTGAATCTGAGCTAATCTAGATTATTCACTGATATCTTGTGTTAGCACCTCTTTGAGTGCAGCCAGGGATTTAAAAGAGAAAAATTCGCCATTTTTAACATAAACAATCTTACCGGTTTGTTCCGAAATAACAAGAACTAGGGCATCTGTCTTTTCTGTAATCCCTAGGGCAGCTCTGTGGCGAAGACCATATTTTGAGGGGATATTTTTTCTGTCGGAAACCGGTAGAATCACGCGTGTAGCGATAATGGTATTTTTATCGATGACAATCGCACCATCATGGAGCGGACTGTTTTTAAAAAAAATAGTTTCTAAAATTTGTGGAACCAATTTAATTGAAGCTGTGTTGGTTTCACTAATTGTAAAGTCTAAAGAATTACTTCGTTCTAAAACGATTATAGCTCCTGTTTTACTTTTTGCCATTTCCTCGCAGGCATCTAGTAAAATATTTATGTTCAATTGTAATGCCCGATCATTTTGGTTTAAAAAGCGAAAATAGCGCACTACATTTCTACGATTGGTAAAGTTTGTAGACCCCAAGAGGAGTAAAAACTTTCTAATTTCTTGTTGGAATACAACGATTAATGCAAAAAATCCAACACTGATAAACTTCCCTAAGAGATTACTCAGCACATCCATGTTGAGCAGGTCGGTAAGTCTCCAAATGAGATAAATAATAACAATTCCAATAAAAATATTGATGGCTACCGTTCCCTTCACTAGCTTGTAGAGGTAAAACAATAGCAAGGCAACCAAAAGAATATCAATGACATCAATGAAAGAAAAGTCAATAAAATCGGTTAAATTCAAGTGTCCTTTTTTGTAAAACTATAAAAAACTATTGGAGCGCAAGCCATAAGTCTACACATTCTTTGGCCTCTTTAACATCATGAACCCGAAGTATTTGAGCACCACGATCTAAAGCGAGGGCATTTAAAGCTGTCGTTCCATTCAAGGCTTCTTGGGGAGTTGTGTCTAATAATTTATAGATCATTGACTTTCTTGAGACTCCAATCAAAAGTGGACATCCCAGTGTTTCGAATTGATTTAAGTTGTTAAATAGGGTGTAGTTTTGTTCAAGAGTTTTTCCAAAACCAAAACCGGGATCAATCAGTATATCTTGAATACCTGCGTTAGTAGCTGCTTTTGTTTGCTGTGAAAAAAAGCTTAAAACCTCCGTCACGATATTTTTGTAATGCGAATTCTTTTGCATGGTTTCAGGTGTACCTCGCATATGCATCATGACGTATGGAATCTTATATTTAGCGACAGTCTCATGCATTTTGGCATCGAGATTCCCTCCTGAAATATCATTTATCATTGAAGCACCCATTTCGATACACGCTTGAGCAACTTCATGATTGTAAGTGTCAATTGAAAAATAGGCTTCAGGAAAACGATCTAGTAGTGCTTCCAAAACAACTAAAAGTTTCTTTTTTTCATTTGCTGGCGTAATGAGTTCACTTCCGGGTTTACTACTTGCAGCACCAATATCAATAAAAAAGGCTCCTTCTTTGAGCATACTTTCGGTATGATAAAGTGCTTTATCTAATGAATTATATTTGCCGCCATCATAAAATGAATCGGTGGTTAGGTTTAAAATCCCCATGATTTTCGGTTGATTCAGATCAATGAGCTGTCCATTGCAATTGAGGGTCTGAACTGTGATATTCTTTTTGATAACTTTTTGCTTTGTACGGGTTGAACTAACTAAATAAATTCGAAATTTATTGCAAATTTAGAATTAAATGGAGCTTACCCGTAAAGAGTATCAAGCAATTGTATTAAAATGTAGAGAATTATTTGAAAAAAAAATGAAAGATTATGGGGCGGCGTGGCGTATTTTAAGACTTCCCTCCTTAACAGATCAGATTTTCATCAAAGCACAACGCATTAGAAGTTTACAGACAAATACCATACAAAAAGTGGATGAAGGCCAAGAGTCTGAATTTATTGGGATTGTAAATTATAGCTTGATGGCTTTGATACAAATTGATAAGGGTATCGCAGAACAACCTGATTTGGATGTGGATCAAGCACTACAATTGTATGATAAACATCAGGAAATCATATTTGAGTTAATGCTCAATAAGAATCATGATTATGGTGAAGCCTGGCGCGAAATGCGTATTAGTTCCCTTACCGATCTGATTTTACAAAAGCTTTTGCGTGTGAAACAAATTGAGGAAAATCAAGGTAAAACTATAGTGAGTGAGGGGATAGATGCCAATTATCACGATATGGTTAATTATGCTGTTTTTGCTCTAATTCACCTGAGCTCAGAAAAAGAAAAATGATCCAATACATTGCCAATAAAGTAGGATTTGTTTTATTAACCCTTTTCGGTGTTGCCAGTCTGGTGTTTTTCTTGTTCACCGTATTGCCTGGTGATCCTGCCCAAATGATGTTGGATCAAAATGAGGATAGTGCACAACTTGAACTACTGAAAACCAAGTTTGGATTTAACCTGCCATTGTCTCAGCAGTATTTTTATTATCTCAACGATTTATCTCCACTTTCTGTTCATTCCACCTTTGATGAAGACTTTGCTCATTATGACCCTTCTGTTTATGGAGGATATAAAATTCTTGCAACGGAGAAGAATGTATGGGTAATCAAGGCTCCTTATTTCAGAACCTCTTATCAAAAACGAGGCAAACCTATCTCAGAAATTATAAAAGAAACCCTTCCCAATACAGCCATTCTTGCCATTTCTTCGATGTGTATTGCTATCGTTTTGGGTGTTTTTTTAGGGGTAGTGGCAACTCTCAACAAAGATCGTTGGTTGGATCGCTTTTTACAGTTCTTCAGTACTTTAGGCATGAGTGTACCTTCTTTTTTTAGTGCAATTTTATTTTCTTGGTTTTTTGGGTATGTTCTAAATCCATATACCCATCTCAATATGACGGGCAGTTTGTATGAATTAGACGATTTAGGGGAATCGTATCAAATCGTTTGGAAAAATCTTATTTTGCCCTCTTTTGTTTTAGGTATTCGACCTTTAGCTGTAATCATTCAATTGATGCGAAGTAATTTATTAGAGGAGCTTTCACAAGATTATATTCGTACCGCCTATTCCAAAGGCCTTTCTAAATATCAAGTCATTTTAAAGCACGGATTGAAAAATGCTTTAAATCCTGTTGTTACTGCTATATCTGGATGGTTTGCTTCCCTTTTAGCAGGAGCTATTTTTGTGGAATATATCTTTGGATGGAAGGGATTGGGAAAAGAAATTGTAGAAGCTTTGAATCAATTAGACATTCCTGTGGTAATGGGAGCTGTTTTGGTCATTGCCTTTCTTTTTATTATCATTAATATTGTGGTCGATTTAATATATGCATATTTAGACCCACGAATAAAAATAACATAAACATGAGAGATCAAATAGTAGCTGGAAATTGGAAGATGAACAATGACCAGCATGAAACCCAAACATTATTAACTGAGCTTAAAAATCATAACAAACCCGAAAATGTTCGTGTAATGGTAGCCCCTGCCTTTACTCAGCTTTCACAAAGTGTTAGTCTGTTAGCAGATGATGCAATCACCGTTGCTGCTCAAAATATGAATGCTGCAGCTTCAGGAGCCTATACAGGAGAAGTTTCTTCCAGTATGTTGAAAGGAGTAGGGGTGAAAACTGTTATTTTAGGACACTCAGAGCGTCGTTCCCTTTACCATGAAAACAATGCGTCGTTAGCGGATAAAGTGAATTCGGCACTGGAAGCTGAAATGGAAATTATTTTTTGTTTTGGAGAGCAGTTAGAAGAGCGTAAATCCAATCGTCATTTCGATGTAGTCAAAGCGCAATTGTCTGAGGCCTTATTTAGTCTCCCCACATCAGCTTGGTCACAAATCGTATTAGCATATGAGCCGGTCTGGGCTATTGGAACAGGAGAAACTGCCAGCCCCGCACAAGCACAGGAAATGCATGCCTTCATTAGAAAATTAATACAAGACCAATACAATGAGACTTTAGCTCAAGAAGTTGCCATTCTTTATGGTGGAAGTGTCAAACCTGGAAATGCTCAAGAAATATTTTCAATGGAAGATGTTGATGGGGGATTAATTGGCGGTGCTTCATTGAATGCAAATGACTTTATGGCCATAGTCAATGCCTTCTAAATGGCACAAAATTATGTAGAATATCAATTTACAGTTGTTCCAAAGGACCCTTGGGAAGAAATTCTTTTGGCGTCTCTACAAGAGCTTCCTTTTGAAAGCTTTGATGATAATGAAGATTTTCTTTTGGCTTATGTTCCAGAAGATCAGCATTACCCTGGGTTTTTGAATTCGATTGATCTTTTTGAAAATCCAGCTGTCACTATTGATTTCAAGACAACAACGATTAAACCAATTAATTGGAATTCGAAATGGGAGTCAGAATTCAAACCCATTGAGATTGGGGAAGACTGTGTTGTGAGAGCTGATTTTCATCCTGCACAAGGAAAAACCTATGAATTGGTGATCAACCCCAAAATGAGTTTTGGAACTGGGCATCATCAAACCACACATATGATGTTGGAGTTTGGGCTCGAGGAACATTTTGATGAAAAGACGATTCTGGATATGGGTTGTGGAACAGGAGTTCTTGCTATTCTGGCTTCCATGAAAGGAGCAGCAGCTGTTGATGCAATCGATAATGATCCCTGGTGTATTGAAAATGCAAAAGAGAATGCTCAAAAAAATGAATGCTTAAACATTATATGTTCTCTTGGATCTTCTTTAAATTTGAATACACCGAAGTATGATTTGATATTTGCCAACATCAATCGGAATGTTTTATTAGAACAAATATCCTCCTACAACAAGGCTTTAATAGAGGGAGGTGTACTTCTGCTCTCCGGATTTTATCAGGCAGATCTATCAAGTTTGATAGCATGTTGCGAGACTGAAGGCTTAGTTTTGGTAGCAGAAAAACAAAAAGAGACTTGGTGTGCTTTAAAGTTTGTAAAATGAGTGAGGAACGTCCAAAAATAAATCCAGAGGAAGCGATAGAGGTGAGCACGCTGACGGATCGTGAGCATGAAATCATTTTGTATAATGATGACGTTAATACTTTCGAGCATGTAATTGAATGCTTAATTGCCATTTGTGATCACAATGCCTTACAGGCAGAACAATGTGCTTATTTGGTCCATTACACAGGGAAATGCGCAGTAAAATCAGGTACTTTAGAAGATCTTGTGCCACGATGTTCTGCCCTTTTGGAAAAAGGCTTATCTGCTGAAGTGGTTTAAACCGGTCGCATGATTTTTTTCTTAGCAATAAATCAGCGACATTTGAATAAAATGATTAACATGAAAATTAGAATTTTAACACTCCTTTTTATTATGATTGCAACACTCTCGGCGAGAAGCCAAAAAGATGATGGTGATACCACGATCTACCAATTTAAAGTTCAAAGCTTGGATGGAGAAGAATTTGATTTTAGTTCTCTTGAAGGAAAAAAAATAATGGTAGTTAATACCGCTTCAAAATGTGGATTAACCCCCCAGTATAAAAAACTTCAAGCAATTTATGAACAATACGGAGACAAAGACTTTGTGATTATAGGGTTTCCTGCCAATAACTTTTTATTCCAGGAGCCAGGCTCAGATGAGGAGATTGCTGTTTTTTGTGAGCAAAATTATGGCGTTACTTTCCCAATGATGAGCAAGATTTCTGTAAAAGGAAAAAAAATGCACCCTATATATCAGTTTTTGACTCAAAAGAGCAAGAATGGAGTAATTGACTCCAGTGTGTCATGGAATTTTCAAAAATATTTGATTAACTCCGATGGTCGTTTGGCAAAAGTGATTTCTCCCAGAACACTTCCAGATGATCCTAGTGTTATCTCGTGGATTGAAGAATAGATGAGTTCAAAAACCGATTTTCGAACACTTTGTGTTCATGCTGGAGAATTAAAAGACACCCAACATGGAGGGGCTATTTCTCCCCTGTATGCTTCAACTTCTTATTCCTTTACTGATGTCAAAATCGGACAATATCCACGTTATTTTAACACACCCAATCAACGGGGTCTTTCTGAAAAAATTGCGGCATTAGAAGGAGCAGAAGCAGGAATGATTTTTGGATCCGGAATGGCTGCCATAAGTACGGCTCTGTTGTCCCACCTGAAAGCGGGAGACCATGTGGTTTTTCAGGATGATCTATATGGGGGTACTCGTAATTTCATCAAGCATGAATTTCCGAAATATGGGATTGAATTTAGTTTTACAAAGGGATTAAATCCTGAAAATTTCAGTGATGAAATAAAAAGCAATACCCAAGGAATTTATATTGAAACTCCCAGTAATCCCACTTTAAAAATAATTGATTTAAAAGCAGTTGCTGCCCTTGCCAAAAGTGCAGGTCTTTGGACGATGATAGACAATACCTTTGCAAGTCCTGTCAATCAAAATCCAATTGCACTTGGGATAGATATTGTACTGCATAGTGCCACGAAGTATTTAGGAGGGCACAGTGATATTTGTGCTGGAGCGGTATTAGGAACTAAAGAATGTATAGATCGTGTGTTCAGTTCTGCTAAAAATTTTGGAGGAAGTTTGAGTGACTATACGGTTTGGCTTTTAGAGCGAAGTGTAAAAACACTCTATATTCGAGTGCAAGCTCAAAACCAAAACGCACAGCAAATTGCTGAATTTTTAGAGCATGCAGACTGGGTGGATCATGTTTTTTATCCTGGATTGAAATCTCATCCTGATCATGCTTTAGCCAAAGCCCAAATGCAAGGTTTTGGAGGAATGCTCTCATTTAATTTAGGGACACAGGTTGATAGTAAGAAATTTTTACTCAGTTTAGCACTGATCAAACCCACAATGAGTCTAGCAGGTATCGAAAGTACTGCTTTGAGTCCTCATTTGACCTCACATGCTTTACTGACTGAAGCTGAACGTTTGGCACAAGGAATTACTCCTCAAATGATTCGCTTTTCAACAGGAATTGAAGCCGTAGAGGATATCAAAGCAGATCTATTTCAAGCCTATAAAAAAGCAATTAAATGACACTCGATATACTCGCTTTTGGTGCGCATCCAGATGATGTTGAATTAGGTTGTGCTGGGACCCTTGCACGCTCCGTTTCACAAGGAAAAACAGCAGGAATCATTGATCTTACTCAAGGTGAAATGGGAACACGAGGAAGTGTAGCGCTTCGAAAGGAAGAAGCTGCAAAATCCAAGGCTATTTTGAAGGTGAATATAAGAGAGAATTTAGCTTTTCGTGATGGATTTTTCATTAATGATGAAGTACATCAACGGGCGGTAATACAAAAGATAAGGACTTACAGACCTGAAGTTGTTTTTTGTAATGCTGTTCATGATCGACATATAGACCATGGAAAAGGAAACAGATTGGTCAATGACGCTTGTTTTTTAAGTGGACTTACCAAAGTAAAAACACAAAGCGAGTCAGGTGAAAATCAAGAGGCTTGGCGACCTAAGTTGGTTTTAGAATATATTCAATGGAATGAAATTGAACCTGATATTGTATTTGATATTTCAGGCTTTTTAGAAACAAAACTCAAAGCGGTAAAGGCTTTTTCAAGTCAATTTTACAATCCAAATGGGGTTGAGGAAAGTACTCCCATTACTAGCCTCAATTTCCTTGAAAGCGTTGCTTATCGCGCCCACAATTTGGGACGCCTAATTGGAACCGAAGCGGGAGAAGGCTTTACCTCTAGGCAACCCCTTTCAGTGAATAATTTGAATAGTTTAATTCGGTAATCTATGCGAACAGTTCGTTGGGGAATTTTAGGCTTAGGAAGTATTGCAAACAAATTTGCGTCCGATTTGCTCCTAGTCCCAAATACTGAATTGATTGCTGTAGCCTCCTCTGACTATAGAAGGGCTGAAGCTTTTTCAGAAAAATACTCATCCAAACGTTTTTATGATTCCTATCAGTCTCTTTTTGATGATTCCGATGTTGAAATCATTTATATCGCCTCCTTGCATCCAAAACATGCTGAACTCTCAATTGCAGCACTCAAACATAGAAAGGCTGTTTTGTGTGAAAAGCCTCTGGCAATGAATGAACAAGAAGTCAAAGCTATGATTTCAGCTTCACATTCAACGAATGTGTTTTTAATGGAAGGCCTTTGGACTCGATTTAATCCTTCTTTTCAGCAGGCACAAGACTGGATCAAAGAGGGAAAGCTAGGTAGGTTAAGATATATTAACGCAACCTTTAGTTTTAATGGTTTAGATCGTGGACCTGATTCTCGATTGTTTCATCCGGATAAAGGTGGGGGTACCTTATTGGATATTGGAATTTACCCTCTTTTTTTGGCCTATCAACTTCTAGGTAAACCTAAGAATATCCAAGCGAGTGCTCACCTAACAGCGCATGGAGTAGATCAACAACTTGCCATTCTGTTGACCTATGAAAATGCGCATGCTGTATTGTATTCTAGTTTTGCTCACAATGAGGTCATGAGTGCGACCATAGCGGGTGAAGAAGGTGAAATTTATATGGATAGTCGATGGCACGAAACTCCAAAACTTTCTTTGGTTAAAGGAGAGGAAATGGTTTCAGAAGCCTTTGATTTTATTGGAAAGGGATATTCGTATGAAATTGAAGAAGCCAGTCAATGTATACGTGAGGGTAAAAAAGAATCAGCTAAATGGTCATTAGATAGCAGTTTAGAATTGATGCAATTAATGGATTCAATTCGTCAACTCTGTGGAATTCATTACCCAAGTGATCGGAATGAAAAAAAATAAAATTTCTTGGGATGCTATTGGTATTGCTATCTAAAAAAAATTAAATTTGCAACTTAAAATGGTGGTTGTAGCTCAGTTGGTTAGAGCGCCTGATTGTGGTTCAGGAGGTCGTCGGTTCGAGACCGATCTTCCACCCTTTTCAAAGCAAAGGATTACAGAGATGTGGTCCTTTTTTTGTTGCCAGTGATTAGACAGTTAAAGATAGCAAAAAGAGTCTAAATAGATGTTTTCTGCCAGTAAATAGACAGTTAAATCCCAAAAAATTCCAACCTAAAACTCTCAAATCAAACCCCCATCCCCAAAATTAAATCCACTTTTATTTTAGAGCTATTGGT
>JAQWJV010000044.1 GCA_029248185.1 Flavobacteriaceae bacterium | reverse complement strand
TTCATTAGTTTTCCATCCTCATTTCATCTTACAGGTAAATGGAGTAGATGACGGAGGTTACTGTAAAGAGTGTTACGCTATAATGCTCCAAACAAATGTATTTGCAGACTACTTAAAAGAACTAATTGAAACAAATACCCTCCAAGATTATTATATACCTGTATTGAATGCATACGAATTTGAGTTTTCAGAAGTATTCACGCAAACAGATACATGAGTAGATTTATTTCACATTCAAAACAACAATATCAAGTATGTCCACACTCACGAAGAAAATAGTTAACGGTAAGCTGCAATTCCTATATTTAGGGAAAAGAATTAATGCATCAAAGTATTATAAGTTGAGGTACGAATTGAGCAAAAAAGAGTAAAAGAGAGGTATATCTGTAACTTAATCTGTACCCTAAAAAGAAATGAGGAAGCGTTAACTCCCTCATTTTGTGTGACCTCGGCAGGATTCAAACCTGCAACCTCTTGAGCCGTAATCAAGTGCACTATTCAGTTATGCTACGAGGCCAATTTAAAGATTGCAAATATAACTAATTTCTTTTTTCACCAAAGAAGTTAGTGGGTTCATTTTTTTAATATTTTAAAATTCCAATTTGTAAGTATGATGTATCTTGTAACCGTTTTATTATGGACTATATAGCGATTGGATTAGGTTTATTTCTTCTCATTAGAGGGGGAGATTGGTTGGTGGATGCAGCTGTTTCATTATCGTTGCGGTTAAATGTTCCCAAAATTGTTATTGGAATGACCGTGGTTTCTTTTGCCACTTCCGCTCCTGAGTTGATTGTAAGCGTTAAATCTGCTTTGATGGGTTACCCAGATTTGGCATTGGGAAATGTAGTGGGTTCAAATATTGCAAACATTGCATTTGTTTTGGGTATTGTTGTTATCATCACACCAATAACTGTTACCAAAAATTTTCATAAGATGGATTGGCCCATGATGTTTGTGGCCTCCCTCTTGTTTTATTTTTTTGTAGCTCAGGATGGAGCCCTAAGTCGTTTTGAAGGAGGAATTTTACTGGTTTTACTACTCTGTTTTCTTGTCTTTTTACTTTTTTTTCAAAAGCAGGCAGTTGTGGAGGAGCCACATCATAGTTCAATTTCGAATAATAAAATGATAGTTCTTTTGCTTTTAGCTGGTGGATTTTCTTTGTGGTTGGGTTCTGAGGTGCTCATAAAGGGGGCTATTTCCCTAGCGCAAGATTTAGGAGTAAGCGAGCGTATAATAAGCATTTCAATCGTTTCTATAGGAACGAGTATTCCCGAATTAACAGCTTCTGTAATTGCCATTATCAATAAGGAGAAAGCTTTGTCTCTTGGAAATCTTATCGGGTCTAATGTGTTTAATATATTAGCAGTGATGGGAATTACTGCGTTAATCCAACCAATAGTTGTTCAAGACCAAAATCTTCTTCAGCTCGACTTTTTATGGATGCTTGCCATTTCTTTTTTGGTTCTTCCTTTGGTTTTCTTGTTTACTAAAATGAGATTAGGACGTTTAGAAGGAATTGTTCTTTTGGGTGTGTATGTTTTTTTTATTGCTCAAATTGTATCCTAAAAAAAAACACCCTAAAATCAATTAGAGTGTCTTTTGTTGGGTTATTACACTATCTGTTTTACAGCTTAGCTGACTTTACAGTTTTAATAATACGGGAAGCAATTTTGTACGGATCCCCGTTAGAAGAAGGTCTTCTGTCCTCAAGCCATCCTTTCCAGCCTTTTTCGACTGTAAGAATTGGAATTCGTATCGAAGCACCCCTATCCGACACCCCAAAACTGAATTCATGTATCGATTGTGTTTCATGTTGCCCTGTTAGACGTTGTTCGTTGTGAGCACCATATACTTCTATATGTTCTTTCACTACAGGTCTAAAGGCTTCACATATTTTACTATATGTTTCTTCAGAACCACATGTTCTAAGAATTTCATTAGAGAAATTTGCGTGCATTCCTGATCCATTCCAATCGGTATCCCCTAATGGTTTTGGATGCCATTCGATAGCAAGACCATATTTTTCACCGAGTCGTTCGAGTAAGTATCGAGAAACCCACATTTCATCGCCTGCTTTTTGAGCTCCTTGAGCGAAACATTGATATTCCCACTGACCTGATGCAACTTCTGCATTAATTCCTTCTACGTTAATTCCAGCCTCCAGACATTGGTCAAGATGTTCTTCAATCATTTCTCTACCAAATGCATTTTTGGCACCTACTGAACAATAAAACTGTCCTTGAGGTGATTGATCTTTTGGAAAGCCAAAAGGAAGATTGGTTTCAGGGTCCCACAAGAAATATTCTTGCTCAAAACCAAACCAAAAATCATCATCATCATCATCGATTGTAGCTCTTCCATTTGAAGGGTGGGGAGTTCCGTCAGCATTTAAAACCTCGGTCATGACCAACCATCCGTTTTTGCGATCTGGATCTTCATATAGAGCAACAGGCTTTAAAAGACAGTCTGAAGAGTTTCCTTCGGCTTGTCTTGTTGAAGAACCATCAAATGACCACATAGGACAATCTTCCAATGTACCTTTGAAATCAGTTGCGATTTTTGTTTTGCTGCGGAGATTTGCAGTTGGTTGATAACCATCCAACCAAATGTATTCAAGTTTAGCTTTACTCATGATAAATTAATTTTTTGCTAAAATAAAATTTTTATGATACCCCAATAAAAAGAATGATGTAAAGAAATTAACAATATTATATTTTTATTAACCCCCTATTGTTTTGGGGGTAAAATTTAATATTCTTCATTTTTTTTGATTTTGACCATCAAATATTCAAAATAACTATCTTTGTAGGGTTAATCTTATTCTTTTTTTCCATGCAAACCCTACGTAAAGAAAGTCTTTTAAAGCTATCCACTGCCTCTTCTAAGATCCCCAAGTCAAGTACAAGAACTCCTGATTTTGCAGCAAATGTTTTTCATACTTCTAAGTTGAAGCAATTTTTAAATGAAAGAGCATACAAACAGATGCAACAGTCCATTGATAAAAAGACACCAATTAATATGATGTTGGCGGATCAAATTGCCTCAGCCATGAAAGCATGGGCAATTTCTAAAGGAGCTACACATTATACGCATTGGTTTCAACCCATCAGTGGGGCAACTGCAGAAAAACATGATTCTTTTTTTAATCTGGATAAAAAGGGGCTTCAAATTGAGAAATTTGAAGGGGAACAACTGGTCCAACAAATGCCACATGCAGCCAGTTTTCCTGGTGGAAGTATAAGAAATACGTTTGAAGCAAGGGGGTTTACGACTTGGGATCCAACCTCACCTGTTTTCATTTATGAAGAGACGCTCTGTATTCCTTCTCTTTTTATCTCCTATACGGGTGAAGCACTTGATTACAAAGCTCCCTTGCTAAAATCATTGCAAAAACTTAATGATGCAGCTACTGAGGTATGTCATTATTTTGATAAAACGGTTGCTAAAGTAAATGCCACTCTAGGCTGGGAACAAGAGTATTTTTTGATTGATAGTAGTTTGGCGGCAACTCGACCAGATATTATGCTTACGGGAAGAACACTATTAGGACATGCACCATCCAAAGAGCAGGAATTGAATGATCATTTTTTTGGTTCTATTCCCGATCGTGTAACTCGTTTTTTGAAAGATTTAGAGTCTCAAAGTACCGCTTTGGGTATTCCTGTCAAAACCTATCACAATGAAGTAGCCCCCAGCCAATACGAAATAGCTCCAGTATTTGAAATTGCTAATCTAGCAGTTGATCACAACGCTCTTCTGATGGATTTAATGAATAAAATGGCCACTAAGCATAACTTTATAGTGCTGTTTCATGAAAAACCATTTGAAAAAATTAACGGTTCCGGAAAACACACCAATTGGTCTTTGGTAACCAATACAGGTGTTAATCTATTGAGTCCCGGAAAAACACCGATGAGTAATTTACAATTTTTATCTTTTTTTGTAAATACAATTGCTGCTGCTTTCAAACATGAGGCCTTACTTAGAGCCTCTTCGGTTTCAGCGAGTAATGATTTGCGGATTGGACTGAATGAAGCTCCCTCTGCGATTCTTTCCATTTTTATTGGTAAGCATTTGATGCAAGTTTTGGAAGAATTAGAAAATGTATCGAAAGGGAAGTTGTCCCCTGAAGAAAAAACGGATATTAAATTGAACGTAATTGGTAAAATACCAGAAATCTTATTGGATAATACCGATAAAAATAGAACTTCTCCCTTTGCTTTTACGGGAAATAAATTTGAATTTAGAACAGTAGGTTCCAAAGCAAATTGTGCTAAATCAACAACGGTTCTCAATACCATAGTGGCTGAACAATTGCTTGCGTTTAGAGATGCGGTAGATGGATTAGTGAACAAAAAAAATATGAAAAAGGATGATGCAATTTTTAATACATTAAGAGAAACGATCACTTCCATCAAAGATATTTTTTATGCTGCCGAAAATGAAAAAGAGAAAACAGAATCCTTAGCAAAGAAAAAGGGATTGAGTAATAATAAAACGACACCTGAGGCATTACCTGCATACATAGCGGACAGTTCCATTAAGCTTTTTGAAAATTTAGATATTTTTTCTAAAAATGAATTGCATACGCGATATCGAATTGACTTGGATGAGTATACATCTTGCATTCAGATAGAATCAAGAACATTGGGAGACCTAGCCCAAAATCATATTATCCCCACGGCCATTAAGTACCAAAATGTTTTAATTGAAAACGTAAAAGGTTTGAAAGAAATTTATGGAGCGGTCTACAAAGAGCATGCACGTGAACAAATCTTAATTTTAGAACGAATTTCAAATCATATTGCTGAAATCAATAGCGGAATTTTCGCAATGGTAGAAGCAAGAAAAAAAGCCAATGTCATCCAAGACGCACACAAAAAAGCCCTGGCCTATTGTGAGACCATACTGCCTTTTCTTTCTACCATTCGTTATCATTGCGACAAGCTTGAACTTACTGTTGATGATGAAATTTGGCCATTGGCTAAATATCGGGAATTGTTGTTTATTCGTTAATAACTAAATCTAGAATAGAAGTCCTGTTTTATCAAAAGAATTATTTTTGTATAAAATATTTATATGTCCGATCGATACAGCCGTAGAGGTGTTTCTGCTCAAAAAGAAGATGTGCATAATGCCATAAAAAAAATCGATAAAGGATTGTATCCTCAAGCTTTTTGTAAAATCATTCCAGATGTTCTAACCGGCAGTGCTGCACATGCAATCGTGATGCACGCAGATGGGGCAGGGACAAAGTCCTCTTTGGCATATATGTATTGGAGAGAAACGGGAGATCTCTCTGTATGGAAAGGCATTGCTCAGGATGCACTCATTATGAATATCGACGACTTACTTTGCGTTGGGGTCACGCAAGATATTTTGCTTTCTTCGACCATTGGGCGAAATAAAAATCACATTCCCGGAGAGGTTATTGCTGCAATAATTGAAGGAACAGAAGAACTCCTCGAAACACTCAATAAATGGGGCGTTTCCATTCACAGTACTGGGGGAGAAACTGCTGACGTAGGTGATTTGGTTCGTACAATAATTGTAGATTCTACAGTTACTGCAAGAATAGCAAGAAACCAGATTATAGACAATGCCAACATTCAAGACGGCGATGTGATTGTAGGACTTGCTTCCCATGGTCAGGCTACGTATGAGTCTTCATACAATGGAGGGATGGGAAGTAATGGATTGACTTCTGCACGACATGATGTTTTTGCTAAAAATTTGGCAGAAAAATATCCCGAAAGCTACGATCCTAGTGTTCCTGAAGATTTAATCTATTCAGGTTCAAAACAGCTAACAGAAATATTAGAAGGTGTACCCGTCGATATCGGAAAATTGGTTTTATCTCCCACTCGAACCTATGCCCCTATTATTCAAAAAATATTTTCAGAAATGGAATCAAGTTCCATTCATGGAATGGTTCATTGCAGCGGGGGTGCTCAAACAAAAATTTTACATTTTATTAAAAACCTTCATGTGACCAAAGACTCACTTTTCCCTGTTCCTCCTTTATTTGATATGATCCAAAAAGAGTCTGGAACTTCAGGAAAAGAAATGTATCAGGTTTTTAATATGGGACATCGAATGGAATTGTATGTTTCTCCAGATAAGGCGGAAGAAATTATAGCGATTTCAAAATCATTTAATGTGGATGCGCACGTTGTGGGACGAGTAGAGGCAGCACCTCAAAAAAAATTAACTTTGGAGACTCCCTACGGTATTTTTGAATACAGTTAAAGTTGCACTTGTCTTAACTAAAGATTCTGACGATAATTTGCGGGACAATTTGTAAATTTACACCATCATGATAGAAAAACTTCAAATCATTCAGCAGCGATTCGATGAAGTCTCTGACTTAATCATTCAGCCGGATGTGATCACGGACCAAAAGCGATATATTCAGCTCAACAAAGAATATAAGGAGCTTTCGGTTATGGTTGAAAAGATGAACCAATACAAAACCCTCTTATCAAATCTTGAAGAAGCTGAACTCCTTTTAAAGGAAGAGCAAGATGAAGAGATGATTGCAATGGCTAAAATGGAAATTGATTCTGCAAAGGAAGAGCTTCCAAAACTAGAAGAAGAGATAAAGTTTTTATTAATCCCCAAAGACCCCGAAGATGCAAAGAATGTCGTGGTTGAAATTCGAGCGGGAACAGGAGGTGATGAGGCAAGTATTTTTGCGGGTGATTTATATCGTATGTACACCAAATATTGCCAAGCACAAAATTGGAAAGTTAGTTTTGTGGATTCAAGCGAAGGAACAGCAGGTGGTTTTAAAGAAGTCATCTTCGAAGTTTCAGGAGAAGATGTTTATGGCACTTTAAAATATGAATCTGGGGTTCACCGAGTTCAGCGTGTTCCTCAAACCGAGACACAGGGTCGAGTTCACACCTCTGCCGCTACAGTTATGGTGTTGCCAGAAGCAGAAGAATTTGACGTAGAAATAGACATGAACGAAGTAAGAGTGGATTATTTTTGTTCTTCTGGACCCGGAGGTCAATCTGTAAACACAACCTATTCTGCAGTGCGATTAACACACGAACCTACAGGTATTGTTGCTCAATGTCAAGACCAAAAATCACAACACAAAAACAAGGACAAAGCCCTAAAGGTACTACGTTCACGTTTATATGAATTGGAGCTTTCAAAAAAATTGGCATTGGATTCTGAAAAAAGAAATTCCCTGGTCTCTTCTGGGGATCGATCAGCTAAAATTAGAACCTATAATTATCCACAAGGTAGGGTGACAGATCATCGAATAGGCTTGACCCTTTATGATCTTCCTAATGTAATAAATGGTGATGTTCAAAAGCTGATAGATGAGCTTCAATTGCATCAAAACACCGAGAAACTTAAAGAAGCTGGAGAAGTACTATGACGAAGGACAAACTAGTGGATCAGATAAAGAAAAAACAATCCTTTCTTTGTGTTGGTCTTGATATTGATTTAAATAAAATTCCTGAACATTTAAAAGGAAATGAAGATCCGATTTTTTCTTTTGCAAAATCAATAATTGATGCCACACACCAGTATGCTGTTGCCTACAAGCCCAATCTAGCCTTTTTCGAATCCTATGGTGTTCAAGGATGGGAGGCCTTTCAAAAAGTGATGGAATACTTAAACTCTAATTTTCCAGATCATTTTACAATTGCGGATGCAAAACGAGGAGATATTGGCAATACAGCGAGTCGTTACGCAAAAGCTTTTTTTGAGACTTATAATGCTGATTCTGTTACAGTTGCGCCCTATATGGGTAAAGATGCTGTTGAGCCTTTTTTAAAATTCGAAGGGAAACACGCCATACTTTTGGCGCTGACGTCCAATCCAGGAGCCTCCGATTTCCAATTTACCAAAGAAAACAATGAAGTATTGTTTCAGAAGGTTTTGAGAACCAGTTTAACTTGGACTAATGCAGATCGATTGATGTATGTTGTAGGGGCTACCAAGGCTGAAGCGTTAACGTCAATTCGAAAAATAGTTCCTGATTCTTTTCTCCTTGTTCCCGGAGTAGGAGCGCAAGGTGGAAATCTTGCTGAGGTGTCTCGTGCGGGGATGAATAGCCAATGTGGACTCCTGGTAAATTCCTCTAGAGGGATATTGTATTGTTCTCAAGAAACTGATTTTGCAGAAGCTGCTGCCCTTGAAGCGTCTCGCCTTCAGGAAGAAATGGCAATTTATTTAAATGAAAAAGGAATCGTTTAGTGCTTTATAATTCAATATATTCCGCCGAAAACGATTCTAAGAAATGGATATGTTTTATCCATGGAGCTGGAGGAAATTCTTCCATTTGGTTCAATCAAGTTCGTTTTTTTAAAGCTTATTTCAATATTCTTTTAATTGATCTTCGTGGGCATGGAAAATCTGAGGTTTCTCCCGAAGGAACGGAATATACCTTTAATATAATTATTGATGATATACTGAATGTTTTAGACGAAAACAAAATCAAGAAATCACATTTTGTAGGAATCTCCTTAGGGAGTATTTTAATTCAGAAAATGCTTCAAAAACACAGCGACCGTGTTGAAAAAATTGGTTTAGGGGGTGCTATTTTAAACTTAAACTTGCAGTCAAGGTTTCTGATGGTCATGGGGAAGTTGACGCAAAGTATACTCCCTTTTATTTGGATTTACACCTTCTTTGCCTATGTAATTATGCCATATAAGGCCCATAGGAATTCAAGAGCACTCTTTATTAAAGAAGCAAAAAAGATTTCGCATAACGAATTTAAACGTTGGTATCGATTGACAGCCAATATACTTCCAGTGCTCAAACGAATCAGACATAAAGAAGTGAAAACACCAATTCTGTACATCATGGGCTCACAGGATTATATGTTTTTACCTTTCGTCAAAAAATTTGTTGCCATGCATCAATCCTCCAGTCTGATCACGCTAGCCAATTCAGGACATGTCGTGAATATTGATCAGCCAGAAGAATTTAATGCCCAGTTGCTGTCTTTCCTTCTTAAAGACTAGTTGAATACTACGGTTTTGTTGTTGTAAACCATGATTTTACGATCACAATGCAGCTTTAGACCTCTAAGTAAAACCATGCGTTCTAAATCTTGTCCCTTGTTAATTAGGTCAACAACTTCGTGTTCATGAGAAACACGACTAATGCCTTGTTCGATAATGGGACCCGCGTCTAATTCTTCAGTCACGTAATGGCTTGTCGCACCTATAATTTTTACTCCTCGGTTGAAAGCAGAATGATAAGGTTTTGCTCCGGGAAATGCGGGTAAGAAAGAATGGTGAATATTGATAATTTTTGATGGATATAAATCAATCAATTTTGAGGAGAAATTTGCATATAACGTGCAAAACGATAAAATCGACATCCTGTTGGTTTAATATTTCCAATTGTTTTTCCTCTGCAGACTTTTTGTTTTCTTTAGTCACGGGAATGTGATAAAAAGGGACATTAAACTGCTTTGCAATTCCTTCTAAATCTTTGTGATTACTGATGATAAATGGGATTTCACATTTCAGTTTTCCAGATCGTTGTTGGGTTAAAATATCATAAAGGCAGTGATCATATTTAGACACAAACACAGCCATTTTAGGTAATTTTTCTTCTTGATAGAAATCACATTTCAGTTGAAAAGAGGTTCCGAGTTCTGATGCAAAATCATCTTTAAAAGCCTGAAAGTCGATTATTTTGTTTTCCCCTTCAATCACAATTCGCATGAAGAAGGTGTCTTGTGAACGATCTACGTATTGGTCTATATAAACTATATTTCCATTGCGTTGATGTATGAAATTGGTAACAGATGCAATGATTCCTTTTTGGTCTGGGCAATGCATTAATAAAATAAAGCGACTGGATTGGGTAGACATTTAATATTAATTTCCGGGTTGAGTAATTTTGAAGTTTTCTTTGATTTTTGCTTCATCTACAAAATGTTTGACTTCTTCGAGAAGTTGTTTTGCATCGTAGATGACACCCTGACGAATGGTATGTTTTACCCCACCTACACGAACGACCTCGTTATCTTCGGTAAGTTTGATCGCTCCTGTACCGTAAAGTACTTTAAAGTTTTGCAATGGATTTTCTTCTACAATCACAAAGTCAGCACTCTTTCCTATTTCTATAGACCCTGTTTCGTCGGCTAGTCCAAGGGCTTCGGCACAGTTCAATGTTGCAGAACGAATGATTTCAAGGGGATGAAAGCCTGCTTCTCTGAGTAATTCCATTTCACGAATGTAAGCAAAGCCGTAAAGCTGAAAGATAAATCCAGAATCAGATCCTGTTGCCACCCGTCCACCTCTATTTTTGTATT
>JAQWJV010000024.1 GCA_029248185.1 Flavobacteriaceae bacterium | reverse complement strand
ATAATTTTTTTCTAAGCCCCCGAATCCAATTAAAAAGGAAGCAATTGCCATACTTATAAAGCAAGGTATTATTACTTTTGAAGGGGAAAATTGATCTCCAATCCAACCGATAAGGACTACAGTGATTGGGCGTGAAAATTGAATTAAAACTGCAAAGTAGGTAGCATTTTCGATACTAAAACCCCAAACATCTTTTGCGTATATCCCAAAAACTCCCGTGAGTTTATATCCACTATAGGCTGATAAAATCAACAAAGAATAAAAGATTATTTTTGGCTTTTTCAATAAGGCAAAAGCTTGTTTGTAGTTAAATGAGCTGTTTTTGTTTTTGGGATCTTCAATTGGTTTAGAAAGCGTAAACCAAACAAAAACACCTATAAGAAATACAGTAGCAGTTATAGTTGTCAGGATGTATTGAAGTGTCTTTTTTTTGTCTGAATAGGTGATCTCAATAACTTCTTCTGGAAAAAAATAACTTAATAAGGCAGCTCCTGTTAGAGCAATGCAGGCAGCAAATAGCCCTCTACCTCCATCAAGTAAACCGAAGGACAAACCTTGATTGTTTTGATTTCCCCATTGCCTAGTAGCTTTGATCAAGGCGGACCAAAACAAGAAGATGGTTGACACTCCCCAGAGTGCGTATAGTATTTTGAAGGTTGTGATTGAAGGAATAGAGATCATTACAACACCTCCTAAACTCGTGAGGAGTAAAGAGAGGGACAATAACTTCCTTGGCTCCCATTTATCAGCGATAAAGCCTCCAAAAAAATAAGAGAGTAGGGCAGTAAGTCCGTAAAGTGCTTGAGCTTCTCCAATTTCTAAGTCAGAAATTCTAAAGACATCACGTATAATCGGTTTGAATACACGCATCACTATAAAAGGCAATAAAAAAATAGCTTCCCCTGCAATAATTAAAGCAGCCATGGAAGTGAATTTAGATTTCACTCGGTCAATATAGTGTTTTTAAAAAGAAAGAGGAAACACAACTTGATTGTTGACTTATTTTAAGTCTAACTCCATTTTAATATTTCCTCTTGCATATTTAATGTCGGGATCAATAGGGACTTCAATAAATCCATATTTACGATACAAATGAATGGAATTTTCTAGAATAGTACTAGAGTATAAGATCAGTTTATCCCAATGGTGCTGTTCTGCGAAACGAATAACAAATTGAACGATTTTATTTCCGTAGCCTTTTCCACGTTCTTTGGGAGTAATGGCCATTTTACTGAATTCAAAAACACCATTTCCTTTCTTAAGGAAGGCAAAAGTGCCAATGATTTTTCCCTTTAGGGCTACCATAAAAATGAAACCTCCGGGCTGAATAATCTCTTCTACTGGGTTGGTCAGTACTAATTCGTCATAGGGTTCTACAACAAAAAAAGTTTCCAACCATTCTACATTAAGTGTTTTAAATTCATTCGAATATTGAGATTCAAAAGGAATAAATTTTAATGCATCATTCATTCCCTGTCATTTCATTTGGACGCACCCAAGCGTCAAATTCTTCAGATGTTAAATAACCTAGAGCCATACTAGCTTCTTTAAGAGTTGTTCCTTCTCTATGGGCTTTATTTGCAATTTCAGCAGCTTTATAGTATCCTATTTTCGTATTTAAGGCAGTAACCAGCATTAGGGAATTTTGAACTAGCTCATCAATTCGTTTGTGATTGGGTTCAATTCCTTTGGCACAATTTTCAGTAAAACTCACACAGGCATCCCCAATTAATTGAGCAGATTGTAAACAATTTACTGCCATGACAGGTTTAAATACATTGAGTTCATAGTGACCTTGGGTTCCGGCAACGGTTATTGCAACATCATTACCCATTATTTGTGCGCAAACCATGGTTAGGGCTTCACATTGTGTTGGATTTACTTTTCCAGGCATTATAGAACTTCCGGGTTCATTGGCGGGAATTATGAGTTCACCGATTCCAGATCGAGGTCCTGAAGCCATCATTCGAATATCATTTGCAATTTTGTTAAGAGAAACCGCCAATTGTTTCAAGGCACCATGTGTCTCAACGATAGCATCATGTGCGGCTAGGGCTTCAAATTTATTGGGAGCTGTAATAAAAGGAAGTCCAGTGAATTGAGCAATATACTGAGCTACTTTTTCGGAATAGCCTTTTGGAGTGTTGATACCGGTCCCTACGGCGGTTCCACCCAAGGCCATTTCGGACAAATGCGTTAGTGTGTTTTTTAAGGCTTTAATCCCATGGTCTAATTGGGAAACATAGCCTGAAAATTCTTGACCCAAGGTCAGGGGAGTGGCGTCCATTAAATGGGTACGTCCTATTTTTACTACAGATTGAAATTTTTTTGCCTTTTGGTCTAGAGTATCGCGTAATTGGATAATTCCTGGGAGTGTGGTTTCAGTAATTTTCTTGTAAACGGCAATATGCATACCCGTAGGGAAAGTGTCATTTGAGGATTGAGATTTATTGACATCGTCATTTGGGGCTAGGGTTTTACCTCCATCTCCAAGTGTATTTCCTGCCAAAACATGGGCTCGGTTGGCGATTACTTCATTAACATTCATATTACTTTGCGTACCTGATCCCGTTTGCCAAATGACTAATGGAAATTGATCTGAGAGAGCACCAGTTAGAATCTCATCACATACTTGTGCAATTTGATCTCTTTTCTCTATGCTAAGTACACCTAGATCGTGGTTTGTGTAAGCAGCAGCTTTCTTCAAAAAGGCAAAGCCATGGATAATTTCAATGGGCATCGAGGCTGGAGCCCCAATTTTAAAATTACTTCTAGAGCGTTCTGTTTGTGGTCCCCAATAGACATGCTTAGGTACTTTTACTTCTCCGATAGTGTCTTTTTCGATACGGTATTCCATGGATTATATTTTGAATTGTAAAAATACTCGATTTAGTAGAAATCGTTTTTATAAGTTTCAATTATTTTGTGAATAAGCTCGATGAAATTTATGGAACGGGGGTGATGTCATTCAAAAAAATATGTATTTTTGTATCTCAAAACAGAAATTATGTTTGAATTTGACCAATACTTAGGTTTTCTTGCTTTTCTTTCCATCTTAACCATTGGATTTTGGTTGATGATTTTCTTGTTAACTTTTGT
Organism: Flavobacteriaceae bacterium; assembly: GCA_029248185.1. GTDB lineage: Bacteria > Bacteroidota > Bacteroidia > Flavobacteriales > Flavobacteriaceae > MS024-2A. The sequence goes on along the minus strand of JAQWJV010000024.1, from coordinate 7,663 downwards.
CATTCCTTACTGGTTGGTAGGAGCGATTATGGAACATTTAAAATACGGAAAGAACAAACAGAAGATTGAGAAAAGAAAATAAAAAAAGGGGCTTTTAGCCCCTTTTTTTATGGTTAGAAACCAAATTCATCTCCACCGCCGTTTCCACTGTAGTTTTGGTTTCTTCTGCGGCGATCGTTTTTACGTTCATTAATTTTGTAGGTGAACGTCATAACGTAAGAGGGACGTCTCCATTGAAACTCACTGTAATTAGTAAAGCTTTCTGTTGTTGTTGTATTTTTATATCGCCTTGAATTTAGGAGGTCACTCGCATTAAAGGAGAGTGTTCCTTTTTTATTAAATATATCTTTATTTACAGCTCCAGACAATACAAAAAAGCCTTTGGATCTATTTTGCGCCGTTGCATTGGGTCCTCTGTAAAAACCTCTCAATTGAGCGGTCCACCCTTTGGGAAGCCGAATATTTCCATTGATTCTGGCAAACCAACTAATGATTTCAGCATCAAACACTTGATTGTTATAACTTCCTAGGGTTTCAGAATTAAAAACATTGAAGTTTCCACTCAGGCGTATTTTTTTAGAAGGGGAATACGTCAAAGTGAATTCTGTTCCAATACGGTTATTTTCAGCCAGATTAATCGATGTCGCTCTAAGGGAGGGAATTTCGATTAGTGGATCTTCACTTACCTTGATCAATTCCCCTGTGGCTTCTGTTATACGGGTAATCACCTGTGTTGCTTTTTGGTAGTAGGCTGACCCATTGAATGTAAATTTTTCCCAACGTTTTAAATATCCAAAATCAAAAGTACTGGAATAGGAGGGATCTAAATCTGGATTTCCCTGTCTAAAAAAGGTAACACTCGACCGAGAAGGGAAGGGATTTAAGGACCAACTTCTGGGACGTCTTATTCTTCTACTGAATCCTAATGTAATATTCTCCTCTTCATTAAACTCATAAGATAAATTTAGGGTTGGGAAAAAGTTCGTGTACTTTTTTTCTTTGTAATCATTTGTTGTTTTTTGATCAATTACAATATGAGTATTTTCCATTCTTATCCCTAAGAGGTAAGAAAATTTATTAATCTTTTTGCCAAACTGGGTATATAGGGCATTAACATTTTGTTCAAAAAGTAATATGTTTGAGAGGTTTGTGTCACGAACGAATTGGGTGTTTTCCAATAGTGCAACTTCGTAATCATTTTCTTGCGAACTGAAATCGCCTCGATACCCAAATTCAAACTGAGTGTTTTTATCCATTGGCCATACATAATCCAATTGAAATAAATTTCTTGTTTGTGATTCTAGGGTGCCCACTGTTTCATTTGGTGAATCGGTATTGGTGATGTCAGCGAATTCATCTTCTGAGCTTTTTTGTAATTGGATTTCAACCACCAACTCATGCCCCTCTTCATTAAATTTTTTAGTAAAATTAGCAGTAAGTTGACTTGAATTGTCTTTTTCTGCCTCCTCTTGTAAGCGTCCTACTGTCGAAAGGATGTCCCCATTTGCATTGATGTCATCAATTTCTGTATTGGCATCACTTGTATTGTTGCTATCGCGAACAAAACCACTAAGTGTAAGCGAGGTATTATCATTAATGTAATATTCTGCTCCTAGATTGATGAAATAGTTTTTTCGTACTCGATCATAATCCCTAGTTTCATTTGCAAATGTACTGGGTAAATCCGCATTGAAGTATTCGCTATTAAACAATCCTCCACCCAATGATTTTTGATCCCTATAGGTGGTTGTAGTGAAAAAATTGACTTTTTTAGTTCTCCAATTTAGAGTTGCTGTACCCCCCAGGTTTTTTGGAAGTCCTGCATTTGCAATAAAAGTTGCATTAAATCCAATTAGTTCGTCTTTCTTAAGAATAATATTTAGAATACCTGCAGTTCCAGAAGCCTCATATCGTGCAGAAGGTGAAGTTACCACTTCAACTTTTTCGATTGATTCGGCAGGGAGTTGTCGTAAAGCTGAAGAACCTGAAAGTCCAACTAATCCAGAAGGTTTTCCATTAATTAAAATACGTACATTATCATTTCCTCTTAAAGAAATATTTCCTTCAACATCGACTGAAACGGAGGGGATGTTATCCATAACATCAGTAACACTCCCGCCACGAACGGTAATATCCCTTCCTACATTGTAGACCCTTTTATCTAATCGTATTTCAACTTCAGTTCGTTCTCCCACGAGTTCAACTTCCTCAAGGGATTCTGAATCGATGTTTAGTTTAAAATCTCCCAAACGAGTCGTTACTTTGATATCTCGATCCTTAAGGATGATTTTTTCAAAACCAATATATTCGATAGTGATATCATATTTTCCAGGCAAAACTTCAATTTCAAAGTCTCCTTTCACATCGGTTATTCCTCCTTGGATTCGATCTGGAAATTGACCATTAACTAAGGATATTGTTGCGTATTCTAAGGATTCTGAGGTTTCAGAATCAGCAACATTACCAGTGATTTTTATTTTGGAAATTTTCCCATTATTGGAGGGACGTTGAGCAACAGCTGTATTTGAATAACACATCAGAAGCATCAGAAAGAATAATTTCTTCATATATTTTTTAAGTGATGCTACTTTGACAGCAATATGATGTTAGGGTTTAATCCCTTTTGAGAAATAAAGCTAAATTTTCAAGAGGTCGAGCAAGAACTCCTTTATTACCTATAAGTACAATAGGTCTTTCAATTAATTTTGGAAATTTAATAAGACAATCAAGGATTTGATCTTCATCTAAAGAAGTCCGATTGGGAATACTTTTCCATTCGGATTCATTTTTTCGAAGGACAGCACTGGGTAAAAGTTCTATTTGATTCAAAATCTTTTGTAGCTGTTCTTTCGTAAAAGGAGTTTCAAGATAACGAACTTCTTCACCTTCTAGACCTGCATCTTTTAAAAATTGTAATGCCTCTCTAGATTTTCTACATCTTGGGTTGTGATAGATCGTATAGTGTTCCATATGCAAAAAAAAACTACCCGAAGGTAGTTTTGAATTTATTTTATTTTGTCAGCGATCGCTTTAAAAGCATCGGGATGATTCATCGCAAGGTCTGCGAGTACCTTTCGGTTGAGCTCAATATTGTTGGCTTTAATTTTCCCCATGAATTGGCTGTAGGACATTCCGTTGATACGAGCTCCGGCATTAATACGAGTAATCCAGAGAGCTCTGAAGTTGCGTTTGTTCACCTTTCGGTCACGATACGCATAAAGCATGGCTTTATCCACCGCGTTTTTTGCAACGGTCCAAACGTTTTTACGACGGCCGAAAAATCCTTTCGCTTGTTTTAAGATTTTTTTTCTACGTGCTCTTGAAGCAACTGAGTTTACTGATCTTGGCATTTTAATAGTTGTTTTTTGAAGGAGGCGGAATTGCTACACTTTTAGAGCCTTACTTCGGGTTGATAATTAACGTTTAACCTTGTTTGACTTAATTAAGTCTAAGTTGTTGTTTGATGTTTTTCTCATCACTTTCATGAACCAAACCAGAATGGGTCAATGCAAGCTTACGCTTTTTTGACTTTTTGGTCAAGATGTGACTTTTGAAAGCATGCTTACGCTTGATTTTACCGCTTCCGGTTAATTTAAAACGCTTTTTAGCACTTGATTTTGTTTTCATTTTTGGCATGACGATTCCTTTTTTTATTTTTTCTTAGGAGAAATCAAGATACTCATCTTTTTTCCTTCCAATATTGGCATTTGTTCTACTTTTCCTAATTCTTCCAAATCTTGTGCTAAACGTAACAAAAGAATTTGACCTTGTTCTTTAAACACGATAGAACGCCCTTTAAAAAAAACAAATGCTTTTAATTTAGCTCCTTCTTTGAGAAACTTTTCGGCATGTTTCTTTTTGAACTCATAATCGTGTTCATCGGTTTGTGGACCAAAACGAATCTCCTTAAGAATAATCTTACTTGTCTTCGCTTTTAGGGCCTTTTCCCGCTTTTTTTGTTCGTACAGAAACTTTTTATATTCTAAAATTTTACAGACTGGCGGAGAGGCATTTGGCGAAATTTCAACTAAATCCAGTTCTAAAGATTCGGCTATAGCAAGTGCTTTGTGAAGGGAGTATACTCCTATTTCAACATTGTCACCAACTAATCGAATCTCCTGTGCCGTAATTTTTTGATTAATACGGTGTGGATTTTCTTTGATTACCCTCCCTGGGCGGTTCGTTCTGCGTCTACGTATTGCTATGTCTTCTCTTTTTTAAATTAAACATCAAAGCTAGCTAGGCTGCTTTTTATTTCTGTATTTATTAAATCTACTACACTTTCCATGCCAAAGCTTCCTAAATCACCTTCAGAGTGCTTGCGTATAGAAATGGTGTTATTTTCTTCTTCTTTCTCTCCTATGATAATCATATAGGGGACTTTGGAGATTTCGGACTCACGAATCTTCTTTCCAATCGTCTCATTTCGATCATCTAAGAGGGCGCGAATTTCGTGATTTTCCAAGAAATTTAAAACTTTTAGAGCGTAATTTTTACATTTTTCACTCACACACAAAATATTTACTTGATTGGGCATGAGCCAAAGTGGGAAATTTCCACCCGTATGTTCTAATAAAATGGCAACAAAACGTTCTAAACTTCCAAAAGGTGCCCGATGAATCATGACGGGTCTGTGTAATTCATTATCACTTCCTTTATAATTCAAATCAAAGCGCTCAGGAAGGTTGTAATCCACTTGGATTGTCCCTAATTGCCATTTCCGTCCCAAAGCATCTTTTACCATGAAATCCAGCTTAGGACCGTAAAAAGCAGCTTCCCCAGTTTCGATCACATAATTGAGGTTTTTCTCTTTAGCGGCATTGATAATCGCTTGTTCTGCCAATTCCCAGTTATGGGTTGAACCGATATATTTTTCAGGCTTCTCAGGATCTCTAAGTGATACTTGATCGGTAAAATCTTCAAAACCTAAGGATCCAAATACATATAAAACCAAGTCAATCACTTTTTTAAACTCCTCGTCTAATTGGCTCGGCATGCAAAAAATATGTGCATCGTCCTGAGTAAACCCTCGTACCCGTGTAAGCCCATGCAATTCACCGCTTTGTTCGTAACGATAAACTGTCCCAAACTCTGCATAGCGTTTTGGGAGGTCACGGTAACTCCATGGTTTGGCATTGTAGATTTCACAGTGATGAGGACAATTCATGGGTTTAAGCAAAAACTCTTCCCCTTCGGCTGGAGTCTGAATGGGTTGGAAGCTATCGGCACCATATTTTTCGTAATGCCCAGAAGTCATGTATAATTCTTTACTCCCAATATGGGGAGAAATAACTTGTTCATAACCGGCTTTGTTTTGTGCTGCTTTCAGAAAATTCTCTAATCGTTCACGCAAGGCAGCTCCTTTGGGCAACCATAGGGGGAGGCCTTGCCCCACTTTTTTAGAGAAAGTAAATAGTTCTAGTTCTTTTCCAAGTTTTCTATGATCTCTTTTTTTTGCCTCTTCGACTAGTGCTAGATAGGCTGTCAATTCTTTTTGCTTAGGAAACGATATTCCGTAAACTCGAGTGAGTTGGGGTTTGGTTTCGTCTCCTCTCCAGTAGGCTCCTGCGATATTGGTTAGCTTTATTGCTTTTATAGGTCCTGTGTTTGGAATATGTCCTCCCCGACAAAGATCTGTAAAGTCAGCATGGTCACAAAAGGTAATCGTACCGTCTTCAAGGTTTTCGATGAGTTCTGTCTTGAAAGGGTTATTCTCTTTTTTGTAGTATGCTAAAGCTTCCGCTTTAGTAGCACTTCGCATTTTAAATTCAAATTTTTGGCGTGCAAATTCTAAAAATTTCTTTTCGATTTCGACCAAATCTTTTTCTGTCAGACTGTAGCCTCCGAAATCGGCATCGTAATAAAAACCATTCTCTATGGCAGGTCCGATTGTTAACTTGCAGTCAGGGTAAAGTGCCAATAAGGCTTGTGCCAAAACATGGGCAGAGGAATGCCAAAAGGCGGTTTTTCCTTCTTGATCATTCCATGTAAAAAGCTGTATTTTACCATTTTCATGCAAGGGAGTGACACTCTCTACTGTTTGTCCATTAAATTTAGCAGACAATACGTTACGTGCCAATCCTTCACTGATACTTGAAGCAATTTCAAATGGAGTTACTCCCTTTGAATACGTTCGAACACTCTGGTCTGGAAATTGAATTTCAATCATAGTTTTATTAAAATGCAAGCAAAGATACGGGGTCTTGGGATAGCAAGCAATCGATTCTTTAAAGTTTTGTTTTACGTTCTCCTAAGAGTGCATTGACGAGGGTTTTAATCCCTGAAAATCCATAATACATCGCGGTAATTAGAAAAAGGATACCTAAAATAAGAACAGGAACATACAAGGGGTGAGCTTGGTTTTTAAAGGCTTGATGAACTATGACAGGGCCTATAAAACAGCAAAGTAAAAATAAGCTCATTTTCTTAAGGCCTTTTTGAAGTAAGGGTTTGTTCATCGCTAATTTATCTAAACCAAAGATACACAAGTGAATTCGTAATTATAGTTGGTCGTTGAATTCATTTTTCTAATTTCTTTATTCTATTCAGCAGCTCTGTTGCTTTTTTTACCCTAGCTAGACCAGACTTCAGTTCTGAATTTTTAGGAGAATGGCGGAAAGTTAAATGCTGCAGCAGCACATAAACCCAATGAATCATTACATTTTTTATTAAATTCTTTAGGTAAAAGACAGCTAAGTAAGCTGTGGTTTATTTCTTTTGTGTTTATAATTTAGTTAGTACTTGCTTCTATATACAAATTGTAATCATTTCGTTCTAATGGAAATTCTATATCGCTCAATATTAATGAGGGAAATACTTGATGTTGACTTACTTCTAAAGTTAATTGCGCCATCATTTGTTGATTGATGGGGAATGAAAACCGTATGCTTTCTTCATTTTGAATGCGCTTATAATTGTATTCGTTTTCCTTTTTAATGCTTGTGCTTTTATCGGCAATATATACAGGAATTTTTGTGGCCTGCAGCTGATATGAGATATACTGTTGCTCCTCAATAGGTTGCGTTAGCTCAATAGTTTTACGGGCTATATTTTTAAATACTATTTGTACGGTATCAGATTCATTTTGCTTTTCTCCAGAGATGTAAGTCACTTGCTGTTGATAAAATCCCTCCATTTCCTTTTAGATTAAGGTAAGGTCTATTTTCACTCCAATTCTCTTCGTTTGGTTTTTTAGTTTCAGTATCATTCAAATAATCAGTAGCAACTTCATTATCTCCCCAATTTGGTATAATATACCCAGTATGATAGAGCTTTACTTTTCATTTTACCGCTAAAATTTTCAGTAAATTATTTTTTATCTTCAATGATTGTCAAACTTATTCTACCATATTGCTCTTGGGAGTCATTTGCATCGATTTGATAAGTGTAATATCCATCTTCAAGGGGTGTTTCTTCTACATAATCTATAGGTTGTATGGTGTGAATTCTACCCTCAATTTCTAATTCAACAAATGCGTATTGATATGCTGTTTCAAAATTTTTATACTGGCTCATTTGTCCAGAGTCAATATTTTCAAAATCAACATTTCCTGTTGATGTATTAACAACAATATTCTTAAAGTTATATTCGCTAATATTCGATAGTCTGATGTATACTTCAGAAGTATTTGCGTCACTATCTTTAGAACATCCAAAAAATACG